>JACQZX010000091.1 GCA_016213665.1 Actinomycetota bacterium | reverse complement strand
GTGAATTCGAACACGAACGTCGTTGCATCGGCCGAGCAGTCGACGACTGCGACGTAGCTCCCGATAGGCAAAGCAATACCGACGTTCCCGGTGCGGAGCAGGTAGGGATTGGAACCACTGGCATCGTCGTCCATGGCGAACTCGGAGAACACCACGACAGCTGAGTCGTTGGTAACAGTCATGGTGTTGTTGTCGCCGTCGGTCGGGCAGAGGTAGTTCAAAGGCACCACTGAACCGACCACGAATGTGCCGAGGTCGGCTGCCCTGACAGTTTCAGCCATCACCCCGGCCGCGGCCACTATCCCGACGGCCATACCCGATAGAACTAGTTTGCTGACCTTCATTGGTCCTCCCGCTGGATCAATTCGACGTCGCAAGCTACCAACCTCGCCTATGCGGCGGGCAATCCTGCCTGCTTTACGCGCCGTCGTGGGCGTCGAGCGCCGCGGCCACCAGGTTCAACATGCGGGCACTGCAGCCCGCCATGTTGGTGGGTGGAGCGACTTCCTCGATTATCTGCCTGGCAATCTTGCGGAACTCGGTCGCTGCGGCCCCTTCGCCGGTAAGTGACACCGGCAGCCCGTCATCGCCGCCGGCGGCCACCGCCGCTTCGAGTGGAATGCGGCCGAGTAGCGGAACGCCGACCTGCTCGGCGAGCGCCTGACCGCCGCCATCGCCGAACAGTGCGTAGCTCTCGCCGTGATCGCAGGTGAATGCGCTCATGTTCTCGATGACTCCGCACACCCGTAGGAAGCTGCGCCGTGCCATGTCGGCCGCCCGGGCGGCAACCTTCTGCGCGGCCAGCGCGGGCGTGGTGACAATCAACAGATCGGTGCGCGGCAGCATGCGGGCAAGGCCCATCTGTACGTCGCCGGTGCCCGGCGGCATGTCGATGAACAGATAGTCGAGTTCGCCCCACTCGACATCGTGCAGAAACTGCTCGACCGCCTTGGTGAGCATCAGGCCCCGCCACATGAGGGCGGTACCTTCCTCGACGAGGAACCCGGTGCTGACCACCTTCAATAGCCCAGGCTTCAAAAGCCCGGGCTTGCCATGGGTACCGAGGGCGCGGGCAACGGGCAGCTCGTTGGGGATGATGCGAGGCTTGTCGCTGCCCTGCACCCGCTGCGCCTCCAGCGGCTCGTCGATGCCGAGCAGGCGCGGCACCGAGAACCCCCAGATGTCGGCGTCGAGTACGCCGACAGTGAAGCCCTGGGCGGCGACCGCGGCGGCCAGGTTCACCGTCACCGAGCTCTTGCCGACGCCACCCTTACCGCTGGCGATCGCCAGTACCCGGGTAGTCGTCGGCACAGCGGTGGCTGGGGCGTGCTCACGGGCATTCCAGCGGGCCTTGGTCATCACCTGGCTGCGTTCGTCGCTGGTCATCTCGCCCCATTCGATGCGCACGGTGCGCACGCCTGGGTGCACGGCCACACGGCTCTCGACGTCCTTCTTGATCTGCGCCCGCAGCGGGCAACCGCCGATGGTGAGCTTGATGCCCACTTGCACGTCGCCCGCAGGTGACACCGTGACCTCGGGCACCATGCCCAGCGACACAATGTCGGCGCCGAGTTCCGGGTCGATCACGGCGCGCAACAGCTCGAAAACCGCCTCGACGGTGGGCGCTGGCGTAATCATGAAGTCAATGCTACGGTAATTCCCGGGTACACTCACCCGCCAAGCCTGTTACCCAGAACGGAGCCAATCGTGATCACGCTCACCGAACCCGCAGCCAAGAAGGTCAAGGAATTGCTGGAGGCCGAAGGTGCCACCGATTTGGCCCTGCGCGTGGCGGTTCGCCCAGGTGGCTGCAGCGGCTTCGCCTATGAGATGTTCTTCGATGGCGATGTCGCCGACGATGACGAGAAGGCCCAGTTCGGTAGCGACCCGATCAGCGTCGTCGTCGACTCGGCTTCCGCGCAGCTGCTCGCCGGTGCCACGCTCGACTACAAGGACGGCCTCAACCAGGCCGGCTTTGCGATCACCAACCCGAACGCCCAGCGCAGCTGCGGCTGCGGCCAGAGCTTCAGCTGACCCGATCTATCGGGCCAGCAGCAGATCGATCCGCTCGGTCAACTCGCTCGCATCCCAGATTCCGTCGAGGCGATCGACGATCACGCCGTCGTCCGTGCACAGGTAGATGATCGGCTCGTATTCCACATCCAGCGCCGTGACGGCCGGCGCCACCGTGGTGGCTGCCTCATCGGCGTACACATCGGCGTGAACCATCTGTATGGCTGCGCCAACGCGCGCATGTTCGCCAACGAGGAACTCGAGGCCGGGGGCACACGTGCCGGTCGTGCAGTGCGCCGGCGTTCCGATCATGTAGGCGACTGGCTTGCCGCTGGCGAGCGCTTCCGTGAGCGTCATGTCGTGGAGCGGACAGGGCTCAGGAGTCAGCGAGCAATACGGCTCGACGCCACGGTGGTCGGCGACCGTCGGTGTGTCGAAGGGCGGCAGTTGCGACCCGGTGACCGGCGACCGGACGTCGACTTCGTCGTACAACTCGAAGGATGCGCCGTAGCCGTCGTCGCCTTCGAACCGCAATGTGTAGACGATCGCTGTTGCGAGCGTTGCGCGCACTTCCCAATAGGGCACATCGATGCCCACCGCCCTCCGCACGGCTGTGACCTCCGCGACCCGATTGCCGTTGAAGTCTTCGATCCAACCGATCAGAGTCGCCGGCCCGTCGGTGAGATTTCCGGCGGCATCGGCCAGCGACACCGGCAGTCGCACCTCGCCGGGGGTGAACAGTGGATGGTTGGGGAAGCGCTGCACGACCAGGAAGTTCTTCGGTGCGTCGGTAGCGACGTCGGTTGCACCTGATGACGACTTCGAGTCGCTGCTACACGCGACCAGCACCAGAGCGCCGCTGGCGGCGGCAAGGAATTGACGGCGAGTTACAGCATCGGTAATGGCGTCGGTCATGGCGTCAAAGGTAGCGCCGACATCGCGATGACCTACGATTCGGACATGACGAAACCGCTCGGTCCTTACACCCCTGTCGTGCGCGCCGGCGACTGGATAATTGTCAGCGGCCAATTGGGCATGAGCGACGGTGCCTTGGTCGACGGAGGAGTCGCGGGACAGACGGCGCAAGCTGTCGACAACCTGCGGGCGCATTTGGCCACCATGGATGCCACCTTGGCCGACGTCAGCAAGACGCTTTGCTTTCTCACCGACATGGGCACGTTCGCCGTTTTCAACGAGGCGTACGTCGCCGGCTTCGGCGACAGTCGCCCGGCGCGCAGCACGATTGGCGTCGCCGCCCTGCCTGCCGGTGGCGCGGTCGAGATCGAGGCCTGGGCGTTCAAGCCGCTGACCTCCACCTGAATGGCAGGCCACTAGGCTGCCCATCATGCCTGGGGCCATCGCCATTCTTGTTGTGCTGCTGATCTTTCCCGTGTTGGCAATCATGGGTTTTGCGACGGTGGCTGTTGTGCACGGATTCCTGCTCAATCGTGACGGGGAGCAACGGCACCAAGGCAGCGAACTGCTCGACTCGAACTACTGAACAGGCATGCACCAGCACGACGCCGAAACCGAGGTGCTGACGCAGGCAATCGTGCGCTACGCCGTCGACCGGGTGCGCCTCGATCCACCTCCGCTCGACGGTCCGCGCACGCTGGTCGACCTGCAGGCGATGGCCGGAAGCACGATCACCGAACGGGGCCTCGGCGGGCTCGAGGCACTACGAATTTTCGGTGATGTTCTGGCGCAGGCGTGCATCTCGGTCGACCATCCTCGCTTTCTTTCCTTCGTACCCGCGGCGCCTACGGAGGCGGCAATACTTTTCGATCTCGTGGTTGGTGCGTCCAGCATCTACGGCGGTTCGTGGATGGAGGGCGGCGGCGCTGTCTACGCCGAGAACCAGGCCCTGCGCTACCTCGCCGACCTTGCCGGCTTGCCCGCCGCCGCCGGCGGAGTGTTCGTTACCGGTGGCACCGCCGGCAACCTCAGTGCTCTGATTGCTGCCCGCTACCGCTGGCGGCAACGTGCTGGCGGTAGCCACGACACGACCCGTGGCCTGATCATCGCCAGCAAAGGTGCCCACAGCAGTGTCGCCTCGGCAGCCCGGGCGATGGACGCCGACGTGATCAACGCCGCTGCCGACGACCAGGGGCGTCTGCGCATCGATGCACTACGCGCGCTCGTCGATGGCCTCTCGAATCCTGACCGTACTCGGGTCTTCGCCGTCGTTGCCACCAGTGGAACGACCAACGCCGGTGTGATCGATCCGCTGGCGGGCGCCGCAGATGTTGCCGGCGAACTCGGTGCCTGGTTTCACGTGGATGGTGCCTATGGCGGCGCCGGCCTGGCCGCGCCAAGCGTGCGTGCTCGCTACGTCGGTATCGAGCGCGCCGACAGTTTGATCATCGATCCGCACAAGTGGCTGTTCGCCCCCTTCGATTGCTGCGCACTCCTGTATCGCGATCCGTCGGCGGCGCGGGAAGCACACACGCAACACGCCGAGTACCTCGACGTTCTGCACGAAGAAGATGACGACTGGAACCCAAGCGACTTCGCCCACCACCTCACCCGCCGAGCCCGCGGGCTGCCGTTCTGGTTCAGCCTGGCTACGCACGGCACACTGGCCTACCGCAACGCTGTGGAGCAAACGTTGACCGTTACCCGCGCCGCGGCGCGACTGATCGACGACGCAGCGCACCTCGATTTGATAATGGAGCCGGAACTGAGCGTGTTGCTCGTCCGGCGCGTCGGCTGGGGCCCGGCTCAGTACCGGGCCTGGAGCGACAAGTTGCTCGCTGACGGTGTCGCGTTCGTGGTGCCAACGGCGTGGGCGGGCGAAATGGTGCTGCGCCTATGTGTAGTCAATCCGTTGACAACTCTCGACGACATCAGACTGATCGTCGACTCGCTGCGCTCATGACCGACTTGCTGATCCGCAACGCGCGTTTGGTCGCCACAGTCGATCCCAACCGTCGCGAACTCGTCGGTGGCTGGGTGGCGATAACCGACAACCTGATCGAGGCCGTGGGTGCCGGCACCGATCCTGCGCCAAGCGCAGTTCGCACCGTCAACGCTGACGACTGCCTGGTGACGCCCGGCTTGATCAACGCACATCACCACATGTATCAGAACCTCACACGTGCCTTTCCGCCGATGACCGATAGGCCACTATTTGGCTGGTTGCAATCGCTATACCCGCTGTGGAGCGCGATCGACGAGGAATCCGTGTATGCGAGTTCGTTCGTCGGACTCGCCGAACTGGCCTTGAGTGGTTGCACGACCAGCGCCGACCACCTCTACGTGCACCCGCGAGGTGCCGGAGATCTGTTGAGTGCCGAAATCGCCGCCGCACGCGAAATCGGCATGCGCTTTCACCCGACCCGCGGCTCGATGAGCCTCAGTCGTAAAGATGGTGGTCTGCCGCCTGACGATGTTGTCGCCGACGACGACGAAATCCTCGCAGCCAGCGAAGCAGCGGTGGCGACACATCACGACCGCGGTCATGGATCGATGGTTCGCGTTGCGCTTGCCCCCTGCAGTCCCTTCAGCGTCACCGAGCAGTTGATGGTACGGAGTGCCGAACTTGCGGAGCGACTCGATGTCCGGCTGCACACCCACTTCGCCGAGAACCCCGAAGACGACGCGTATTCGATCGCCAGTTTCGGCTGCCGCCCGATGGAGTATCTGGAGAGGACTGGTTGGTGCAGCGACCGTACCTGGGTCGCACATTGCGTGATGCCCAACGCCGATGAGATCGGTCGCCTCGGCGCCGCCGGGATCGGCGTCGCCCATTGTCCGAGCAGCAACCTGATTCTGTCGTCGGGAATCTCGCCGGTAGTTCCGATGCGTGCGGCCGGCGTGAAGGTCGGTCTCGGCGTCGACGGGTCGTCGTCGGCCGACAGCGCCTCGGTGTGGCTGGAGGCCCGTACGGCGATGCTGCTCGCCAAGCTGCGCGATGGTGCCCAGGCAGGCACCGCTCGCATGGCGCTGGAGATGGCCACCATCGGAGGCGCCGGGTGTCTGGGGCGAGTCGGCGAGATTGGTGTGCTCGCGCCCGGCGCAGTGGCCGACGTGGCGGTGTGGCGGCTCACCGGGCCGCTGTACGCAGGCGCGCTCGCAGACCCGATCGAAGCCTGGCTGCGGTGCGGTCCGACCGGCGCGTGGCACACGATCGTCAACGGTCGGTTCGTCGTCCGCGACGGTGAGGTCGTGCACCCCGACCTGGCGCAGATGCTGCACGCCCACGAGCAGCACGCGGCGCGTATTCAACAATTGGCATGATCACGCCGTTGCTGATCGCGTTCGGCACCGTTCTTCTCGCCGAGCTACCGGACAAGACAATGGTCGCCGCGCTGGTGCTCACGACACGGTTTCGCCGTCCTTTCGCGGTGTGGATCGGAGTGGCCGCGGCCTTTCTGCTGCACGTCACGTTGGCAGTCACCGCTGGCTCGCTCCTGCGGCGGTTGCCCACTACGCCCGTGCGGTTAGTGGTCGCGCTGCTGTTCCTGCTCGGCGGAATCGTGTTGCTACGTACTGAACGCGACGACGAGGTGTCGGTCGCGACCACCGAGCAAACCCCGTTCCTGCGCGTCGCACTCACTTCCGCATCCGTGGTCGGACTCGCCGAGTTTGGCGATCTCACGCAGCTCTCCACCGCCGGCCTTGCGGCGCGCTACTCGGCGCCGATCGTCGTGGCGTTGGGGGCATGGTGTGCACTGGCGGTGGTGGCCGGCCTGGCAGTGACGGCCGGTAGCTGGATGGTGCGCCACGTCGCCCTCGGGCTCGTGCAACGAGTCGCCGGGTTGGCTTTCATTGCCTTCGGATTGCTGACGGCCATCACGACCCTCGCCTGATACCGGCATTGTCCGGGGGGTTTCCTGCCAGAAGCGGTGATACGGGGTTTACGTGCACGCTCACGGGCACGAAACCCCCGGACGCATGAAACCCCCGAATACGAATCCGTGGTCAGGAACTCCAACGGCTTTGGCCGAAGCGGTAACCGACCGACCGGACTGTTTCGATGAAGTTGGCGTGCTCCTCGCCGAGCTTGGCGCGTAGTCGCCGCACGTGCACGTCGACCGTGCGCGCACCACCGTAGTACTCGTACCCCCAAACCCGGCTGAGCAACACCTCGCGCGTGAACACCTTGCCGGGGTTCTGTGCGAGGAACTTCAACAGCTCGTATTCCATGTACGTCAGATCAAGTGGCGTACCGCCAATTGCCGCTTGGTACGTCTCCAGGTTGAGCACCAGGCCGTGGTACTGCACGAGTTCCGGTCGGTCATCGCGAGTCTCGCGGTGCAAGACGTGTCGCAGTCTCGTTTCCATCTCCAGCGGCAGCGCGGTCGTGATACAGAAGTCGTCGAACAGATCGGCTCGCAATGGCAGATCGGCCAGCTGCTGGTCGCTAATCAACACCAGCAACGGCGGCACGATGTTGTCGCGCAGGCGCAGCGCTCTGCAGAACGACCAGGCAGCTTCTGCATCGCCGTCGCATGCGACCACTGCCCCCGCCCAACCATCGGGCGACTCATGAAGCGCGGCATCAGCGGCCGAGGAGACCGCCTTCCACTGGTAACCCGCAAGGTCGAGTATGCGGACGAGGTCACTCGGCGGTGGCTCGGGGTAAACGGCAACGAATCCACCCGATTGCATCACAGTGTCCGCAGATAGCGATCGAACTCGAACTGCGAGACGTGCGTCTTGTAGGCACGCCACTCGTTGCGCTTGTTGCGCAGGAACCATTCGAAGATGTGCTCGCCGAGCGCGTCTTGCACGAGAGTGGAGCGTTCCATCGCCTTCAACGAATCGCTCAGCGACTGTGGCAGCGTGTCGATGCCCAGTTTGGCGAGTGCGGAATCATCCATCTCGAACAGGTTGGCGTCGGCTTCCGCGGGTAGTTCGTAGCCTTCCGCGACTCCTCGCAGCCCGGCGGCGAGGACAACACTCAGCGCCAGGTAGGGATTGCAAGCAGGGTCTGGCGAGCGGTACTCGATGCGCGTCGCGCTCGGGTTACCGCGTTTGGTGATCGGCACGCGTATCAACCCGCTGCGATTGTTGCGCGCCCAACTGATGTGCACAGGCGCTTCGAATCCGGGCACCAGGCGCTTGTAGCTGTTGACGGTCTGGTTGGTGATTGCCGTTACCTCGGCGGCGTGCCGCAGCAGACCGGCCATGAAGTTCTTGGCCACTGGCGAGAGGTTGTAATCGTCGTCGGCGTCGTAGAACGCGTTCTCGTCACCTCGGAACAGACTGAAGTGCATGTGCATGCCGCTGCCTTGAACTCCTTCCAGTGGCTTGGGCATGAATGTCGCATGCACCCCGTGTTTGGCAGCGACTTCCTTCACCACCAAACGGAAGGTCATCACGCTGTCGGCCATGGTGAGCGCGTCGGTGTGGCGCAGGTCGATCTCGTGCTGACTTGGCGCATCTTCGTGGAAGCTGTATTCGACGGGAATGCTCATCGTCTCCAAGGTGCGGATCGTCTCCTTGCGCAACGTTCCGGCAACATCGGTGGTGGTGAGGTCGAAGAAGCCGCCCTCGTCGAGCGGCATCGGGGCCTGCCCCCTTTCGGGCGGCGCGAAGTAGAAGAACTCGATGTCGGGGGCGACGTAGAACGTGAACCCCATGTCGCGAGCGAGGCCGAGATTGCGCCGCAGAACCTGGCGCGGGTCGCCTTCGAACGGGGTGGCATCGAGATTGTGTATGTCGCAGAACACCCGCGCCTCAACCGAACTGCCGTCGCCCCACGGAAGCACTTCGAACGTGTTCGGATCCGGCATTGCCAGCACGTCGGATTCCTGGACGCGGCTGAAGCCATCGATCGATGAGCCGTCGAAGGTCATTCCGTCGTCGAGCGCGTTCTCCAACTCGGCGGGACTGATTGCAAAGCTCTTCAGGTTCCCGAGAACGTCGGTGAACCACAGGCGCACCAGGCGTACCTTGCGCTCCTCAACGGTGCGCAGAACGTAATCGCGTTGTTGATCGAGCATCGACACCTCCTGAGACCGATGATTCTGCCATGTGTCCGACGCGATTACGTTCTCGGTTTGCGTCACTCAGCGGCTGAGCACACCGTTTCCGTGATCAGACTGGTCACCATGTACGGATCGCAGTTCGCATTTGGGCGACGATCTTCGGCGTAGCCCTTGCCCGCACGCTGCACCTGCCACGGAATCCGGATGCTCGCCCCTCGGTCGGAGACGCCGAAGCTGAACTTGTCGTAGGGCGCAGTCTCGTGGGCGCCGGTGAGCCGACTCTCGATGTCGTCGCCGTAGTTGCTCACGTGCAGCTCGATCTTCTTGCCGATAGCACGGCATGCGGCCTCGATCGCCTTCATCTTCTTGTCCTCGCGCATCGCCTTGGTCGAGAAGTTGGTGTGTCCGCCGGCGCCATTCCAATCGCCCTTGACCGGTTTGGCGGCGAGACTGACGACCACGTCGAAGTCTTCGGCGATGCGGTGCAGCAACCAACGGGCGACGTAGAGGTGATCGCTGACCGTCACGGCGTCGGCGGCACCGATCTGGAACTCCCATTGCCCGGGCATGACTTCGGCGTTGGTGCCCTCGATCATCAGCTCGGCATCGATACACGCTTGTGTGTGCTCCTCGATGATCTCGCGGGCTATCACCCGGCCGGCGCCGACGCCGCAGTAATAGGGCCCCTGCGGTGCCGGGAAACCACCGGCGGGGAAGCCGAGCGGTTCACCGTCGAGCTTGAGAAACGTGTATTCCTGCTCGATCCCGAAGATCATCTCTTGGCTTGCGTACTTCTTGGCGGTCCTGACGCAGTTGACGCGGGTGTTGGTGGGGTGCGGGCGATCATCGCGTGCAAGGTGTACGTCACAGAGCACGAGCACGTTGCTGCCGCCGCGAATCGGGTCGTGGCAGGTGAACACCGGCTTCAGTTCGCAGTCGCTCGATTCACCGGTCGCCTGGTTCGTCGACGAGCCGTCGAAGCCCCAGATCGGGGGAGTTGCGCCGTCGGCCAGCACTTTTGTCTTCGAGCGCAGCAGCGGCGTCGGTTTCGTGCCGTCGATCCAGATGTATTCAGCCTGATAAGCCACTGCGTTACCTTCAGTCCTTCGTTCGGGGTGGGTTGAGTCGGCAGACAGTCTGGCGAGCTGCCGTTTCCGTTTCGTTGCACGAATGTGAACGCCGTGTGAAGTCGTCAGGAGCTTTGTTGCCGCCACCAGTCGACCGTTGCCGCGGCCGCTTCATCCACCGGCGTGGCGTTGAGACCGAAGGTGGCTTCGGTGAGCGTCGAGTCGCTGACCCAGGGCAACTCGAACTGGTACCAGGTCTCGCGCAGTTCGCGCATCAACGGAACGACCATCCCGAGCATGGTGATGGCGGCCCTTGGAACAGCGGCGACCTGCACGCTGGTGCCCGCCGCGTTGGCCAATGCCTCGACGAGCTGACGCTGGGTGCGAGCGGGAGCGTTGGGTACGTGCCAAGGCAGACCCCATGCGCGCTCGTCCTCGGCGATGGCGACGAGCGTTCGTGCTACGTCGGGAACGTACGTGGTGCTGTGTGGAACATCGAGGTCACCGAGCAGGCTCACCTTCTTGCCGGCAAGCACACGCGGGAGCACCCGCTCGCCGAATGCCGCATCACGAACTCCGGGCCCGTAGAAGTCACTCGCCCGCGCCAGCGTGGCACGCAATCGTCCGTTCGCGTGTGCGGCGAGCAGCTCGCGGGCCATCATTGCGCGCACGGCACCCTTGCGACCGGTTGCCTGCATTTCGTCGCCCTCGCGCATCGGCATCGACGCCGCGGCACCGAACGCGTAGAGGTTGTCCATCATCACCAGGACCGCGCCGGTGTTCTCGGCGACCGCCATCAGCGCCCGATGGATCGGCGGCCAGGCGGTGGGCCAGCGGGTGTACGGCGGGTTGGCGCAGTTGTAGATCGCGGTGGCGCCGGCTGTCAGTTCGCGTAGGCGGGCCGCGTCGGTCGCATCGGCGGGCTGCCTACTGATCTGGGGGTGCTCGGGACCCGATCCGCGGCGAGTGACAACTGTGACGGCGGTGCCCCGCTCGGCGAGCAGCCTGGCTACGGCGCTGCCGGTTGGGCCGGCACCGACAACGACATGGTGGTTTTGCATTCTTGTCCTCCGGGTCAGTTTACGAGAGCAGTGCTCTCATATTTGTCGGAAAGGGAGACCGGAAGCAAGAGCAGTGCTCTCATTTGCGATGTGACCTTGGTTACAGTGACCGCGATGACGAGCAGACGCGAGCAGGCGCGGGCACTGCGCACGGCCGAGATCGTTCGACTCGCCCGCCGACAAGTGGAAGAGATCGGTGCTCCGGGATTGTCGTTGAGAGCGATCGCGAGAGATTTGGGCATGGTCAGCTCCGCGATCTATCGCTACTTTTCGAGTCGCGACGAGTTGCTCACGCGGCTGATAGTCGAGTCGTACGAGCGCCTCGGTATCGCCGTCGAGGCCGCCGACGCGGCGGTCAGGCGGAGCGATCATCGCCGGCGCTGGCGGGCGATGGCGCACGCCATCCGTCGCTGGGCGTTCGCCAATCCGGCAGAATACGCGCTGCTGTTCGGCTCGCCCGTTCCGGGTTACGCCGCTCCGCCGCAGACCATCGGTCCCGCCACTCGCTACACAGCGGCGCTCACAGCTCTGATCGTGGATATCGAGGCAGCCGGTGAAGCGGGCGGCGGTGCGGGCAAAGTTTCGGCACCATTGCGACGCGACCTGCGTTCGTTGCGGGATCGCTACCCGATGGCGGCAACCGACGCGATGTTGGTGCGCGGGCTGGCCGCGTGGGCGCAGGTGATGGGCACGATCAGCCTCGAGTTGTTCGGTCATCTGCACAACGTCGTCAACACGCCGGGGGCGTTGTTCGATGCCGTCGTCGACGATCAAGCCGATCGGTTGCTGGGAACTGCGGCGCCACGGCGCACGTCGAACCCTGCATGAACCGCCGTTCCTTCCTCGCCGCCCTCGCGGCCACACCCACGCTCGCGGCCCTCGCGGCCGCCTGCGGAGACGACAGCAAGCGCCCACCCTTGTCGATCCCCGACGATCCCCTCGACTTTGTCTTGAAGATCACATACGAAGGGGGGTTCGTACCCGCCGGGTCGGCGTTCGTCAACCTGCCCGCGATCCTGATCAGTGGTGACGGCCGGGTGTTCACCCCCGGCGTCGCGCCGGCGATCTTCCCCGGCCCGTTGCTGCCGTCGCTGTTCGAGCGCACGATAACCAACGAGGGAGTTGCCAACGTCGCGCAGTTGGCCGAGGATGCCGGCCTACTCGCCGTACCGCTTGACTATTCGCTGCCCGACGACATCGGCATCGCCGATGCGCCCGACACCGTCGTGGCCATCAGTGTCAACGGCAAGCTCTACGAACATCGAGCGTATGCCCTCGGTATCGACGGTTCCGGTGGTGGGGGCGGGGGCAGCACTGCTG
Organism: Actinomycetota bacterium; assembly: GCA_016213665.1. Classification (GTDB taxonomy): domain Bacteria; phylum Actinomycetota; class Acidimicrobiia; order Acidimicrobiales; family Ilumatobacteraceae; genus UBA668. Next base: position 8,879 of record JACQZX010000091.1, on the reverse strand, counting down.
CCCGCGACAACCTTTACGCGTTCGTCACACGCGTCTCCGACATTGCCAAGGTTGCCGGCGTGGGCAACCTCGGTCCCGAGCGACCGTTCGCCCCCGAGCAGTACCGGTTTCAGGCGTTGGCTGTTGACCCGACGCAATTCACGGATCCGTCACCAACGATCGTTGACTGGCCGCAAGGAACCGGCGCGTCGCTCGCCGCCGCCGCCGAGTGCGCCACGGTCGCCGCCGTCGGCGTCGACGACCTGTTCAGCACGGCCACGCAACTAACATTCTTCGCGGAGGACGACGTCGTCTACCAGCTTTCGGTGGTCGGGGTCTTGCCGGGCGACGCTGTCTGCCCGACGGTGGGGCTAACGATTTGACCCTTCGGTAGCCTGACGCGGTGACCCGGTTGCGAATCGCGCTCGCGCAGATCAACCCAACGGTCGGCGATCTCGAAGGGAACGTCGCCAAGATCTGTGCCGCGTACGACGAGGCAGAGACCGCTGGCTGCGACATTGTCGGCTTCACCGAGCTGGCCGTCACCGGCTATCCCCCCGAAGATCTCGTACTCAAGCCGGGCTTCGTTGCCGACAATCTCGCGGCCCTCGATCGCGTTGCTGCGCGTACCGGCCGTTGCGTGGCGGTAGTTGGATTTGTGGCGAGCGATCGCGATCTGTACAACGCTGCCGCGGTTTGTGTCGGTGGCAAGGTGGTAGGCACCTATCGCAAGCGACTGCTACCCAACTATGCGGTGTTCGACGAAGCCCGCTACTTCAAACCCGGCGATGTCAGCGATCCGTACGAGTTGTACGTCATCGGCGGCATCAAGGTTGGGATCAGCATCTGCGAAGACGTGTGGAGTGCAACCGGTCCGCTGGCGGAGCAGGCCGCTGGAGGCGCGGAACTGAACATCAATATCAACGGTTCGCCGTATCACGCAGGCAAGGTCAGCGCCCGCGAGCGCATGCTGTCCACCCGCGCTGCCGACGCCAGTTGCGCGCTGGTCTATGTCAACCAGGTGTGCGGACAGGACGAACTTGTCTTCGATGGTGGCAGCATGGTCTTCGATGCCGAGGGAAACCTGACGGCGCGGGCCGCGCTGATGCGCGAAGAACTACTGATCACCGATCTCGAGGTCGAGCCCGTCTACCGCAAGCGACTGCTCGATCCACGTGGCCACGCCACCGATGAGCCGATGCGGTTGGTGCATATCAGCGAGGCCGCCGTCCCGCACGAGTCGCACCTGGTCGGGCCGATCGCCGAACTTCCCGGTGACGAGGCCGAGTTGTACGACGCGATTGTTCTCGGCACCCGCGATTATGTGCGCAAGAACGGCTTCTCCGATGTCGTCATCGGGCTCTCCGGTGGCATCGACTCGACCTTGGTGGCCTGTGTTGCGGTAGACGCTCTCGGAGCCGACCATGTTCACGGTGTCTCGATGCCGTCGCGCTACAGCAGCGAGCACTCGAAATCCGATGCAGCCGATCTGGCCAAGCAGTTGGGAATCGACTCCCGCACGATCGCGATCGAACCGGCGTTCACCGCCTACCTGGAGATGACTGCGGACTCCTTCGCCGCGACGCCGGCCGACTTGACGGAGGAGAATCTGCAGAGTCGTATTCGTGGCACGACGTTGATGGCGCTGTCGAACAAGTTCGGTTGGATGGTGTTGACAACCGGCAACAAGAGTGAGGTGGCGGTTGGTTACTTCACTCTCTACGGCGACTCCGTTGGTGGATACGCCGTGATCAAGGATGTGTTCAAGACTCGCGTGTACGACCTGTGCCGCTATTACAACCGCCGTGCCGGTCGCGAGGTGATCAACGAGAGTGTGATCAGCAAGCCCCCATCGGCCGAACTGCGGCCGGATCAGCGCGACGACCAAAGCCTGCCGCCGTACGAGGTGCTCGATCCGATCCTGCGCCTCTATGTCGAGGACGATCGCACCGCCGCTGAGATCATCGAACTCGGACACGATGAGCAACTCGTGCGACGCGTCACCAGGCTGGTCGACCTCAACGAGTACAAGCGGCGTCAGTGCCCGCCCGGTGTTCGTGTCAGCCCGAAGGCCTTTGGTAAAGACCGCCGCTTGCCGATTACGAACGGCTACCGCGGCTAGCTCCCGCGGCTACGGCATACCGACGACCATCGACAGCACGTCGAGTATCTGGTGAATGACGAGGGAACCGACGTTCCCCGTGGCTGGGCCGCACCGCTCGGTGGCGACTGCACGCATCTGTTCAACCAGCGCACAGCTTGCGACGTGAAGGCCGTTGTGGGCGTCGGGGCTGATCTCGATGTGGCTCGGGAAACTGCGCGGCGTTGATGTCAACGGGACGACGAACACGGTTGTCGGCCGATAACGCAAGAAGGCGTCTGCACTCACGACCACCGCCGGCCTGATGAATCCCGTCTCCGAGCCGAGCGGCGTTCCGAAGTCGACATCGACGACATCGCCGGCGTTCATTGCGGGTCAGCCAAGTTCGGCGTTCAGCCACAAGTCGCGCTCGGCGAGATAGCGCGACCAGGCGTGGTGGTCAGCTCGAAGCGAACTCTCAGACTCACCCATCGCACGAAAGAACTGATCGCGACGCAGCGCCTCGAGTGCGGCATCCAGCGTGTTGGCCATCGATCCATCGCGCTGCGCCGCCAGCTGGCGGAGCCGCTCACGCTGGTCGACACTCACTCGAATTGTCGTAGACGATTGTGTCATACAAACAGTCTACACCATCGGTGGGGCATCGCGACGGTGGAGTGCCAGCATCGAAATGGCCGTTCCGCCGGCCAGCACGGCCGAGAGCAGTGCCGGCCACGCCATCCCGTAGCGCTCGTACAACTGGGTAGCGGGAATGCTCGCTGCTGCGCGGCCGAGGGTTCCCGCCCCCATCATCAGGGCGATGCCGCGGGCAGCGGAGCCGGGGATGGCAGCCGTCGACAGTGGGATCGCGCTGACCAGCGCGAACTCGAAGACGGCAATGGCGATGATCACCAGTGGCAACGCGACAATCACGCTGCTGTGCCAGATGGAAATGCCGACTGTGGCCAGCACCATCAGCACCGCACCTGTTGTCGCGCTGCGTTCCTTGCCCCACGCATCGGTGCGACGCGACGAAGTCACCGATGAGACCAACTCGGCGAGACCCATTGTGAAGGCGACGACGCTCAAGCCCTTGGGCGTGAAGTGGAATGCATCTTCGAGCCAACTCCCGAACGTCACGAATAGGGCTTGGCTGGCGGCCATTAGGAAAAACATTCCGATCAAGAGGACACCAACGTCGGACACCTTGATCGGTGAACGCGGTGCGCGGGTGGCGCGAGTGTGCGGCCCCGAGTCGGGCGCGATGCCTCGAGCAACCACGCTCGCCATTACGGCCGCCGCGGCGGCACCAAGTCCGAATCCGAAACGGAAGTTGGTGGCGGCGGTCAACAGACCCATCACGGACACGCCGACGAGCAGACCGACTGCCCACGAGATCTCGAGCAGCCCCATTACCCGCCCGCGCTGCGCGTAGGGCACTCTGTCGGTCGTCCATGCACTGACACCGAGGTCGAGCATCACCTTGCTCTGTGCGAGCAGTATCAAACCGACGGCGAACATCACCGGGTGCACGCTGCACGCCGCAACCGTCGTGCCCACCGCGATACCGATCAGTCCAGCCACCATTGCCGTGCGGCGGTGAATGCGTTCAACCACCTCACCGTTGAACGGCGACAACAGCCCCGACAACTCACTGATCGCGACGGCGATTCCGATCCCCGCGAGTGTGGTGCCGTTCCCGCGCGCGATCGTTGCCAAGAACGGCGGCGTAAAACGAAAGCAGGAATTGGCGGCCGTGCGAGCAACCGTCAACACGGTGATGCGATGGCGCACGTCGTCGGGAAAGCTGTCGTCCAGCGCGCGGTGCAGCACGGATGCTGACGATATCGACCACCCGACGGTTAGATTCGGTGTCCGTGGCACTGATCGTTCAGAAGTATGGCGGCACCTCCGTTGCCGATCCGGAACGGATGCGGGCCGTCGCCGAACACATCGCCTTCACCAAACGCCATGGTCACGATGTCGTCGCCGTCGTCAGTGCAATGGGCAAGACGACCGACACACTGATCAAACTCGCCGACGATGTCTCGCTCACGCAGCCGGGGCGCGAGATGGACATGCTGTTGACGACCGGCGAGCGCATCTCGATGGCGCTGTTGTGCATGGCCCTGGCGGATGCCGGCATCGAGGCGATGAGTTTCACCGGCAGCCAGGTGGGAATCATCACCGACACCGCGCACACCAAGGCCAAGATCTTGGAAGTCAAGGGCGATCGAGTTCGGGCAGCACTTGCGGAGGGCCAAGTCTGCGTTGTCGCCGGTTTCCAGGGTGTCAGCACCGATAAGGAGATCACCACGCTCGGACGTGGTGGCAGCGATACGACGGCGGTCGCGCTGGCGGCAGCACTCGCTGCCGACAGTTGTGAGATTTATACCGATGTGACGGGCGTGTTCAGCGCCGACCCGCGCATCGTGCCCCAGGCGCGCAAGTTGGGCCACGTCAACTTCGACGAGATGCTCGAAATGGCTGGTGCCGGCAGCAAGGTGCTGGCGCTGCGCAGTGTCGAGTTCGCCCGCAATCACAATGTCCCTCTCCACGTCCGCTCGAGTTTCACTTGGGAGCCGGGTACGTGGGTCACCTCCCAGGAGCCGAAAATGGAAGACCCGATCATCTCCGGTGTCGTCACCGACATCACAGAGGCCAAGGTCACGGTCATCGCCGTGCCCGATCGCCCGGGCGTCTCGGCCACGCTGTTCGAGCCGCTGGCCGCTGCCAATGTGAACGTCGACATGATCGTGCAGAACACGGGCCACGGCGGCACCACCGACATCAGTTTCACGATGCCCAAGGCCGACTCGAAGGTGGCAGAGTCGATCGTGGCCCGAGTGGCTGCCGAGATCGGCGCCACGGGCGTCGAACACGATGCGCAGATCGCCAAGATCAGCCTTGTCGGTGCCGGCATGAAGACCAGTCCCGGGATCGCCGCCAAGATGTTCCGCACGCTGGCCGACGAAGGCGTCAACATCGAGATGATCAGCACGAGCACGATCCGCATCAGCGTGGTGACCGCGGCTCGCGACCTCGAACGGGCGAGCCGGGCGCTGCATACGGCGTTCGGACTCGACTCCGGGCAGTCGTACTCGTCGCCGCTTCCCGACCGGAAGTAGCCAACCGGGTCGGATCTGTCAGACTGAACGCCCTATGAAGCGCCGGCGGCAACATGTCCCCTGGATCGCGGCAGGATCGGCATCGGAGACCGAGCGTTCGGCCGACGATGTGGTGCGGGGAACCGGTTGGGTGTTCAACAACCGCACGGGCGATCAACTCAACCTGAAGAAGTTTGTCGCCACCGGCGATCATGAGACGATTGCTTACCTGGAAGCGTTCGATTTGCTCGATGGGCATGCCGACCGCGAAACGATGGTTGAAGTCGGCAGCGGTATCGGCCGCATGACCGCCAGTTTCACGCGCATGTACAACAAGGTCGTGGCATGCGATCTTGACGGGGCTTTCCTCGAACGTTGTCGCGAGACGGTGGCCCAGTTCGGTCGCCCCGATCGATTGCAGACATCGCACGTGGCCGATGGGCGCACGCTCGGCCTGGCGACGGGCTCCGCCGACGTGGTGTTCAGTTACATCACGTTGCAGCATTGCCATCGCGATGATGCGATCGCGCTTTCGCGCGAAGCGGTACGTATCACTCGCCCGGGTGGGCACATCGCACTCAACTTCCGCACATGGGTTGCACAAGATGCAGTGCTGTGGCCAGCCGGGAAACTGGTGCGTGCCGCTTGGCGGGTGCCCCGCATCGGCCCGGTCATCGCCCGTCGGCGACTACCGGCGCGGCTTGGTTGGCAGGCCAACCGACTGTCGCCGCGCGAGGTATTGGCGGCGATCGGGCCTTCGCTGGCCGACATCAGCCTCTTTCGTGGACCGAAGCGGCGCGGCTTCGGTCTGCCGGGCACGACCGACCGCACCTTCGTGGGCGTGCATCGCAGCCATTGGTGGGTTGTCGCGACCGTTAAGTAAGGCGGTGAAGTGAGTGTCGCTCGTTAGAATCGCGCGATGCGAGTTGGTGTCATAGGTGCAACCGGGCAAGTGGGCGCAGCGATGCGTTCGATCCTTGCCGAACGCCGTTTCCCGGTGTCCGAAATTCGATTCCTCGCATCTGCCCGCACCGCCGGCACCACTCTCGCCTGGAACGGTGTCGACATCACGGTCGAAGATGCAGCCACCGCCGACCCGACTGGTCTCGACATCGCCCTGTTCTCCGCCGGTGCGACCGGTTCGCGAGAACTTGCTCCTAGGTTTGCGGCGGTCGGCGCGATGGTCATCGACAACTCGTCGGCGTGGCGAATGGACTCCGATGTGCCGCTGATCGTGTCGGAGGTCAACCCCGATCAGATCCGCAACGCGCGCAAGCGCATTATCGCCAATCCGAATTGCACCACGATGGCCGCGATGCCTGTGGTGAAGCCGCTGCACGACGAAGCCGACCTTGTGCGCGTGGTCGCCTCCACATATCAGGCTGTGAGCGGCGCCGGCCTTGCCGGCGTCGACGAACTCGACAAGCAGGTGCGGCAAGTTGTCGATCAGGCACGGCTCTTGGCCTACGACGGTGAGGCCGTTGTCTTCCCGACACCGGGCAAGTTCGTCAAGCCGATCGCTTTCAATGTCTTGCCCTACGCGGGAAAGATCGTCGACGACGGCTCGCTCGAAACCGACGAGGAGCAGAAGTTTCGCAACGAGAGCCGCAAGATTCTCGACATCCCCGACCTGCGCGTCAGTGGCACGTGTGTACGCGTGCCGGTGTTCACCGGTCACTCGCTCAGCCTCAACCTCGAGTTCAAACGCCCGTTGTCGGTCGAGCGTGCCATCGAGATCCTTGCGGCGGCCCCGGGGGTGCAGCTCAGCGACGTGCCGACTCCTCTGGAGGCCGCCGGCAAAGACCCCAGCTACGTCGGGCGCATCCGCCAGGACACGTCGCTGCCCGACGGCCGCGGCCTGTCGCTGTTCGTGAGCAACGACAACCTGCGCAAGGGCGCCGCCCTGAACGCCGTCCAAATCGCCGAACTGCTGTTGTAGCTGCACCATCCGGGGGTTTCCTGCACGAACGGATGGTCGGGGGGTTTCGTGCCCGCAGGTGTGCATGAAACCCCCGTAGCGCATGAAACCCCCGGCACAGGGCTAGAAATTGGGGATGGATCTGGCGCAACTGCAGGGTGTGATCGAGCGCGCGTTCGGCGAGCGCGATCGTGAACGCGGTGTTCCGGCCAGCGTTGCCTGGTTGGCGGAGGAGGTGGGCGAGTTGGCGCAGGCGGTGCGCAAGGGCAACCGCGCCCAACAGACACACGAATTCGGCGATGTTCTCGCCTGGGTAGCCACGCTGGCCAATCAGGTGGGCGTCGATCTGGAAACTGCGATCGCCCGCTACGCCGACGGCTGCCCGCGCTGTGGGCACATGCCGTGCGATTGCCCGACTGCTTGAGCCGTCGCAAACCGAATCGAACTACTGGTCGGGGTGAGAGGATTTGAACCTCCGGCCTCCACGTCCCGAACGTGGCACGCTAACCAAGCTGCGCTACACCCCGTAGCGAATGGCAATGCTATCCGGCGACCGTCGATTCGGTCACTACCGCAGTCACCGCACTTTGCAACGTAAGCGCATCGAACGGTTTGACCAGCCAACCGTTGGCGGCTGAGCGTTTGGCAAGGTGAATGTCGGCCTCGCGATCGAGCAGCATCAGGATCCTCACGTCGGGTGCCTTGCCGGCACTGGCATCGAGCCGCAGCGCCATAGTCACTGCCATGCCACCCATCGAACCAATCTGCAGATCGAGAATCGCAAGGTCGGGCGTGCGGTTGGCAACGACCGGAGTTACGTCACGCCCTTCGCGAACAATCGTGAACGATGTCTCCGGGCCGCTCAACGCGTTGGTGACGTCGTTGATCACATGATCGGCATCGGCTGCGACGAGGATGTGCACGTCCCGCACGATACCGGCTGGCTGCATGGCAACCCGCAATCGAGTCGTCAGCCGAAGAGCAGGCGGCGAACCATGCCGAGCGTCGTCATCGAGTGCACGTCTTCCGGAAGCGTCGGTACCCAGGTCGTGTGAACATTCTCGCCGGCCAGCAGGACTTGTGCCTGACCACGTTCGACGCTCGCAGCCTCCTTCAGTTCCGCGAGGTTGTCGTAGAGCGCCGCCGTAGCCGCATCGGTGGGGCGTACGGCAGGGAGGTCACCAAACGTCGGCGTGCATCGATTGATGACCGTGGCCGCGACCGAGAGGTTGCTTCTCCGCAGTCGTTCGGCGAAATAGTTCGCTTCCTCGAGCGTGTCGGCGCGTGGCGACGCGACCAGCACGAAACGAGCGACATCGCTGTGCAGCAGCGTCATTACATCGTCGGCGCGCTGTCGGAAGCCGGTTTCCATCCCCGAGAACGCCTGGAAGAACGCCACCGCGTCGGCGAGCGCGCTGCCTCCGACAACCTTGCCGATTGTTCGCAGGATCGGTTGCGTTGCAAAGTTCAACACCTTCATTCCGCGGCGAGCCGGCATCATCAGCAATTTGAACAGCGGATGATCGATGAACTTGGTGAGAGTGTTGGGTGCATCCAGGAAGTCGAGTGCGTTACGCGTCGGTGGTGTATCAACGATCACGAGATCGAAGCGTTCGTCGCGATGCAATGCGTGCAGTCGCTCGGCTGCCATGTATTCCTGGGTTCCGCTCAGCGAGCCGGCCACGTTGCGGTAGAAGCCGTTGTTGAGAATGCGCTCGGCCTGCTCGGGGCTCTCGGCGTTGGCGCGCACGAGACCATCGAAGGTTGTTGCGGTGTCGAGCATCAGCGCCCACAT
>JACQZX010000090.1 GCA_016213665.1 Actinomycetota bacterium | reverse complement strand
CGCGAGGAAGCGGTGTCGAGCGGTGTTCCCGCGCTTCACCGGTCGGCGATGTTGGCCGCGATCTGTGCGCAGGCGAAGTCGATCGGAGTTGCCGGTACTCACGGCAAGACGACGACGACATCAATGCTGATGCTGATTCTGGCCGAGGCTGGGCTGCGTCCGAGTTTTGTGATCGGCGGCGACGTGATGGACATGGGCACGGGAGCACAGTGGACGGGTGGTGAGTGGCTGGTGGTCGAGGCCGATGAAAGCGACGGCACCCACCTCGCGCTGCCTCTCGAGGCGACGATCCTCACCAACGTGGAAGCCGATCTGCTCGACTTCTACGACTCGATGGAGGAATTGGTCGCCGGTTTCGACCGGTACCTGGCCAACATCGCCGGGGTCAAGGTGCTGTGTCTCGATGACCCCGTCTGCGCCGATCTCGCCCGCCGTCACGAATCTCGACACGACGGCCGACGCGGCACTCGCCCAGATGTCGTCACCTACGGACTGTCGCCGCGGGCCGACTTCATCGCCTGCAATCTCCGCCCCGAGCATGGCGCCTACGTCTTCGACGTTGCTCACGAGGGAACTGTGCTCGGCTCCGTCTCGTTGCCGCTGCGCGGAATCCACAACGTGCGCAACGCCACGGCCGCGATCGCCATGGCTGTGTCGGTAGGGGTGCCGTTCGCGGTCGCGGCCGCGTCGTTGGCCAAGTTCGGCGGCGTCGCTCGCCGGTTCGACCTGCGTGGTGGCGATGATGGGGTCACCTTCGTCGACGATTACGCGCACCTACCGGCGGAGATCGCCGCCGTCCTTGCCGCCGCTCGTACGAGTGGTGATGGTTGGCGCCGTGTCATCGCCGTCTTTCAACCCAACCGCTTCAATCGCATGGCCACCATGTCGCCGGAGTACCGCAACGCGTTCGTCGACGCCGATGTCGTGGTGCTCACCGAGATCTACCCGTCTGGCACCACACCGATACCGGGAGTAACCGCCAAGTTGGTCGTAAATGCCGTACTCGATGCCCACCCAGGTAGCACGATGGTATGGATGCCGCGCCGTGACGATCTGGTCGATTACCTCGCCCGCACATTGCGGTCGGGGGATGTCTGCATCTCGATGGGTTGCGGCGACATCAGCGCTCTCCCCGATGAGGTGCAACATCGACGCATCGCTCTGCGGGCGGCGGTGAGGCAATGAACACCCTCGCCGCGCGTCAGCGCGAGGCGCTTCGGCGGCTGGGATCCATGGCCGCCGCGCAAGTTCCGCTGGCGCAATACACCACCTACAAGCTGGGCGGATCGGCAGCGGTGTTCGTCGCTCCGCGCAATGACGACGACCTGTGTGTGTTGGCCGAAGTCGCGCGCGACACCGATCTGCCCACGCTCGTGATCGGTCGCGGTTCCAACCTGCTCATCGCCGATGGCGGCTTTGCCGGAATCACGATCACTCTGTCGGAGATGGCGGAGTGGGTGCGGTTCGAAGCCGAAGGGGTAGCCGTGTGCGCCGCGATGGCATTGCCGGTGTTGGCGCGCCGGTGCGTGTCTGCCGGCCTCGTCGGATTCGAGTGGGCGGTCGGTGTGCCCGGCGCGGTGGGCGGTGCGGTGCGGATGAATGCCGGAGGCCACGGCAGCGATATGGCGGCGTCGGTGATCGGCGTGCACCTGCTCGATTTGCGCACCACCCGGCGCGGCTGGGTCGACGCGTCGGATCTCGGGTTGCGCTTTCGCGGCTCACGAATCGGCGATCACCAAGTGGTGCTCGATGCACGCCTTCGACTGCGCAAGGGTGATGCGGTGGCCGCAGAGAAAGAGTTGGCCGAGATCGTCCGCTGGCGTCGCGATCACCAGCCCGGCGGCCAGAATGCGGGCTCGGTGTTTGTCAACCCGATTCCTGGGGAGCTGGCCGCGGCGGAACTGATCGACAAGCTCGGGTTGCGCGGTTTTCGCATCGGTGGTGCGGTGGTCAGCGAAAAACACGCGAACTTCATTCAGGCCGAGCACACGTGCAGTGCCGCCGACGTACGTGCAGTCATGGAACATGTCCGCGCGGAAGTCGAAAGCAAGCTGGGAATCGTGCTACGTAGCGAGGTGCGCTTGGTGGGATTCGAGGACACCGAAGCGGCGACCGGAATGTCTGCCGAAGATGCGGAGCTGACGATATGACAGAGCCGACACCAACCGAGGACAACCCACCGGAGAACGTGCTCGAGGAGTTGCTCGACGCGTTCTCCTCCGAACGCGAGGCCGGTGAGTCGGAACGGTTCGATTTCGATGATCCATCGATCGACCGCCTGCTCGGCATCACCCCCGAGCCGCGCACAGCCGGCCCGACCAGCGTGAGATCCGCGGCCGGCACTGCCGGCGACCAGCACGACCAAACCCCGGTGGCGGAACCGGCGGCGCGCAAGACGATCGTGATCGGCGGCGACGAAGACCTGCCCGACGCCGCGCCGATCGAGGTGGAGCGTGAATCGAAGGTGCGCTCGCGACAAGGAAAAGCAAGCAGCAAGAAGGCAGACGCCACCAAGTCCGAGAACGGGCCCCAAGCGCGATCGACGATCGTGATCGACGATCTCGACGAGTCGGAGTCAATCGACGCGTCGGCCGTGCGCTCGACCATGGGCGGCGAACAGCGGATCAGGGCGCGCCGAATCTCGGTCCGGCGCGCCGAGGGACGTAAACGACTGCGGAGACTCGCAATTGGCCTTGTAGTCCTGGCAATTCCGGTCGGAACACTTGCGTTCGTGGCCTCACCCGTCTTCGACGTCGACGAAGTGGCGGTGCAGGGTGCCACCTACACGAACCCGGAGCTGATCGATGCGATCATCGCCGATCTCACGGGCGATGCCGTGCTGCTCGTCGACACCGAAGCCATCGAGCGGCGGTTGCAGGAAGATGTCTGGGTGGAGAGCGCACGGGTGCAGACCGACTTCCCGCACCGAGTCCTGATCGACATTCGTGAACGTCAACCGGTTGCGGCATTCCAGGGAGGCGACGGACGATTCCGCATCATCGATCACGAGAGTCGCGTGCTCGACGTCATCGACGGCATACCGATTGCCTACATGCTGATCACAGGGGATCACCCCGACACCGCTCGCGGGCAGTTCGTGGGCCAGCCGTACGCTGCCGCTGCCGATCTGGTGATCTCGTTGCCGGCCGAGATCCGAGCAGTCACCGCCTCGGTTGGTCTCAACGCCGGCAGTGGGGCATTGTCGCTCACTCTCGACTCCGGGACTCTCGTGCAGTTGGGAGATTCGTCAGACCTGGGTGCGAAGCTTGCTCGCCTGCTGAGTATCGTGCGCGGCAGCCTGGTGGGTGTCTGCGAGTTGGACGTTTCGACGCGGGAAGTCGGAAGCGTGCCCTGCTGATCGGGCGCTCTCACCGGAAAACCTGTGCCGCCGATCACGTGAAGATCAAGGGTACGCTGGCTCCGTATTCGGCACTTCTCGGGCGCATCACTATCTCTGACCTGCCCGTTCGCTACCATTGAACCCCAAAAGGTGTTCCCTGTGACCTCTATCGATCTTCCCGCCCCGCTCTTTTACCGGAGGTACCTCTGATGGCCGGCGCTCCGCAGAATTATCTCGCCGTCATCAAAGTGATCGGTGTCGGCGGCGGCGGAGTCAACGCGATCAACCGGATGATCGATGCCGGTCTCAAAGGTGTCGAATTCGTAGCCGTCAACACCGATGCGCAGGCGCTGCTGATGAGCGACGCCGACGTAAAGCTCGACATCGGGCGCGATCTCACCCGCGGCCTCGGCGCCGGCAGCGATCCCGAGATCGGCCGCAACGCCGCCGAAACCCATCGCGACGAGATCGAGGAGATGCTCAAGGGGGCCGACATGGCCTTCATCACCGCCGGCGAAGGCGGCGGCACCGGCACCGGGGCCGCGCCGATCATCGCCGAGGTCGCCCGCGGCCTCGGGGCGCTCACGATCGGCGTCGTCACCCGGCCGTTCAGCTTCGAAGGGCGCCGCCGCGCGGTGCAGGCCGACGCCGGGGTTCAGCGACTGAAGGAGAAGGTCGACACTCTCATCGTCATTCCCAACGATCGACTGCTCACCGTTTCCAACGAGAAGACCAGTGTGCTCAACGCGTTCAAGATGGCCGACGAAGTGCTCATGCAAGGCGTCGCCGGCATCACCAACCTGATCACGACGCCTGGTCTCATCAACACCGACTTCGCCGATGTCAGGATCATCCTGTCGGGTGCCGGTTCTGCGCTGTTGGGCATCGGTCAGGCCAGCGGCGACAATCGTGCGGTTCAGGCGGCCAAGAACGCGATCAGCAGCCCGATGCTGGAGGCCGCGATCGATGGGGCTCGCGGCATCTTGTTGAACATCACCGGTGGCAGCGGGCTCGGGTTGTTCGAAATGAACGCGGCGGCCGAGATCATCCACGGTGTCGCGCACCCCGACGCGAACATCATCTTCGGAGCGGTCATCGACGACGAAATGGGCGACGAGGTCAAGGTCACCGTCATCGCCGCCGGCTTCGATCGTTGGGATAGCAGTGGTGGCTCGATCTCCGGCTCCGGTGCAAGCTCGGGCCGCACATCGCCGAAGCTGGTGGCGGCACCGAAGGGCTCGTCGACGCTGAAGGATCTTTTCGCCGATGGCGCCGCCGACCCGCTCAACGGCGACGACGACTTCGATGTGCCCTCCTTCTTGAAGTGAACCTCGCTGAATTGCGGCCGGTCGCGGCGTGACCGCATACGACGATGCCGTTGCCGACAGGTTGCAAGCGGTCCGTGATCGCATCGCCCGCGCTGGGGGCAGCGATGTCGACGTGCTGCCGGTCACGAAGTCGTTCCCCATCGAAGCGTGCTGGGCTGCCTATCACGCCGGTTGCGCGGCGGTAGGCGAGAACTACGCGCAGGAAGTCGTCGCCAAGTTCGCAGCCGCGCCGTTGCCGTTCGCTGTGCACTTCATCGGCCAACTGCAGACCAACAAGGTGAAGATGTTGGCACCGGTGGTGTCGTTGTACGGCGCCGTCGATCGTGTTGCGCTCGTGCAGGAATTGGCGAAACGTGCGCCCGGAGCGCGTGTGCTCGTGCAGGTGGCCGCGGTCGCCGCCGAGGGCGAGTCCGAAGTCGGAAAAGCCGGATGCGCGCTCGTCGATGTGCCCGCTCTCGTGGAGGCCGCAACCGCGGTCGGGCTGCGTGTGGAGGGGCTGATGGCGGTGGGTCCGACCCGTGGGGGACCGCAAGCGGCGCGCGCGACCTTCCGCGCCGTCCGCGCGCTGGTGTCGCGACTGGGGCTGGCGACGTGCTCGATGGGCATGAGCGAGGACCTCGAGGTGGCCGTCGAGGAGGGCACCACGCAGGTGCGTATAGGCACCGCACTGTTCGGCGAGCGTCCTCATCTCGGCAGCGCGTTGCGATAGCCTTGCGCTGAAGAAAACGGTGGCGAACAGAGCCGCACGAGGACGGTGATAGCGATGTGGAAGAAGGCGATGGACTACTTGGGCCTCGGGCCCGACGATGCCTACGACGATTACGATGTCGCGCCCGAACCAGAACGGCCGATGCGCCAGTCGCGGTCGCCACGCGACGAACCGTCACGTCACCAGAGTGGCTACGTCGACGACTACGACGACGCTCCGCCGCAACGTTCGAGTTCCGGTCGGGCAACGTTTCCGAGCACCGCCACCGGCACGCCCGATGTGGTCGTGCGGCGCCAGGTTGCCGCCGGCGATCGATCGAGCGTGCAGCCGCGGCCATCGAACCCGCGCATCATCCCGATGACCAAGGCAGGTTCCGCGGGGGGCAGCGACCCCTACACGGTGAAACCGCGCCGTTTCGACTCGGCACAGGAACTCGCCGACAAGTTCAAAGAGGGCCTGCCGGTGATCATGAACCTCGAGGCCGCCGACCGCGAGGTCTCACGCCGCTTGATCGACTTCGCCAGCGGGCTTTGCTATGGGCTCAACGGAAGCATGGAAAAGGTCGCCAGCGGCGTCTACCTGCTGAAGCCACTGCCGCACCCGATCGGGTACGACGACGGTAGCTACAGCGCCTGAGCAGTTCCCTTGGTCGCGGTTTGAAGGCGTAGCATTACGCGATGGAAATGAATCCGCAGGCGATCCGAAACACCGGCTTCCGGTTGGTGAAGAAGGGTTACGACGCAGATCAGGTCGATGCCTTCAAAGATCAGATCGCCGACATTGTGGAAGCCGCCCAAAGCCAGGCGACGGCGATGGAGGCGCGGGCGAGGGCCGCCGTCACCAAACTTCAGGAACTCTCACACGGCGGTTCCCAGCCACGACGTGAGCACGAGCCGATGGGGGCCGACGAGAACGACGTGCTCAGTCGCACGCTCCTGTTGGCACAGCGCACAGCCGACTCGGCCGTAGCCGAGGCGCGGGCCGAGGCAGATTCCATCCGCGATCAGTCGCGCGACGAGGCCGAGCGAATTCTCGACGGCGCGCGGATGCTGGCAGCCAAGACGATCGAAGACTCACGGGCGGAGGCTCGCCGGGCGGTCGAGGGCGACCGCGTTCGGGCGGAGAACGACGTGCAATCGTTGCTCGCCCGGCGCGAGTTCCTGCTCTCCGACGTCGATCATCTCGAGCACTATTTGCAGGCTCAGCGCGAGCGCATTCGTGATGCCGCGGTCGGTTTGCAGGAGTTGATCGAGCGCGTGCCCGGAGGGCTCGGGGAAATCAGACGGCCATTGCTTTCGGCCGCCGACCATGAAGCAGCACCCGCCGCGCCAGTCGCCCCGGCAGCCGCCGCATCGGCGGCGATTGCCGCTCCCGTATTGGCCCCCAATCCTCAGCCGGACCACGACCCGGAACAAGAAGCGTCAGAGTTGGTCTGGGACGAAGCAGCAGCGGCCGCGGCCGAGCAAATGGCCGACGACGACGGCGGGCCGTCACTCCCTCCGGCAACGGGGTCGCGTGCGGGTCACAACCGTGGTCGCGAGGCATCGCCGCGGCCTTTTTCCAATGATCCGCGCGAGCAGGACGACGTTTGGCGTTTGCTCGACGAAGAGGTCGCGATCACCCATGGTGCCCAGGGTGGTTTTCAACTCGACGAGATCACCACCGAGGTTCCGATTCAGCCGCGAATTCCCGATTCGTTCCAGGTCGGCGGCGACGAGTTGCAATAACCTGCAATCTTGCCGCCACCTAGATTGAATTGAAATCGTGACCTACCCCACCGTTCCCTCGCAGCCATCGTTCCCCGCGATCGAGCGCGACGTGATTGCCTTCTGGGAGGCAGACGAAACGTTCGAAGCGTCGGTGAACAGGCGCGCGGGCGCCGACGAGTACGTGTTCTACGACGGTCCGCCGTTCGCCAACGGCCTGCCGCATTACGGGCACCTCCTCACCGGCTTTGTGAAGGACGCGATTCCTCGCTATCGCACGATGCGCGGTCAACAGGTGCACCGACGTTTCGGTTGGGATTGCCACGGGCTGCCAGCCGAGGTGGTGGCCGAAAAGGAACTTGGCATCAGTGGTCACCCGGCGATCACCAAGTTCGGGATCGACAAGTTCAACGACGCCTGTCGCACGAGTGTGCTGCGCTTCACCGACGACTGGCATCGCTACGTCACGCGCCAGGCGCGCTGGGTCGACTTCGAGCACGGCTACAAGACGCTCGACACTCCGTACATGGAGAGCGTGATGTGGGCGTTCAAGACTCTGTGGGACAAGGGCCTGGTGTACGAGGGATTCCGCGTGCTTGCGTACTGCTGGCGCTGCGAGACACCGCTCAGCAATACCGAGACACGCATGGACGACGTCTATCGCGATCGGCAAGACCCAGCCATCACAGTTCAGTTCCGCCTCGACACCGGCGAGAACGTGCTGGCGTGGACGACGACGCCGTGGACACTGCCGAGCAACCTGGCGCTCGCCGTCGGACCCGAGATCGATTACGCGGTGATGGAGCAAGTCGACCGTGACGGTGTCGCGCAGCGTTACATTCTCGCCGAGTCGCGGTTGGCGGCATACGAGAAGGAACTTGCCGGTGCCGTGCAGGTCGGAACGCTCAGCGGTGCCGATCTGGTTGGCCGCCGCTACGCGCCGCTGTTCCCGTTCTTCGCCGATACCGAGAACGCCTTCCATCTGTTGGCCGCCGGCTTCGTCAGCACCGAGGATGGCACCGGTGTCGTGCACTTGGCGCCGGGCTTCGGTGAGGACGACCAGATCGTGTGCAACGCGGTCGGAATCCCCACCATCTGCCCGATGGACGAGCACGGCTGTTTCACCGCCGAGGTCGCGCCGTGGAAAGGTGTGCACGTCTTCGACGCCAACCCAGAGGTGATCAAGGATCTCAAGGCCCGCGGCCTGGTAGTGCGCCACGACAGTTATCAGCACAGTTACCCACACTGCTGGCGGTGCGCAGAACCACTCGTGTACCGCGCAATCAGTTCCTGGTTCGTGCAGGTGACAGCGTTTCGCGATCGCATGGTCGAACTGAATCAGCAGATTCGCTGGGTGCCCGAGCACATCAAGGAAGGCAGTTTCGGGAAGTGGATCGGCAATGCCCGCGACTGGAGCATCAGCCGCAACCGATTTTGGGGCTCGCCGATACCGGTGTGGCGCAGTGACGATCCGGAGTACCCGCGCGCCGATGTCTACGGCAGCATCGAGGAGTTGCAACGCGACTTCGGCGTAGAGGTAACCGACCTACACCGGCCATATGTCGACAACCTCGTACGCCCGAACCCCGACGACCCGACCGGCCGATCGACCATGCGACGTGTTAGCCAGGTGCTCGACTGTTGGTTCGAATCCGGCTCGATGCCGTTCGCGCAGGTTCACTATCCGTTCGAGAATCGCGAATGGTTCGATAGTCATAACCCCGGCGACTTCATCGTCGAGTACATCGGCCAGACCCGTGGTTGGTTCTACACCTTGCATGTGCTCGCCACCGCGCTGTTCGACCGGCCGAGCTTCACGACCTGTGTCAGCCACGGCATTGTGCAAGGCGATGACGGCCAGAAGATGTCCAAGAGCCTGAACAACTACACCGACCCGATGGAGGTGTTCGACAAGCACGGAAGTGACGCCATGCGGTGGTACCTGCTGGCGTCGCCAATCCTGCGCGGGGCCGATTTGATCGTCACCGACAACGGCAGCCGCGACGCGGTGCGGCAGGTGATCCTTCCCATCTGGAACAGCTGGTACTTCCTCAGCCTCTATGCAAACGCGGCGAATACACAGGGCACGTTCCGCACCGATAGCACCGATGTGCTCGATCGCTACATCCTGGCCAAGACTCACGATCTGCTGACGACGTTGACATCCACAATGGACGAGTACGACCTGTTCGCAGCGTGTGCGTCTGTGCGGTCGTTTCTCGATGCGCTCACCAACTGGTACGTGCGCCGCAGCCGCGATCGGTTCTGGGCGGG
Source organism: Actinomycetota bacterium (assembly GCA_016213665.1). Lineage (GTDB taxonomy): Bacteria > Actinomycetota > Acidimicrobiia > Acidimicrobiales > Ilumatobacteraceae > UBA668. Next base: position 5,935 of record JACQZX010000090.1, on the reverse strand, counting down.
CGATCAGGATGCGATCGACACACTGCACACCGTGCTCCAGTTGCTGTGCCGGGCGCTGGCACCGTTGCTGCCGCTGACCACGGAAGCCATCTACCGTTCGCTCACCGGCGAGCGCAGTGTGCACCTCACCGACTGGCCCGACGCCAGCTCGTTGCCGACGGACGCGGCGCTGGTGGGGGCGATGGATCTCGCCCGCGACGTGTGCAGCAGCACGCTGCGGTTGCGCAAGGCGAATCAATTGCGGGTTCGGCAACCGCTCGCGAACCTGCGAGTTGCGGTTGCCGGCGCCGATCGGCTGGCACCGTTCACCGACTTGATCGCCGACGAGATCAACGTGAAGACGATCGAACTCACCGACGACGTTGCCGGTGTCGCCAGCTTCGACCTGCAGGTACTTCCCGGCGCACTCGGCCCGCGGCTCGGTGACAAAACGCAGCACGTCATCAAAGCAGTGAAGACGGGCGACTGGCAGCGCAACGGCGACGGCGAAGTCGTCGCCGGTGGCGTGGCGCTGCTTGCGGGCGAGTACGAACTCAAGTTGGTGGTGCCAGGCGACGGAGCAAGCTCGCAATTGGCGGGTGAGGGCGTCGGCGGGGTCGTGGTGCTCGACACGGCGCTGACACCTGAACTGGAAGCGGAGGGCGTGACCCGCGACCTCGTGCGGTTGGTGCAGCAGGCCAGGCGTGATGCCGGTATGCATGTCAGCGATCGCATCGCGCTCACCTTGGGAGTTCCCGAGAGTGTCCGCCGCCAAGTGGGCGAGTTTCAGAACCTGCTCACCGACGCCACGCTCGCCACTTCGCTCACCTGGACCGCCGGTGAGCCGACGGCCGAACTCGATGGCGAGCCGATCCACATCTCGCTCGCCGTCGTTTGAGCGGCATCGTTCGCCAACACCCCGACGGCACCGTGGTGTCCGTTCGGGTAGCTCCTGGTGCGTCCGCCGCCGCGTTGTCCGGCTACCACGGCGAGGCGGTGAAGATACGAGTGTGTAGTCCTCCCATCGACGGTCGCGCCAACGCCGAAGTGGTCAGCGTTCTCGCCGGGGCGTTGTCGCTTCGTGAACGAGACATCGAAATCCTTTCCGGGCATTCTGCGCGCTCGAAGCGGCTGCTAGTGGCGCTCCCGGTGGCCGAAGTCGCGCGTCGACTGGAGGCGCTCATCGGCCCGATACCTGGTTCGTGAGCGATAGCATCCCGGCCCTAACTCGTACGCAGATTTGCACGACGGAGGATGAGCTGAATGGCCACGGCGAAGAAACCCGCCAAGAAAGCAGCGAAGAAGGCGCCGGCGACGAAGCCGGCAAAGAAATCCCCGCCGAAGAAGGCCGCCAAGAAGGCGCCGGCCAAGAAAACGCAGGCGAAGAAGCCTGCCAAGAAGGCGCCTGCCAAGAAGGCCGCCAAGAAAACCGCGGCCAGGAAGGCGCCAGTGAAGAAGGTCGCCAAGAAGGCGCCGGCGAAGAAGGCAGCGAAGAAGGCACCAGCCAAGAAGTCCCCCGCCAAGAAAGCGGTCAAGAAACCAGTCGCCGCACCGAAGAAGCCCACGGCCGTCAAGACCGCACCCGCCGCCACACCAAGGTCTGCCGTGCCAGCGCGTGCCCCCGAGCGTAAAGCGCCTCCCAAGCGAGTCGTGGTTCCGCCGCCGAAGCCGCCGCCGGTGAAGGGCGTCACCAAGGACGGGGTCGCGTACACCAAGGATTTCGATGCCAAATGGCTCACCGCGCAGCGCACGCTGCTGATGGCAGAGCGTGCGTCGGTGCTCGGTCAAGCCGTTCGGCTGGAAGAAGAGGTGTCGCAGATCATCGAGGAGCAGGAAATGGGTGATGTGCGCTTCGATGATGAGGGTGGCGAAGGCGACACGATGGTTGTCGAGCGCGAGCGCGATCTGGCACTCGGCGCGCAGGCGCGCCAGACCGTCGCCGATATCGAAGCTGCCATCGAGCGCATCGCCGCCGGCACTTACGGCTATTCAGTCGAGTCCGCTCGCCCGATTCCGCGTGAGCGCCTGGAGGCGATTCCGTGGGCGGCAGTGTTGGTAGAGGAGAAGGTTGGCGGAATCGGTCGCCTGTGACCGTGTCGAGCAGATGACCGTTCCTGCCAACCGAGTTCGCCTCAGCCTTGGTTTGGCGGCGGCGCTCGTCGTTCTCGATCAACTGTCGAAGCATTGGGCTCTTGGCGCGCTCAGCGGGCAGCCGCCGCGTCACGTCATCTGGACGCTGCAATGGAATCTGACGTTCAACAGCGGAATGGCATTCTCCAAGGGCCGCAATATGGGACCGGTCATCGCGGTGCTTGCACTGCTGGTGGCTGGCGCCATTGTTGTAGCGGTGCGTAAACCACAGCCGCGTGCGGTAGCGGTGGCAGGTGGGCTTGTGCTCGGGGGTGCGCTCGGCAACCTCGTCGATCGACTGTTCCGGGGCGATGCCTGGTTGCGCGGCTCCGTTGTCGATTTTGTCGACCTGCAGTGGTTCCCGATCTTCAACGTCGCCGACGTCGCCGTCAACGTCGGTGGCGCGATCTTCGTGCTGTGGTCGCTGTTCTCGCGGACGCCAAGCGAGGCCGACGATGTGGTTCACCCGTGATAGAGGAGCAGATCCCGGCAGCACTCGCGGGTGAAAGGCTCGATCGCATTGTGTCGCTGATCATCGACTGCAGTCGCAGCGATGCTGCTGCCGTCGTGGCTGCCGGTGGAGTGCAACTCGATGGCGCGCTGGCGACGGTAGGAAAGATTCGCGTCAACGAGGGCCAGGTCGTGCGTATCGACGAATCGATGTTGCCGACCATTCCGCTACCGGAGGCCGACGACACGATTCAGTTCGACGTGGTCTACTCCGACGACGATCTGATCATCATCGACAAGCCGGCCGGGCTGGTCGTGCATCCTGGCGCCGGCAACCCGACGGGCACGCTGGTCAATGGTCTGCTTGCGCGCTACCCGGCGATCGCCACCGTCGGGGAATCGCATCGTCCCGGCATCGTGCATCGCCTCGACGTCGGTACGTCTGGCCTGTTGGCGGTCGCGCGCACGCAGCGCGCGTACGATGCACTCGTTGCCGCGCTGTCGGCGCACGATGTCGGCCGGGTTTATCGGGCGCTCGTGTGGGGTCATCCGGCAAACCAGAACGGACTCATCGACGCGCCGATCGGCCGCGACATTCGCGACCCGATGCGGATGGCCGTGGTGGTCGCGGGCAAGGCGGCGCGCACGCGCTATCGAGTGTTGCGCGAGTACATCGCGCCGGCGGAGGCCGCGGCGTTGGAGTGCAGGCTTGAAACTGGTCGTACCCACCAGATTCGGGTTCATCTGGCGGCGATCGGGCACCCCGTCATCGGCGACGCCGCGTATGGCGGTGTGCGTTCGGCCATCGGTTCGCCGCGCCCGTTCCTGCACGCGGCCGCATTGGAACTGAAGCACCCGGTGACCGGGGTGGCACTGGAGTTCGTGTCGGAATTGCCAGCCGACTTGGCTGCGGTCGAGGCCGCACTGGAGGAGCGCTGATCTATTGGTCCGGCGGCGCTAGCGAACGCTAGCGATGCCCGCGTCTGCGAGCGCCTTTGGCCAGGGGGCGATTCCCCGTGCCGCATCGGCCACCGTTTGCAGCGTGAAGCCGTCGAGGATCTGGCGCATGTGTTCGCCCGACGCCTTCCAAATGGCGAGCAAAACGCATTGTCCTTCGTGATCGCACGCACCGTCTTGGTGCGGTTCGCCGAAGTCGCCCAACGTGATCGGGCCATCGACAGCACTGAGGATCTCGCTTATCCGAATCTGGTCGGGGGAGCGGGCAAGCACATATCCGCCGCCGACGCCGCGCTTCGAGCGCACCAGACCAGCACCCTTGAGGGCGAGCAGGATCTGTTCCAGGTATGGCTGCGGGAGGGCCGTGCGCTCGGCGATGTCGCGCACTGAGGTGGGCACCGTGTGCTCGTCGTGCAATGCCAGCGATAGCAGCGCCCGACACGCATAGTCGCCCTTGCTCGAAACACGCACGCTTTCATGGTAGAGCCTGAAGTGAGCGGGAATAGCATGCCCCGCTGACATGCCGCTGACATGATGGACTGGTGAGCTTGTGACCCCGAAACCGACGCTTCCGCAGTACAGCGGTGCCAACGTGCGCGGAATCGTGCCGGCGCTGTTCGCTCCCAAGGGTGCCGAGGTGCCGTCGTGGCTTCCCGCTGGGGTTTGCTCGGCGCGACAGGTGGTGCTGATGGTGCTCGACGGCCTCGGCTGGGAACAGCTACAAGAGCGCGCGGCGATCGCGCCGGCGTTGACTGCGATGCGCGGCGGGGCTATAACCACGGTCGCGCCATCGACGACGGCGAGCGCGTTGACCTCGATCACCACCGGTCTCACACCGGGCGAGCACGGCCTCGTCGGTTACCGCATGGAAGTCGCCGGCGAGATACTCAACGTGTTGCGCTGGCACGGCGATCGCGGCGATCTGCGTCGGCGGATCGCGCCCGCGACGACGCAACCTTTCGTGCCGTTCATGGGTGAGCGCGTTGCGGTGGTGAGCAAGGCGGAACTCGAATCCACCGCCTTCACCGAGTCGCATCTGCGTGGTGGCGAGCAGGTGGGGTGGCGGGTCGCGTCGAGTTTGCCGTTGATCGTGGCGCAACACCTGCGCCGCGGTGATCGTTTCGTGTACGCCTACCACGACGGAATCGACAAGATCGCCCACGAACGCGGGCTGGGCGAGTTCTACGATGCCGAACTGCGCGCCGTCGATCGCCTCGTCGCCGATCTCATCGCGTTGCTGCCGGCGGGTGCAGCGCTGTTGGTGACGGCCGATCACGGGCAGGTGGAGGTCGGTGAACGCGTCCTAACCCCGCATGCGGATGTCTTGCGGATGACGCGCGACCAAAGTGGCGAGGGTCGTTTCCGCTGGCTGCACGCCAAGCCGGGCGCCGCCGACGAGCTACTGGCGGCGGCGGTCGCGCATCACGGTGACACTGCCTGGGTGCACAGTCGGGCGGAGTTGATCGAGGCCGGCTGGTTCGGGCCGGTGGTCAGCCAACCCGTCGCCGCCCGCTTTGGCGACGTTGCACTGGTGCCGCATCAGCCGATCAGCTTCCACGACCCCGACGACAACGGCCCGTACCCCCTGATCTGCCGCCACGGCTCGCTGACATCCGCGGAGATGCTGGTACCCCTGTTGGCCGCGCAACGTGAATAGCTGTGACGGAGCCGTTGCCCACGAGCACCGCTGTACGGTGAAATTGGAGGAGTGAGTGATGACTAGTCTGATCTGCGGAACGTTGACCATAGGCGAACCGTGGCTCCCTGAGAGTGACTGGAACCAACTCGAACGTGAGGTCGTTGTACTAGGGCGGGCGCTACACGATCCGAATTCGCTCATCTTGGTGGCCGAAGAACCGCTCGGATGGGGTGACTGGGGCACGGGACAACTAATCAAGGTCAGTCCGCGCCATTCTGGAGATTCGCTTTTCTGCGGCCCCCACCTCATCGTTAACGGGTCAATATGGGGAGGGCGTTGGCGCGATCCACTAGAATTTGCGGGAACGTTGGATCTTGAGCACTCGATCGATGACACGATCATTTCCCCTCACGTGCACCCGACGCCAGTGACGACTGACATCGACTTGCGACCGGTTACGACGCAACCGTCGGCGATCGGTACCTCTTCAATTCCTACGCGGTGAATCGGGTTGCCGAGGCGAACGTTCTGAAGCTGGACGCGATGCTTTGAGGGTCGGCTGCTGCTTCAGGGTAGGACTGCTTGCGATGCTGAGCATCGGCTGCTCCTACGGCACCGACGGCGAACGCGCAACAGGTGACCACATCGACCTGCTCGATTTCAACGTGGGTGGTCGAAACACTTTCATACATAGGGACACGTACTACGTGCGCCTTGAGGTTGATGCATCGGTTGAGCAACTAGTCGAAGCGGCCCGCAGTGGCTCGTTGCTGTCGGGGG
>JACQZX010000089.1 GCA_016213665.1 Actinomycetota bacterium | reverse complement strand
GGCGATCGCGCGGTCGCCGAGGTTTCTGCCGCGCTGCGATTGCTCGGTAGCCGCAACGACCTCGACGTAATCGTGCTCATTCGTGGTGGTGGCAGCCGCACGGAGTTAGCGACGTTCGACAACGAAACGATCGCGCGCGCCATCGCCGCCTCGCCGTTGGCCGTGTTGACCGGCTTAGGCCACGAGGTCGATCGCAGCGTCGCCGACGAAGTTGCGCACAGTGCGTTGAAGACCCCAACGGCCTGCGCCGCGGCGCTGACCGAACGCGTGCAGGCGTTTCGCGAACGCTGCCTATCGACGTGGATTTCCATTGGGCATTGCGCGCGCCGATCGATCGGTGCGGCCGACAACGAGGTGGGCGAGCTGGCTCGTTCGATTCGCCATCGAGTCGTGGGCGCCGTCGGGCGCGCCGACGACCGTCTTGGCCAACGTGTTCAGCGCGTCCGCGCTGGGTCGGATCGCGTTGTCGACCGAGCAGAAACGCAATTGCGGTCGGCCGCTGCCGCGGTGCGACGGTCGCCGACGCTACTCGACCAAGAGTTTCGCAATCTGGAAGCAGTCGCCGAGCGGGTGCGACTGCTGGATCCGGTGAACACGATGGCGCGTGGATGGAGCGTCGCCCGCACCGCCGATGGACGCGCCGTCACCGATGCCGCCGCGTTGAACATTGGCGACGTGATCACCACTACCTTTGCCAAGGGCGCGGCTCGTACCCGCGTGGAGGAGACCCAATCGTGAGTACACCTACGGTTCCACCGGTTGCCACCGGCTATGCGGAAGCGCTCTCCGAGTTGGAAACGATCCTGGCCGAGCTCGAGCGCAGCGATGTCGACGTCGATGTGTTGGCCGAACGGGTCAAACGGGCTGCGGAACTCATCGGCTTCTGCCGTGATCGCATTGGCAGCGCCCGGCTGCAGATCGAGCGGGTAGTTGCCGAGTTGAGCTCCGATTCCTGACCGCAACAACCGTAACCTTCACGCGTGAACTCGGCGCCCACATCGCTGGCCGCAATCGCGGCGCGGGTCGAAGCTCGCTTGCGCGATTTTCTGGCGCCCGAACAAGAGCGCTGGGCCCACTTCGATCCTGAGTTGACCGAACCGATTACCCACATCAGTCGGCTGGTGCTCGCCGGTGGCAAGCGACTTCGTCCGGCGTTCTGCTACTGGGGGTTCGTTGGTGCCGGTGGCGACGCAGACGACCCGATGGTCACCAACGCCGGCGCCGCGTTCGAGCTGATGCATGCGTTCGCGTTGTTTCACGACGATGTGATGGACGACGCCGCCAGTCGGCGGGGCCATGCGACCAGCCACGCTGTGTTCGCTGAACGCCACCGCCAGCAGCGCTGGGCCGGTGAAGCGCGCCGCTTCGGCGAAGGGGTCGCAATCTTGGTGGGTGACCTCGCGTTCGTCTACAGCGACATGATGATGGCCGGCGCCGGACCTGAAGTGTGGGCGATCTGGAACGAGCTACGCATCGAACTCAACGTCGGTCAGTTGCTCGACATCATCGGCAGTGTGCGCAACGAGCGCAGCCTGCAACGTGCCGAACAGATCTGCAGGTACAAGAGCGGCAAGTACACCATCGAGCGCCCATTGCACCTCGGCGCGATGATGGCAGCCCCCCAACGCGCCGATGAGTTGTTACCGGCACTGAGTGCCTACGGGCTGCCGTTGGGCGATGCTTTCCAGATGCGCGACGACGTCATGGGCGCGTTCGGCGATGTAGCGCTAACCGGCAAACCGGTTGGTGGTGACCTGCGTGAGGGCAAACCAACACCACTGATGGCGCGTGCGGTCGCGGCCGCAACGCCCGCGCAGGCCGAGGTGCTAGCGCTCGTCGGCAGTGGCCGGCTTACCGACGACGATGTCGCACGCGTGCAACAGGCAATCATCGATTCCGGCGCGCTCGCCGAACTGGAAACCACCATCGAGCGACTGGCGTCGGAGGCGACCGTGTCAATCGCCACCGCGCCGATCACCGCTGAGGCGCGCGACGAACTCGTCGCGCTGGCGGAGTACGTCAGCCAACGTCAGGTCTAGAAACGGCGGTGGCGAAGCCGGCGAGTGCATCGTCCAACGAGCAACACACGACGCCGACCTCGTCGGTCACCGCCGCGAGCCACGGCGGTCGTACGACTGCTGCGACCGCTATCGGCTCGACAAGCCCCGAATGCTCGACGGCCAGACGCGCGAATAGTTGTGCATAGTCGGGCGGTCGCAGATCGCGCGACAACTCGACCAGTGCGTTCGGATCGGGAGCGGAGTATGGCGGCTCAATGTTTACGAAGCTGCTGGAAGCCGGGCCGGTTGCTCCACCCCAAAGGCCCGGCCCGTCGCACAACACTGCGCCGCGCACAAGGCGCGGGCGGGCCCCGGTGATCATCAACGCGACATAGGCGCCGAGTCCGCGCCCGACGAGCGTGGCCTCGCCCAGGTGTGCGAGGGCGATGTCGGCGTCGGCTAGCAGCGTCTCCGCGCTGTAGCCACCACCGAGGGGCACGGTCGACATGCCATGGCCGGTGAAGTCGAGTCCGTAAACCGGTCCCACCCAACGTTTCGTCCACGGTGGCGGCTCATTCGGCGAGGCTTCACCCAAGCCGTGGAGAAGCAGCAACGCACGACCGGTGCCAGGTCGTAGTTGATGCAGAGCGAGACGAACCTTGTTGTGTGTGAGCAGGTCAGTGTTCACGTCGTCTCCGCGAGAAACTCGAGCACGGTTTCGGCCACCATCGCCGATTGCTCAATATGAACGAAGTGGCCGATGTCGGCGAGCACATGCAATTTCCCGCCCAACGGCAACTGTGACTCGATCTGATGCGGCAGCGTGCCCCAACCCATCGGCTCCTGCTGGCCGGCGAGCATGCCGAGAAAGGGCATCCCGAGACCGGGCAGGCGGGTCGCAGTCCACTCCGGCCTCCACGGCCCGAAGCCGCCGAAGCGCATCGAGGCATCGAGTTTCCAACGCCAACCGTCGGCGTCTTCGCGGGCACCGACGGTGACCAGATAGCGAAGCCACTCGAGGGGCAGACGCGGGTTCATGTTGGCCCGGCGGCGTGCCAACTCGTCGATTGTGCCGGCCTTGCGCGAGGCGGTCGCAGTGATGCGACGATGGTCGAGCCAACCGGTGATGTCGCCCGCCAACATGCGGGTGCGATCGTGCTCGGCGGTGTCGCTCATCGGCTGCTTCGACGGCAAGCCGTCGAGGTTGATGAGATGGCTGAATCGGAACGGTTGCGCGTCGGCGAGTTGGATCATCAGCGCCCCGCCCTTGCTGTGACCCACGACCGGCGCGGGCTTGTTGGTGACCTGGCCGATGACGCCGATCGCGTCGCGAATGTCGGCATCCCAGCCGTATAGCGCAGTGTGTTCACTGTCGCCGTGCCCACGCTGATCCCATGCGACCACTCGCCAACCGGCCGTTGCCAGCCGTGGCGCGAACTCGTCGAACGTGCGGGCGAAGTCGAAGCCGCCATGCACGAGGAAGAGCGGCGGAGCGGTCTCTGACCCCCACTCGTGCACGGCGAGTCGAACGCCGCCCACTCGCAGAGAGTAAGTGCGGGCCGGGCTCTGCGCTCCGGGAAACTCCGCTGTAGTCATCCCATCACGCTAACGGTCACCACCGCGCCACGACCGGTGCTGATCGCGACGCCAAACGCGGGGGTAAGCGATCTATCCTTTTGACATGGCAGTCACCACGACAGACCCGCAGCGATCGGTACGCAACTGGGTGCTTGTTCTGGGCACGACGGTGCTGCTGCCGTTGGCGGCGGCCGCCTGTGCCAAGGACGGCACATCGAACGCGACGCTGCCGCCCTTGGTGACGCTGCCGCCGAGCACGACAATCGATACATCCACCTCGCTGCCGTTGGTGACTGTCTACATAGTGCAGGCGGGAGATTCGCTGCTTCGGATTGCTAATGCGTTCAACGTAGACCTCGACCAGATGATGATGATCAACGGCATCACCGACAAGAACCACGTCGAGGTTGGTCAGGCGATCAAGATTCCGCCGCAGCGCATCGTCATCACCGAACTGCCCACCTCGGCGTCGACGACAGTGGCACCGTAAGTAAAGTGGCGACATGAGCTTTTGGCCCACGAAAGAACATTGGAGCGTGGAGATTCCGCTTCGAAGCAAGCACTACCGCATGCCGCAACTCGCTGAAGCCGGCTTCGTCGCGCTCGCGCCGGCAGGTTTCCAGGTGCCCGAGCACGAGTACCTCGGGCTGGACTACATGGAATGGAAGAGCGGCGGCGACACCAACTTCGCGCCGCTGGCCTCTGCCGACGGCCAACTCGACTGCCGTGGTTTCTGGGACAAGGGCAAGACCGACAAGGGCGCGTTGTGGACATCGAATGCCGACAAAGCACCGACTCTGCGCGATTACGTTGCCAGTATCGGCGCCAACTTCGGTCGCGTGCGCATCATCAAGCTGGAACCGCAAGACCACGAGACTGCGTTGCACAGTTTTCACCGCGACGACAACAACCGCTTCAATCCCGAGCACGAGGGTTGGGTGGTGCGCACGTGGGTCGAACTGACCGACAACCCCGAGAGCTACATGCTGCTGATGGATCTCGACGACGAACACCTGCCCATCGCCAGCACCGAACGCCGAGTTCCGCTGCATCTCGGTGCCCGATTCGTCGTCGACACGCAACGCCTTTGGCATGTGGTGGTGCACAACGGCACGTCGCCGAGGTATGCGCTGATTACGAGCGTGGAGAGCTCACCGAAGCTGTCGGATTGGATCGACAGTCAGGTGCCCGTCTCCGTGTGATACCGGTCTGCGGGTAGTGAGGTTGATCGTCATCCGCGGTAGCTGACAGCCAGCTGGGCGACCTCTCGCATGATGCTCGCCAGTTCGTAGTTCTTGGGCGTGAACACGGCAGCGACGCCGGCTGCCCGCAGCGTGGCGCGATCTGCTTCGGGGATGATTCCGCCGACCACTACCGGCGCGTTGACACCCTGGGCACGCAACTTCTCGATGATCGTCGGTACCAGCGAAAGGTGCGAACCACTGAGGATCGACAACCCGATCACATCCGGGTCCTCATCGCGGGCAGACGCGACAATCTGTTCGTCGGTGAGTCGAATGCCGGAGTAGACGACTTCCATACCGGAATCGCGCGCCGCCACCGCGATCTGCTCGGCGCCGTTGCTGTGGCCGTCGAGGCCGGGCTTTGCCACGAGGAATCGTGGTGGGCCACCCACGATCGATCGCACGAAGTCGGCCACGGCAGCCAACTCGCCCGTGCGACGCCCGACCGCGGCCGCGACGCCCGTGGGTCCGCGGTACTCGCCGAACACTTCCCGCAGTGCGGCCGCCCATTCGCCGGTGGTGCCTCCCGCAGTGGCGAGAGCGATCGAAGGTGGCATCAGGTTCTCGCCCTGCTCGGCACAACGGCGTAGTTCCAGTAGTGCTGCCTCGACGCCGGCAGAATCGCGCGTCGCGCGCCATTCGCGCGTGTCGTCGATCATCTGCCGTTCGACATCGACGTCGACGGTGAGGAAGTTGCCCGGAGAGTCGAGCGGAGAAGGTTCGGTCTCGGTAAAGGAGTTGACGCCGACCACGAGTTGCTCACCCGTTTCGATTCGGCGAGTCCGCGC
>JACQZX010000088.1 GCA_016213665.1 Actinomycetota bacterium | reverse complement strand
AGTCAGGCACGTCGCTGGACCGTCGCGGGATCGCACCCGCATCCGGCTGATCCGCCGAGCCTTCCAAGCAGTCGACGGTGATCGCCGTGGCTGGGCCGTCATCGGGATCGAACGACAAGTCGAACACCAGCGAGTCCGGCGACAACACCAGCCGCGAGGTCCAACCCCGATATGTGGACGGTGCCGACACGTATGTCCGCCACGGCGGTGCGTCGATCTGCAGAGTTGCCGGCATGTTCACCGGCAGCCCACCGAACAGCCCGCTGTCCGGCACCGTCAACGCGACCGGGCGATCCAACTGCAGACCCGTCCACAACGTGCCGATCCGCGCATACGGGTCCCAGAACACGTCACGAATCGACACCAGCGTCGACGTCACCAACGAGTTCGTCGTCGTGCCCGAGCCCTGCGTACCGACGCAGTACACGTCGAACCGGCGGTACGCCGACTCAACACGACCATACGTTGCGAACACCGACTCCACATCCGTGCCACCCAATTCTGCGACCGCTGCCCACTCCTCGGCCGTGAGCTCCACCACCGTGTCGGTCGTCTCGCGGAACATCCATTGCAGCGACTCACGGGGCTCGTAGATCGGCTGCAGCGGACCGTCGCCATCCGGGTCGAGACCGAGGTACATGAAGGTGCAAGGAGCGCGATCCGACCCACCCGCCGAACGGAACGCCGACCCCACTGGAATCGACGTCGTCGACGACAGTCCACCGGACCCATTCCGATACTGCACCGTGATTGGCCCCGGCTGAGGCGGTGGATCTGGATTCGGGCTTGGGCCGGGCACAGCCCACACCGCTGAAGACGGAGCGGTCGCGATCGCAAACGCGACTGCCGCGGCTAGCGCTTTCACTCGCATGCGCGCGGCTCGAGTCCTCCGTCGTCAAGGAGCCATTCGCCCTCGACGAGAACCATCACGGCCGAGATCCCGACCTCCACACCTGGCGGGCCGTTGTTCGGCCAAGCGTCGGGCGGTGCCTTCGCGCCTGTGTCCTTGTCCTTCCAGAAGGTGGCGTCGATCTGGCAGTCCCACACGAACGCCCGTGTCGGGTCGTCGTTCTCCACCACGTACGGCCGGAGCGTCATCCCGCCGCTTATGTCGAGTACCTGGTTCAGTTGCGTTCGCTCGACCAGCCCGCTGTTCTCGCGAGATCTCATCTCGTCGCTGATCGGGGCGCCCATGAGTTCGGTGCTGGTCGGGTCGAGCGGCCACCGCGAGTAGGTGATGAGTTCGGCGCTGATCGCGGCGACGTAGGCGTCGATGATTGGCTGATGCTCGGGCAGGCTGGCGTGCAGGTTGTTCGGATCGTCGGGGTCGGTCACCAGGTCGGCCGGTCGAACCAGGGTGGTCGTTGGCCCACCTGTCGTTGTCGCCGTTGCGGTTGGCGCATTGCTTGTTGCCGGACTGGTGGAGGTTGTCGTCGAGCCGGTCGGAGGGTCACTCGACGAAGTGCTGGTCGACGTCGTGATGTTCGGTGACGTGCCAGCGGTTGGGATCGGCACGGTCGGGTCGCCGTTCGAACTGTCGCCGCCCGAGCAGGCACCGAGCACGAGGGCGGCAACGACAATGAACGAGAAGGCTGGGCGGGATCGCATCATGACAACTCCTCTCGGCAATGCGCAGTTGCGCAGCCGAAGGTCGGCAGGAGGCGATCGGTCGCGATCGCGATCACAGCGCCCACACCCCATTCGAGCCGGTGAGGCCGAATGCGAACGCTGCCAAGACGGATGCTAGCGAGATCGCCGGGCCAAGCGGGAACGCCCGACGCTTCGTCGCCCGCTGGTAGATGAGTCCGAACCCGGCACCAAGCGTGAGTGCCAAGAGCAGAGCCCAGTACGCGGCGGCAGGTGAGACTGCGCCGAGCGGCGCGCCGAGAACAGTTGCGAGCTTGACGTCGCCGAGCCCAGGTGTACGCGACTTGCTGACGAGATGTGCCGCGAGGAGCGGCCCACCCATGATCGCCGCTCCCGCCACGATCGGCTGCCACGCACTGCTGTCCACAACAACAAGGTGGACACTGAGAACAGCGAAGAGGAAAGCAGCCGTGCCGGTCAGCCAGTTCGGAATTCGAAGTGTGCGAGCGTCGATGACGGCCGCAGTGACTGCGATCATCCCGAGCGCCGGCATCATCAGTACCTCTGCCCGGCCGACGTACACAACGGCGAGCAGGGCCGCAATTGTGAGGCCAGCACCGATGGTTCCTGCTCTGGGGCCGCGCTGTTCCAGGTCATCCACCGCCGCTTGAGTTGGCGTGGTGTGGAGCATGGCTACCCCCGAGCGCTTCACGGT
>JACQZX010000092.1 GCA_016213665.1 Actinomycetota bacterium | reverse complement strand
TCCATCCGTTAGACAATCCGTTAGACGCCGGGCCTTTCGGGCACGAAAGAGGCCCTCCCCGGGGTTCCGGAAAGGGCCTCTGACCTGCTGCTTCGTTGGTGGCGGGGGCAAGATTTGAACTTGCGACCTTCGGGTTATGAGTCATTCCTAGCCCGTCCAGCAGGTGTCAGCAGGTGACGTCCTGTGTCGCTGAGCAGGGCGTTCGCGTGACGACTCGTCCAACTGGTCCAGGTAAGCGGGGCTCGTACCCGCGTGTTCGTTAGACGACTCGTTAGACGCACCGTCAGGCCTGCAGGGCAAGCCCGGCCACGGACAGTGGTATCGCAACGTCCGAGCTCTGAAAGACTCTCGGCTCGAGCAGACGCCCGCCGTCCGATTGCCCATCATCCTCGACGGCGGAAGAGTCGAGCCGCTCGGTGAGGCGCGGGCGACAAAACGTACGGGCCCCGGGACAGTGCGCGCCGATCCGACGATTCCGGCCGAGTGACATTTCGGCGAGATGCGGTCGTATCCCGTCAGAGCGCAAGGGGGTCTCGATTCCTCGGCTCGACCGCCCGTGGTCCATTACGGGCGGAGCAACTCACGGAGATCAACGTCCGCCCAAGCGCCGGTGGGTTGCGCTCGCTCGAGCCTCGGATCCCAATCCTCCCGGGCCCAGTTGTCCTCGTCGACGACATCGGGTCGATGGACGGTAGAGGGCATGAAGTCCGCTGGAAGGTAGTCGGCGGTCGCAAACTCGAGCGCGGCCACAATGCCGCCCTCGAAATCGAGCAACACGCCATCCTGCCACCAGCCGCGCACCTCGAGGTGCTCCGGTCGTCGCACACTGCCCGTCACGCCGATGAACGCCGGCTGAGCGTTCCCCATAGGTAGGTAATGGATGAGACCATGAGTCGCGAGACCATCGGCCGGGCCGGCGGGTGTGTGGAGGTGCCCGATCTCGAACCCGACGCGTTGAACGTCGCTCCCCGAACGCGTTGGCGATCCGATCAGCGAAGCGTCGCAACATCCGGTGTCGGGAGACTGCCACTGTGAGATCGTCCACGCGCACGATCTCCTGCATGGCGACGCCAGGGGGTGGCGCACCAGTCGCGCGATGGGCGAGAGGGAACGGTTCGTCCGGGTCGCTCGCGACCTGGTGCAGCTGCGAGAGTTCGATCCGTAGTTCGATGGCGGAGATGCCAGCGCTGGTCCACAGTCGGCCGGCGTAGTCCAGATGTGCGTTGAGAGCGCGGACAGCGTCGAGCCGATGCGCGGTTGCGAGGTGCAACCCGATCCCCAGCGCACCCGATCGATGGATGCGTGCCAAGGCCTGCGGGGCAGGCGGAAACGACGTGCCAGCAGCGCGGTCCGCGTCCGCTTCGGCCACGAACCCATCAGACCAGATTCCGAACCGGGCGCCGAGTTGGTCGAGCCCGGCGATGCGTGCGCAGTCGGTGTCCTCCAGCTCGTAGCGCAGCGATTCCAGATCGCGCACGGACGGGTCGAACGGTTGACCAACGAGGTACTCCGGCACTGCGCTGACCGACAGCCACGGGCGGGCGGACCAGGTTGGTTCGAGCGGTAGCCGAAGCTCGGCCCACAATGCATCCCGGTTGGATTCCCATCGCGCTGCCTCTGCGTACATGTCGTGCACAAGCCGTTCGTCCATCGGTAGCGCTTGGTCGTGCACGCGCCGCCAGTATCGATGCTCGCCATGGCTCTCCACCATGTACGGCCCGAGCGGTGACCGTTCGATCTCGACGACGAG
This sequence comes from Actinomycetota bacterium, assembly GCA_016213665.1. Taxonomy (GTDB): domain Bacteria; phylum Actinomycetota; class Acidimicrobiia; order Acidimicrobiales; family Ilumatobacteraceae; genus UBA668. Next base: position 2,019 of record JACQZX010000092.1, on the reverse strand, counting down.
CACGTAGCCACGTGCTTGCTCGACGACGCTGGGGTGCCATCTCAACGTTGGTCGTACCGAGGTCGCGATCAGATCGCGCAGCCTCCCAGGCAGGGCGGGGTCGGTGAGTTCGACGACGTAGTCAGCGACCGTCTCACCATCGGCCTTGGCCTCCGCGACTCCGAAGACCAGCATGCCCCCGCCGCCGTTACCCATCGCTGTGAGGTCCTTGAGCGTCTCACGCTTATCGCTCTTGCTGACGAGGTGTAGCGCTTGTTTGAAGTCGAGACGTTGCCCCTCGGGAGCCCGATCATCGAGCCACCTCTGCAGCTGGTCCGCTTGCGCGCCGCTCACATCCTGGCCTCAGCTGGCTCGGCGACCAGGTGGGTGGTCCGCAACCGCGAGAGTGTGAACGTCTCTGTCGCATCCACGCGTTGACGCTCCTAGTAGGTATGGATACCGCCAACTGCCGGTCAGTTGTTGACAGTCTCGTTATCTGTTGCTTCGTCGTCGAACACGTGCTAATCATCCGGCCCGCGAGGCTCGTATTCGCCCACAAGCGGGCGTGAGCCCGAACGATATCGACGGTGGATTCCATCGGGTTCGTCGTCGCCAACGTTTTCGCGAGAGTCCCGGTGACTCCGAGAGCGATGATCGTGAGCGTCTCGTCGAGTCCTTCGCGTAGTGACCCGGCGGCGTCGGGGTTGATCCGGTCGAGTTTCTTCGCGAGTTGTTCCAGCTTCGCTTTCGCCTCGACCGCTGACGGGTTCCGCCACGCCGAGCGCAGGTCGCGTTGCACCCAGGCGTGCTGCTCGTCGGGCAGATGATCGAGGATGTTCCGTTCCTTATGCGCATGACAGCGGGCGATCGCGATCGGGTCGCCGTCGAACACGGTCGTGACTGCCTTACGTAGCCCTTTGCCGCCGTCGAGGACGAACAGCACACCATGCGAAGCGTCGAATCCTCGTTCTTTGATCGACGCGAACAACGTCTTGCACACGGCGGTGTTCTCCGTGGTGCCTTGCGCGACACCGAGCGGCACCTTCGTCCCGTCAGCCGTGACACCGAGCGCGCCGATCATCATCTGACCGGCGAAATCGAACCCGTCCGCGAACACGACAAGCCACTGCCGGTCCGACAGGTCACGAGCCCGGAACTCGGCTAGGCGCTCAGCGGTCGCCGCCACGAACGTGCGTGACACCGCCGACCGCGACACCCCTGATCCAGCGACATCACCGACGTCTTCGAGGGCGACGGACGCATAGCTACGAGTCGATACGCCAGCCAACATCGCGGCGACCATGTGCTCGGTCAACATGTCGGTCGATGTCGCCAGGTCCCACGACTCCAACCCGACCTCAGCAGTCTTGTCCGCTGTGCGCAGCCGTGGGCGCTCAACAGTGATCTTGCGGCCACCAAGACGGACTTTGCCGGTCTCGGTTCCGTGACGCACCGCCGCTCGATCAGGCTGGTGTTTGCCTTTCGGTCCGGCCTTCAACGTGCACTCGTTCTGGAACAGCTCGGCGAGCACTTCCAGACCGATCGCGACCGACGCCGCCATCAGGCCGTTACGCATCTGGCCAGCGAACACCGCCAAATGACCGGCGCCGACCTCAGCCAACCGTTCGCCCAGCGTCGGGTCAGCCAGGTCAACCAGCCCGAACCCCGGCACCAACTTCAATCGGGTACTCGCGTTCTGCTTCTTCGTGTGTGATGATCCCATCAAGGGTGGTCCTTTCGTCATGGAACTCAGGTCTCAACACCCCGAGCCTGCCAGCGGCAGGACCCGGAGCGAAGGACCACCCCTCAAGTTCCACGGAGTTCAGGACAACCTCTGTCTGATCGTTTGACGGTTTCTCGGCTGCGGCCGCATTCGACGGGTGTGGAGTCGACGAGCCAGAGATCATCGTTGTAGCTCGGGCAGGATCGGGCGAGTATTTCGATGATGTGTTGCATCATGGTGCCCGCGGCGCGGAGCCGTTTGTTGTAGGCAGCGCGTTGGGGTAGGTACGCGAACCACGGGCGCAGGTGGGCGTGGGC
>JACQZX010000087.1 GCA_016213665.1 Actinomycetota bacterium | reverse complement strand
GGTCACATCGCTCGACGGCGATGCTCGGCCCCGCGAGCGCGGCATCGGCCTCGGCAAGCGCACCTAGGTCGTCGACAAGACGCCGCAGGCGAAGGACGTCGTCGTGCATCTGAACAACGCGCTCCATCGTCGGTTCCGTAATGCCGTCGATAATTTCCTCGCAACCACCCTGCAGCAGTGTCAACGGAGTTCGTAGTTCGTGGGCGACGTCGGCGGCCAGGTTGCGGCGGGCGATGTCGTTGGCCTCTAGGCGCTCCGCCATCGCGTCGAACGTGCGGTTTAACGTGCCAATCTCGCCGGGCGCGCCGTGTTCACCAGCCCTGGCCGTGGAATCACCCTCGCCAAGCCGTTGCGCGGCGTCGGTGACGCGCCGCAGCGGTCGAACTATCCGTAACGCCAGCGGCGCGGCCACCAAGGCAGCCCCCAGTGCGGCCGCGAGAGCCCCGATCGCGACCGCGCCACTGAGTGCGTCGCGTACGTGAGTCTCGGCCTGAGCGAGTTCGCCGGAAACGAACGTGACCTGTGCACTACCGACCTGTTCACCTTGCACGATCACGGGCGCCGAGCGAGTGGGGCCGTGAGCGTCTGTGACCATTTGGGGCATGCCACCCATCGCGGTGTGGAGCAGCAGCTCACTTCCGCTGTTGTCGACAACGGTCAGCGCGGCACCCGCTTGGATCGCGATCATTATCGCGGAGTGCGCATCCGCCGACTCCCAGCTATCACCTTGTTGGTAGGCGAGGGAAAGCGTGTCGGCGATCGCGTCGGCGGTGGCCTGCTGACGCTCATGGGCGAGTTGGCCGACGGAGTGCTTAGTGCGCCACAGCGTGAGTCCGGCGAGTACGAAGACAGCCACGACAGCGACAGCGACGAACCCACCGATCAATCGCACAGCGAGCGAGCTGCGACCCGTGCGGCGTTGATCAGTGGTCACGGGTGAGACCCAATCTGTAACCGACACCCGTGACGGTCTGCACGATCATCGGTTGTGCCGGGTCGGTTTCGATCTTGCGGCGCAGGTTCTTGACGTGCGAATCAACGGTGCGTTCGTAGCCGTCGAATTCGTACCCGCGGACGCGGTTGATCAGTTCGTAGCGAGAACAGACGCGACCGGGTTGAGCAGCGAGCGCGAGCAAGACACCCCATTCGGTCGGAGTCAATTCCACGACCGAACCGTTGATGGTGACGCGGCGAGTCACTTCGTCAATGGTCAACAGCCCGTGGCCGAATGACTCGATGGGCGTGACCGCCGACGAACTCCGGCCGCGGCGGAGAATCGCGCTCACACGCAGGACAAGTTCGCGCGGGCTGAACGGCTTGGTCACGTAATCGTCGGCACCGACTTCAAGGCCATGAATGCGGTCGCGTTCGTCGACCTTGGCAGTGAGCATCAGGATTGGCACATCACTGATGCGGCGAATCTCGGCAGCTACTTCCTCACCGGGGATGTCGGGGAGTCGCAAGTCGAGCACGACGAGATCTACGCCGGCACGCCGTGATGTCTCCAGCGCTTCGGCACCGCTGCCGGCGGTGAGAACCTGGTGTCCTTCGTGCTCGAGGTACCGGCGTACGAGGTCGCGGATGCGCACCTCGTCGTCGACCACCAGCACGATTGCCATGTCTGTCTCGCTCCTGTCGTTTGGACCGTACTCCCGCCAGTCAGGCCCGGTAGGAGAACACAGTCGCCATGCCGGTTTCCAAGTGATACGTGTTGTGGCAATGAAGCATCCACTGCCCGGGGTTATCGGCGGCGATGTCGACCTCGACGGCGGTCATTGGCAACACGTTGACGGTGTCCTTGCGCGCCGAGCCGGCGCCGACCAATTGGAACGTATGTCCGTGTAGGTGGATCGGATGGAACATCATCGTGTCGTTGACGATCTGCAACCGCAGCCGCTCGCCTTCGGACACGTTGATCGGCGCCGTTTCGGGAAAGCTTCTCCCGTCGATGCCGTGGATGTAGCCGGAACCATCGGCAGTGAGGTGAACGCTCGTCAACCGGTCGGGTTCCTGCGACGGCAACCGCACGGCATCGGTCGCAACGAGGTCGCTGTAGGTCAACTCCCGACCCGACAATTCTGCCGGACGCGATCCCACCGTCGGCGCGCTGTCGCCGCTGCTCGTGCGCAGGATCGCTTCACCGGCCGGGTCGTCCTTGCCCTCTGGCAGCGCAACGATCGGAAAGGCACCGTCGCCGACGGTGACGATCACGTCGTACCTTTCGCCCATTCCCAAGACAACGTTGTCGACCTCTACCGGCTTGACCGGGAAGCCATCGGCGTGTGTGACGGTGAGCCGGTGACCGCCGACCGCGACCCGATAAGCAGTATCGGAGCCGGCGTTGATCAACCTGATCCGCACGCGCTGGCCAGGCTTGGCGGCAATAGTCTCACGTTCCGACGGTGCTCGGCCGTTGATGATGTGAAGTGGGTAGACGACGTCGCCGGTCAGTCCGCCCATCATCGAGGCCATGTCACCCATATCGCCCATGTCACCCATATCGCCCATTCCGCCCATGTGCCCGGAGTGACCACCGCTGCTCTGAAGTTCGGCGAGCACATCCTCCTGGGTGCGGCCGAAACCGTCGAGCCAGTCATCGAGCAGCAGCGTCGCGTCGACGTCGTGGGCGACCGGTTCGTTCGGATCCTCCACGATCAGCGGCGCATAGAGACCGCGATCCAACTCGAGTCCCATGTGCGGGTGAAACCAGTAGGTTCCCGCATCCGGAACCGTAAACCGGTAGATGAACTCGCTCGCGGGCGCTACCGCAGCCTGTGTCAGGTCGTGCACACCGTCCATGTCGTTGCGCAACGCAATGCCGTGCCAGTGCAGCGTGTTCGCCGAGGTCAATCCGTTGAGGAACGTTGCCTCGATCAGGTCACCGGCTTTGGCGCGGATCGCGCCGGCGCCCGGGCGATCGCCGAACGCCCACGTCGAGACCTCGCGACCCCCGATGTCCACCGTCACCGGCGCGGCGGTGACGCTCGACGACACTGTCGCCGCTCCAGCCTTGCGGCGAAGTGCGTCACGACGTTCGACCGCCGGGTCGTCGGCACCGACCGCTGCCCCGCCGGGACCCGCTGTTGAGCCACCCGATGAACAGGCGGCAAGCACGAGCGCGCTGCCTCCGACAATCAAGATCTCTCGTCGTGACAACATGCGCATGCTGCTCCCTTGGGTTCGTGCGGCACGTGCCGCGTTAGATCCGAGACACGATGCCGGGCGGATGTGGAGAACTCGTGGAGGCAGCGTGGAGACGATCCAGTGTTCCGACCAACCACGTTGACCAAACATCTACGCACCCGTACCGTCCGAGGCAGGACAAACACACGGAGGTGCATCATGCACAACGGAAATTGGCACGACGGAATGGGAAACGGCAACTGGTGGTGGATCCCGATGATGATCATGATGGTCGCATTCTGGGGCGGCCTGATCTGGCTCGGCGTCTCGCTGCTCAAGCGCAACAACTCCCCGCAGTCGTTCGCGGCCGGATCGGCGCCAGCAACGCCGACTGCTGAGGGCATACTCGGCGAGCGCCTCGCCCGCGGCGAGATCGAAGCGGACGAGTATCACAAGCGCTTGACGGCGCTGCGCACACCACCGAACACCTGAAGCAGCCCAACCTTTCCCCCGAGACCCGCGTGTCCTCCGCAAGGAGGCACGCGGGTTTCGTGTTTCCGTACAACCTGCGCGTGTCCTTCACACGATCTCCATCCCGTGGGCTCATTGTGAAAGCGACCAAAGGAGGCGACTCTCCATGAGACGCACACTGATATTTTCCGCCGTCGGCACCATCACGCTCCTGACCGGCTTAGGAGTCGGGGCCGCGCTGGCAACGGCTAGCCCAACTCGACCCGCCCCGGTCGCTGACTGCCCAATGAACGAGATGATGGGCTCGATGCCGATGATGGGCTCGATGCCGATGATGGGCGGCGAGATGCCCGCTGGTGACGCTGATCACTCAGCGCACCACCAAGGGACAATGCCGTGAAACACCGCAACCACATGATCCTCGTCGCGGCCGTTGCGTTCGTCGCAATGATCGTTCTGGTCCCGCGAGGGATTCGTCCGTTCGGCGCCGGAGTCGGGTTCGCACTACTTCTGTGCCCACTGGTGATGGGCACGATGATGTGGATGATGATGCGCCGGACGGACGGTCCTACGCAAAACCCCGAACGCTCCCCAGCGCAGCTGAGTGACAATCACCAGCCCGCGGCGGGGGGCCCGCAACTGTGAACGATGTCGAGCGACGTTCCGACCGTGCCGGCAACGGTTGGAACGTCGCGGTTGGAGTGGTGCTGATATTGCTCGTCGGCCTCGGAGTCGTAATCCTGATCCGAGGCGCGAGCACCGCCGATTCCAGTCGTGCGCTCGAAGCACCGACCGTCGTGACGGTGTCGCTCGCCGCGTTGCCCGCCGAGATGTCTGCCATGTATCACTACGCCGCCGACCACGCCGAGCACTTCACAACGATCCCTTGTTATTGCGGTTGTGATCGCAGCCTCGGCCACCGCAACCTCAAGGACTGCTTCGTCACTCCTGCGGGCGAATGGGATGCCCACGCCTCCGGGTGCGGCGTATGCACCGTCGAGGCAGCGACTGCCAAGGAACTGCTCGAGAGCGGCGCCGACGCAGCGGCAGTTCGCCGGCAGATCATCGACCGTTACGGACCGTCGCCCACAACATCTTCCCTATCACCTGCCACATCAGGACAAGGAGCACAGCCATGAACAACACCCACAATCGCCAGCTTGAACGCCAGCGCCGACACCGTCGCTCTGTTCTGCTCGGCGCCATCGCCGCATTGGCAATCGTGGGGATCGCAGCGCTCGCCATCACCCGCGCCGCTTCCGGTGGCTCGGCGAGCGGCAACGCCGCGGCCGCCACCGGCGAGACCAACAGCATGGGCATGCCTGTGATTGCCACCCCTGGTAACCCGAACGGAACGGCGACTGCAGCCGGCATCACTGCCCAACCGGCGACGTGGGCGCTCGGAAAAGTTCCGCTGAATGTCGCCGTCCGACCCAACTGGACAATCACGAACACCGGGAATGACACCATCACGCTCGGCGAGCCGGAGGTGCAGATCAATCAAGGCTGCTGTCCCGGCGCACTCACCTACCAGGGCACGAACGTTCTTACTCCCGGCGACACGACCAGGCTCAGTTTCGAACTGTCGATGCACCCGGGCATGGACGGAGCACACGACATGACCCTTCATGTCCCCGTCAACCACGCTGATGGCACTTCCGACATTCTCGACCTGACCGTTACCGGCGACTTCCGCAACTGACCCCCAGAACACCCCCACCAAGAAAACGGAGACACCCGAATGCGCACACCCCGAATCGCAATCCTGGCTACCGCCACCATCGCGGCACTCTTGCTCGCTGCCTGCGGGGCCGATGGTTCCGCCACCAGCGGTACTGCTGCCAGAGATGATGGCACGACGACGATCGATGTGGTCATGACCGACATGGCCTTCACCCCGACGGCCGTGCAGCTGAGTGCTGGCGACACGGTGAGGTTCCGCTTCCGCAACGACGGCCAGGCCATTCATGAAGCGGTGATCGGCGACGTGACGTTTCAGGAGGAACATGCCGCCGAGATGGCTGCAATGGGCTCAGCAAATGCTCCGATGAACCACACGGCCAACGGTGAGGTGGGCCCCTTGGTCGTGCAACCCGGCGAAACCGGCGAGTTGATCTACACGGCTACCAGCGCAGGCAGTCTCCTCATCGGCTGCCATCAGCCAGGTCATTGGGAATTCGGAATGAAAGCGACGATCGAAGTCGTCTGAGGCAGCAACTCAGTCACACGCTTCAGAACAGTGATCGCACGTCACCGCTGGATCGGTAAGCACTACGCCGACGGTGTCGCCAGCAGCCGCCAGCGACCCGTCGACGTGGGAGACACGAGAACGGCACTCCACCGTTCCGTCTGGCCACCTCACACCTGTGAGATCGTCAGGCAAGTTCCCTGCTCGCAATTCGGCGACCGTGACCATCCGGGCCTTCACCCTGATCACGGTACCCGTTGCAATCAACCGCCGAGCAGCGCGTTCATTTCTTCGATCTCGCCCTGTTGAGCGGCAATGATTCGATCGGCAAGGGAAAGCACGTCGGCGTTGGCACTGGCCGCCTTGACGGTCTGGGCCATCGCGATGGCACCTGCATGGTGCCGGATCATCATCTCCATCCACATGGTGTCGAAAGCAGCGCCGGTGGTCGCGCCCAGCGCATCCATTTCCGAGGCGGACATCACTCCCTCCATCGATGACATGTCGTGTCCTTCGGTCAGGACCATCTGAATCGGTTGTCCCCAAGCCAAGAGCCAACCCGACATGAGAGCGATCTCGGGGTCCTGCGCTCCCTTGATCCGGTTCGCTAGGTCGCGGACCGCTTCGCTGGCGCCGATAGTGGGATCGAGGGCAATCTCTGACATCTCGATGGCCTGCTCGTGGTGCGCGACCATCCCTTGCGCGAAGGTGACATCGGCTTCGTTGAAGGCATCACCGGCGGCTTGAGTCGCCGGGCTCGCGGCGTCATCGCTTCCACATGCAGTGAGGCTGAGCGTGCCGATGGCGGCAATCACCAAGAGGGATCGGAGGTTCATAGTTCTGTTGCCTTTCGGGTTGAGGTAACTACTACACAGTGTAGTGGATATGTTGGGACTCGCGACATCATGGGGCGGGCGAGATCCCCAGCGCGGCAGCTGTGATCGGGCCGACAACGCCATCGATGTCAAGACCGCGACTCGCCTGCACGGACCGCACCGCAGCATCGGTAGCGCTGTCGAAACTGCCGGTGGGGGCGCCATCGAGAAGACCCAAGCCGGTCAGAGCTTGCTGGAGACATATGACGTCCAAGCCCGCCGCTCCGAGCTGCATCGTCGAGCCTGAGACGGTGCACGCGGTAACCGTCGCCTGCGTGTTCGCCGTCGATGCGCCGACGGCCACCGAAGTTCCAGTTACAAGGCTGGTCGCCGTCGTTGACGCCCGCGCCGGGGGCTTCTCAGCTACGGCCGGCGGCGACACGACCATCACCGCCGTCACCGCCACAATCAGAAGACCGACGACCAGTTCGGTGCCCATCGCCCTGCGCAGGTTGTCCACGACCAGTCGTGTGGTCGTAGCCGTGGAGCGCAATCGCCGACTGACGCGCTGCCGGTTGATGTCGGCAACCTTCAGCATCGCACCGAGAACTACCAACTTGACGAACAGGTACTTGCCGTGGTCCGCGGCAAAGAGTTGCGCCGGCGTGCCGACCAAACGCAGCGTCTGCACCACACCGGTCCCGACGATGACGGCGACCGAGACCGCGGCCACCTGCCCGAAGCGATTGACGATCTGGATCAGTTCCTCGGTCCGGGTCTCGCGAATTGCGACCAGCCCGATAATGGCGAGCCCCCCGATCCAGGCTGCCGCCGCCGCATGATGCGCGACATCGACCGGCACGCCGAGCAACGACCAACGCATCGATCGCGAGTGGCCCGCGAAAGCCCATGTCGCCAACAATCCCAGAAGGATCATGACCGACGCCGACCAGCGCGACTCGTCGCTGCTCATCCTCGCCCGGAAGACCACCCACGCCAGCGCCGCGGCCAACACGATGCGGATCGCGAAGGCACGCCCGGCATCGGTCCCGAGCGCTGCCGAGACGCCCGCCGATGCGGCCCACGGAGGAGTCGACTCGATGTCGGAGGCTATGACGAGCAGTTGCGCGAGACCGGCAAAGAGCGTGAAGGCGAGCGACCAGACAACGGAGCGCCGGATCAGCGGATGGAGCCACGCATCGCTCCACACAAACGCAGTCGTCGCGATCACTCCGCCGATCGTCATGATCGCGACATAGGAACCGAATCGAAGTAGCCACCTCACTGTCGCTGACGTGGTCCACGGCTCCTCGAACTCGGCAACGCGAGTCGTCGGTGTCGAAACCGGCGTGGTCGTGACGGGCGAGGTTGTAGAGGAGGTGACGACGGACAACGGCGGCGCTACCCCAGGCGTCAAAGTTGTTGGTGGCGACGTCGCCGGCGCAGCCACCGTCGTGGCCGGCGACGTTGCCGGTGGCGCACTGATGGTGAAGCCGATCCGCCCTGTGATCGGATGGCCGTCGGGGCCGACAAGCTTCCACCGCAAGGTCACCTCGCCAGGCGACAGGACGGGCAGCGGCGTGAGCACCTCGGTGTCACCGTTGGGGCCGTGAACCGAGCCGCTCAGGTCGCTGCGTACGCCGGTGGCGTCGATCATCTCTATCGACAGCGTGTCCAGTGGCACCGACTTCCCGAAGACGAGAGTCAACTGAGTCGGGGCGATGGCGAGTACAGCACCATCGGCTGGATCACTGGTGATCAGCGTGTTGTGCGCCGACACAGGGTTTGCGAGCAGCAGCACACTTGCGAAGGCCGCGACGAGGATAAGGAGGATTCGACGGGTCATGATGGGGGGAACGTCCGGGTCGCGGGAGACCCTGATAACTACACCATGTAGGAGTCTACCCCACTCAGGTCAGCTACGCTGGTCGCGGAGGTGTGCCATGTCTAAGCGGCCCGACGGAGCGCTGGAGCACGACATCATGACGGTGTTGTGGGAAGCAGAGCGCCCACTTCAGCCCGGTGAGATCAAGCAAAGACTGGCATCCGACCTCGCCTACACCAGCGTGGCGACGGTGCTGGGACGCCTCCAGATCAAGGGTCTGGTCAGGCGAGCGGAGGCTGGACGGGCTTTCGCCTACGAAGCCTGCCTAGACGAATCTCAGTTGGCGGTGCGGCGCATCGGCGAGGTGCTCTCCGCTGCGTCCGACAAGGGCCAGGTGCTGGCCGGTTTTGTCGGCAGTCTGTCCAAAAAGGACATCAAGGCGCTGCGGGCGATGCTCGGCGAAGACGCCACCAGATGATCCCGTCGTTGCTTATCCCGTTGCTCATCGCGCTGGGCCTCGCGGTTGTTGTCACCGCCACCCACCGTCGTCTGCCACCGGTAGTCGCCGCCCACACCGTCACCATCGCCTTGGCGGTCGTCGCTTTCGCCGCCGTACCCACCTTTTGGATCGTATCGCTCGGCTACGTGGCTCATCTCCCTGTGTTCGGGGGCCGACTGGATTGGTGCGCGAACGCGTTTGGGGTGCACGAACCGATCCGGTTCTGGGTAGGTGCGCCCGCGTTGGTACTGGCAATTGCCGGCATCTTGAGGGCGTGGGCCGTTGTCAACAACTACCGATGTCTGCGCCACGACCACCCTGGAGTGGTCGAGATCGCAAACCACCACACGCCGTTCGCGTTCACGCTCCCGGGCAGGGGCGGCCATGTTGTCTTGTCGACCGGGCTGGTAGCGATACTTGATGACGCAGAACGAGCGGTCGTACTTGCTCACGAGCACGCCCACGGTCGACATCGTCACGACCGCTTCCTCTTGACGGCACAGCTCACGGCGGCAGTGATGCCACCATTGCGCCCTCTCGCCAGTCGACTGCAGTTCTCGCTCGAACGATGGGCGGATGAAATGACAGTCGCCCATTGCGGCGACCGCGGCCTTGTCGCGCGCACCCTGGGCAAGGTAGCGCTCCACGGCGTTAGTCCCGCAGGAGCGATGAGCTTCGCCGGCCTTGGTGTGCCAGCCCGAGTCGCGGCCCTGTTGTCGCCACCGATGTTGCCCTTACGCTCCGGCGTGCACGCCGCGCTGTGGGCAGCGATCACGCTGACCGGCATCATCGCCGCCTTCCAGATTCACCACCTGCTCGGCCTGCTCACTGCGCTTTGTCCCACCTGAGAAGCCGCCGCCAGCGCTCCGCACAAGCGACATAAGACAACCCTTTCTGGTCCGTCAACACTTCCGGGGTTCAGCAGTACTTGCGGACTGTCGGATACGGATTGACGGCCGCGCCGCCGCCGGGATGGATTTCGAAGTGGAGGTGGTTGGTTCCCGTATTGCCGGTCGCGCCCACGTAGCCGACAACCTCGCCGGCACTCACACTGCGCGACGAACCCTCCCACGCCGAGAGATGCGCGTAGTAGTACTTGTTACCGTCGACGCCGATCAGCGTCACGGTGTTGCCCCCAAGGGTGTTGGTCGTCATGCTCGCACTGCCGGCGACGACGGCGACCAGTGGAGTCCCGTGGGGACTGATCATGTCGACGCCTTGGTGCCTGCGGCCACCCGGTCGCGCTGCACCCCAACTGTCGCCGAACGCGTTGTTGCCGGCGACGGGGCACACCCATGACGGACCGGCAGGCACAACGGGCGCCGACGCTGGTGACGACGCTGGTGCCGAGGCTTGTGGAGACACGGCGGCGGGCACGGCCGCAGCCTTGGCCGCATTGGCCGCCCGCTCGGCAGCCTCTCGACGCTGCTCCTCCGCGCGCTTCTTGGCCAGTTGCGCCTCGTAAGCCCGCTTGACCTCCTCGTCTTTGAGGTGTTCGCGAAGGGCCGCGAGATCGACCAACTGAGCGTCCATCTCGACGCGCTTCCTCGCCAGGTCGTCGATAAGTTCGGCGTTCTCCTTCGTCAGTGACGTGAGCTGCGCCTGTTCTTGTTCGAGATCGCTGTGCAACGAATCGATCGTGTCGAGATCCGCCGCACCCGCGTCCAGCGCGAAGTTCCGCAGGGCATTCCGTTGAAGCTCTTCGGTGAGGTCGCCAAACACCAGAATCAGCGCTGAACCGGATCCGCCGGTGAACCGACCGACCGCGATGCGGGTCAGCCCAGCCTGCAACTCTCCGTATTGAGCCGAAGTCTCAGCGACCTCGGCCTCGACAGTCGAGATCTCCGCCGCCAGGTCTTCGAACAGCTGCTGGGCTTCGGCCAACCGCAGGGCAGTCTCATCGGCCTTTGCCTGCACTCTCAGGATTTCGGCGGCAACCGCCGCCGAGCTCAGGGTGGAGTCGGACGCGTCGGCACCGCTGGTGAAAGCGAAGGAAGTGGCAAAGACCAGCGTCATAACCACACATGGCCAGCTTCGGCGGGCCGAACGGCCCGAATGGCCGGAAACACGGGAAATCAAATGTTTCATTTCCATGACGGACTCACGATAGCGGCCGAAGTCTGTCGCCTCCATGCAGCTCCTCCGTAATGTGCCGCAGCCCGCTTGGGGGTCGTCACGGATGTCGGACAGGTCGCCAGCTGAGATGCTTGCTGCGCGACGGTACGCGTAGGAGGCACCATGATCACTCGTCTCGAGGCTGTTGGGATCACGAAGTCCTACTGGCGCGGATGCTGGCCGCGGCGGCAGCAACTTCCGGTACTGAGAGGTGCGGATCTCGTCGTCGGCGTCGGTGAGGTCGTGGGACTGGTCGGAGAGAACGGCTCGGGCAAGAGCACGCTGATGAAGATCCTGGTCGGTGACCTGGCGGCGGATGGCGGTCGGCTCCACATTTCTGGACGCATGGGCTACTGCCCTCAGGAACCAGTGCTGTACGAGCGGCTGACCTGCGACGAACACCTCGAACTGTTCGGAGTTGCATACGGCATGCCCTACGAAGCGGCGGCAGCGGCGACCGAGGACCTCTATCAAGCGCTCGGCTTTGGTCATTGGCGAGGAACACGAGCCGAGGCGCTCTCTGGCGGCAGCCGCGCCAAGCTCAACCTTGCGCTGGCCTTGCTCGCCGACCCGGAGGTGTTGCTTCTCGACGAGCCCTACGCCGGATTCGATTGGGACACCTACGAGCGATTCTGGGAGCTCACCGCCGCTCGCCGGTCCGCCGGTCGCAGCGTGCTGGTCATCAGCCATTTCGTCGCCGACCACGAGCGTTTCGACCGGATCGTCGAACTTCGCGACGGCCGGACCGGGCCGCAATGAACGGTTTGGCGAACCTCGTTGGACGGCAGGGAGTGCTCGCTTATGCCCGACGGCCATTGAACGTCGCGCTGCTCGTAGTCGTCCCGATCCTGATCGTTTTCGTATGGGCTGGGGCACTCGCCGACTTCTCAAAGGTCATTCTCGGTGGTGCGGGTGATCGCGCGCAGGTCGAGGCGGCGACGGCCGGCTGGGCGGCGGCAGCACTTGCCGGCCTCGCCGGCTTCTTTCAGGTCATCGGTTCGCGATCACCCGATCGGCGACTCGCTGCCGCCGGCGGGCATAGTGCACCGATCGCCGCCGGCCGTCTCGGTGCAACCTTCGGGCTCGCTGTCCTGGCAACTGTTGGAGGCCTGACGGCACTGGCAGCTCGCACGGGGATCACCGACCCGCCACGAGCGGTGGCCGCGACGGGCATGGTCGCCATCATTTATCTCGCGTTTGGAGTGCTCGTTGGAACCGTGGTCCGCTCGGAGATGAATGGGGCGTTGCTGATCACTCTTTTGTGGGTCTTCGACATATTCCTCGGGCCTGCGCTCGGGCCTGACTCATCGCTGTTGACGCGGTTCTTTCCGCTGCATTTCCCGACGCTCGTGCTGATCGGGCAGGCGAGCGGACATGCCGGCCCGATCGGCGACGTCGGCTGGTCGATCGCCTGGGCGCTCGGCCTGGCGGCAGTGGCCACCGCCCGCCTGGCCGGCATGATCCGCCCGACACCACCGCCGAATACCCCGGTTGCCGCGATCGCTGCGCCAGCCCCATCGGCCTTGCTGCGGCAGGCCGTTGCGGTGGCACGGTCGGCGACGCCCACCCGGACCAGACCTCTCAGCAGCTCGCAGCGCTGGATTGCGGTGTTGCGCGCCGGTTTGCGCGAATACCGTCGGAACCTGGTCCTGTGGGCACTGCTCGTTGTTGTGCCAGCGGTGTTCATCGGCATGGCGATCCTGGTTACGGTCGACGTGCCCGGACCCATCGCACTCGTCGAGGGCAACCAGAACTTCGTCGCGCTGCTTTCCCAGCGTCGGATGCACGCGGCCACCATGGTCCCGATTACCTCGGCATTTCTCGCCGGGATCGCCGGCCTGTTCGTCGTCACCGATTCCGCCGATGGCGACCGTCGGCTTGTGCTGGCCGGTCTCCGGACCAAGCAGGTGCTTGCCGGCCGAGTGGGTGTTATCGCCGCCGCAACAGCGCTCACCACCGTCGCCGCGATTGCGGTATCAGGGTTGTGGTACGCGCCTCGCCAGTGGTTGGTGTTCGCAGGGGCCAATCTGCTGATCGCGCTTACCTACGCAGTGATCGGCGTCCTGGTCGGACCGATCACCGGCCGCATCGGTGGCCTTTACCTGATACTGATGCTTGCGTTCATCGATGTCGGCCTCGGCCAAAGCGTCATGTTGCCCGAGGGGCCGCCCACTTGGGGCGCATTCCTCCCGGCCCGCGGCGCGTCGCAGGTGATGATCGACGGAGCCTTCACCGCCGGGTTCGATCGGATTCGCGCCCTGTTGCTCGGTCTCGCCTGGCTCGCGGCGTTGGGTGCCGCGGCAACGGCGGTGTTCCATCGTCGAACCAGGGCTGTGAAGCTACGACAGAATGTAGTCGTAGATCCCGGGATCGATACCAGAGGGGACGATCAGTGAATAGGCACGATCAGCACGATCACGGCAGCCACTCCCAGCACAACGAACTGCCCGGCGGCCTTGCTGTGGCAGTGCTGGAGATGAAGGGTCTGCACTGGGCGACGGAGAAAGCAGTGGTCGAAGCAACTCTCGGTCGTCTTCAGGGTGTCCACTCCGTCGAAGCCAACTCCGTCGGACAGGTGGCTACCGTCTCCTACGACCCTGCGCAAACGAGTGTCGCGGAATTGCGACAGTGGATTGTCGAGTGCGGGTACCACTGCGCCGGTCAATCGGTGCCGGGGCATGTCTGCCATCCAATGGACGAGCCGCGCGCCGAAAGCCACGTCGTCGCTCACGCTGGTCACGCTGGTCACGCTGGCATGTCGATGACCGCAATGGTCGCCGACATGCGCCGCCGGTTCCTGGTGGCGGCACTGTTCTCGGTGCCGATCCTGTTGTGGTCGCCGATCGGGCGTGACGTCCTCGGTTTCGACGTCGCTGCGCCGTTCGGGTTGCGCGACGACGTGTTCATGCTGTTGTGGAGCCTGCCCGTCATGTTCTACTCAGCGTGGATCTTCTTCGCCGGCGCGTGGCGTGCGCTTCGAGCCCGAACGCTCGACATGATGGTGCTGGTAGCGGTAGCGGTGGGGGCAGGCTGGTTGTACTCGCTCGGTGTCACCCTCACCGGCGGTGGTGAGGTGTTCTACGAGGCGGCGACGGTTCTGACCGCGTTCGTGTTGTTGGGTCACTGGTTCGAGATGCGAGCCCGCGGTGGAGCCAACGAAGCGATCCGCGCGTTGCTCGACCTTGCACCACCGATGGCGACGGTGTTACGCGACGGAGAGCCTGTCGAGGTGCCGACCGCCGAAGTGCTCGTTGGCGATCTGCTGCTCGTCCGGCCCGGTTCCAAGCTCGCCGTCGATGGTGCGGTGGAGGAGGGCGAGAGCGATCTCGACGAGTCGATGGTCACCGGCGAGAGCCTGCCGGTGCACAAGGCGCCAGGTGACGCCGTCATTGGTGCCACCCTCAACACCACCGGAACGTTGCGAGTGCGGGCCACCAAGGTGGGCGCCGACACCGCGCTGGCACAGATCGTCAAGCTCGTTCAGGAGGCGCAGAACTCCAAAGCTCCCGGCCAACGGCTGGCCGATCGGGCCGCGTTCTGGCTGGTGTTCGTCGCCCTCATCGGCGGGGCGGCCACGTTCCTGACTTGGATTCTGCTGGCTGACCGGCCAGCGAGCGAGGCGATCCTGTTCGCAATCACTGTTGTCGTCATCACCTGCCCCGACGCGCTCGGTCTCGCAACGCCGACAGCGATCATGGTCGGTACCGGGCTGGGTGCCGGGCGCGGCGTGTTGTTCAAGAACGCGATGGCTTTGGAGACGGCGGCACACATCGACACTGTCGTCATGGACAAGACCGGTACGTTGACAAAGGGTGAACCGGAGGTCACCGACGTAATCGCCGAAGGGATCGACGAGGTCCGGCTGCTGGCCCTCGTCGCCGCCGTAGAGCGTGAATCAGAGCACCCGCTCGCTCAGGCCATCGTCACCGAAGCGGAGCGGCGAGGCCTGCCAATCCCGAGGGCCGAGAAGTTCGACAGCGTGCCGGGCCATGGCGCACTGGCCACGGTCGACGGCCACCGTGTGGTGGTCGGCAACCGACGACTGATGGAACGCGAAGGCATCGACCTCGGCGCGCTCGCGGCCCGCCGAACCGAACTGGCCGAGGGTGGCCGCACCGCGGTCGTGGTCGCAGTCGACTCCCGCGCCGCCGGGCTGGTCGGCATGGCCGACGCGGCCCGCCCCACCGCGGCCGCCGCCGTCGCCGAGCTTCGGCGGCTGGGCGCCGAGGTGGTGATGCTCACCGGCGACAACGAGGCCACCGCTCGCCGAATTGCGTCGCTGCTCGGGGTGACCACCGTCATCGCCGATGTCCTACCCGGCGACAAGGCAGCCAAGGTCGCCGAACTGCAAGCACAGGGGCGCAAGGTGGCCATGGTCGGCGACGGAGTCAACGACGCCCCCGCGCTCGCGCAAGCCAACATCGGCATCGCCATCGGCGCCGGTACCGACGTCGCCATCGAGACCGCCGACATCGTGCTGATGCGCAGCGATCCATTGGACGTCGCCGTCGCCTTGCAAGTCGGCCGCGGCACGGTGCGCAAGATGCGCCAGTACCTCGGCTGGGCTATCGGCTACAACACGATCGCCCTGCCCATCGCGGCGGGCGTTTTCGAGCCGGCATTCGGGCTGGTGTTGCGACCCGAGATCGCCGCCCTCTCCATGTCCGGATCGAGCTTCCTTGTCGCTGTCAACGCACTACTACTCAAGCGACTTCGCCTCCCTGTCACCGATCTCTCAGTTACGCATTAGCCGAGCGATCGCCCCCGTGGCTTCGTCGATCTTCTCCTGTGCCTGTGTTTCGCCCGCGTGCACGGCATCCACGACGCAGTGCTCGAGGTGGTCATGAAGTAGACCGAGTGAGACTTGCTGCAATGCCTTTGTGATCGCGGAGACCTGATCGAGGATGTCGATGCAGTAACGATCGTCCTCGACCATGCGGGCAATGCCACGCACCTGTCCTTCGATGCGCGCCAGCCGTTTGGCGATGTCAGGCTTCTGCATCTCGTAGGCGGCCACGGTCATGTTCCCCTTGCGGCGGCGCTGACGGACTTGAATCGGC
>JACQZX010000005.1 GCA_016213665.1 Actinomycetota bacterium | reverse complement strand
TCACCACTCGATGGTCGTATCGCCCTGTGCGAGCGCGTATTCGGTCAGGTTCGGATCTTTCGTCACCAGCGCGAGCTGATGGTGCACGGCCGTTGCGTAGATGATGCGGTCGGCGATGTCGCCGGTGAACTCGTCTAGTAGCGCGGCCGCGACGGCGATGGTTGGTGTCAGCTCGGCAGTGGCAACGATGCCGTCGGCGAGCAGGTCGTGTACCCACATCTGCGTTGGGCGGTCGAGCGCGACTGTGCTTTGCCCGACCATCGTCGCGATTTCCGAGAGCGATATGGGGCTGACGAACAGTCGCGGAGCTGCGTCGATCAGGCGTCTCGCTCGCGGCGAGAGCAGATCCGAGCTGGCCTGCCACCACAGCAGCGCGTGCGTATCGAGCAGCAGCGACTCCGGTTCAGCTGTCGCCACGCCATGCCTCGGCGGTGGAGAAGTAGTCGCCCTCGTCGTCGGACAGCAGTGTCACCGAGCCAACGGCAACCGCCGCCGTTTCGATCGGAATGACGCGGGCGACTGGTTGCCCGTGCTTGGTGACGAGCAGCGGCCGGTGGGTGGTCGCAACTTCGTCGAACAGGGCGAGGCAGCGCGCCTTGAAAACACTGGCGGGTACCCTGGCATCGGCCATCGTCGCAGGCTAACCGATATGACTATAGACAGGTGACTATGGTCGGTATTTCTGGCCCCTGCGGTGGTCAATTCGGTTCGCAATGCCTAGCCTTGCCCGGTGCCAACAATCCAACAACTCGTCCGTCAAGGGCGCAGCACCAAGTTCTCCAAGACCAAGACCCCGGCCCTCAAAGGCTCGCCCCAGCGGCGTGGCGTTTGCACCCGGGTGTACACCAACACCCCGAAGAAGCCGAACTCGGCGCTGCGCAAGGTGGCGCGTGTGCGACTCACGAGCGGTGTTGAAATCACGGCCTACATTCCGGGCGAAGGTCACAACCTGCAAGAGCACAGCATCGTGTTGGTGCGCGGCGGTCGTGTTCGCGACCTTCCCGGTGTGCGTTACAAGATCATCCGCGGCGCACTCGATGCTGCCGGCGTGAAGAACCGCAAGCAAGCCCGCAGCCGTTACGGCGCCAAGATGGCCAAGTAAGGAAGATTCAACATGCCCCGCAAAGGTCCCGCCCAACGTCGTGAGCTGATGCCCGACCCCATCTACCGCTCGCTGCTGGTCAGCCAGTTGGTCAACAAGGTGATGCTGCACGGCAAGCGTTCCGTCGCCGAGAAGATCGTTTACGACGCGCTCAAGATCGTGGAAGAGAAGTCCGGCGCAGAACCGGTGGCGACTCTCAAGCGCGCCATCGACAACATCAAGCCCCCGCTCGAAGTGCGTAGTCGCCGCGTTGGTGGTGCTACCTACCAGGTGCCGGTGGAGGTGCGCCCGCGTCGAGCGAGCACCTTGGCAGTCCGCTGGCTGGTCGACTTCAGTCGTGCCCGCCGCGAGAAGACGATGGCCGAGTGTCTCGCCGGCGAACTTCTCGATGCCGGTAACGGTCTCGGTGCCAGCATCAAGAAGCGCGACGACATGCAGAAGATGGCCGAGAGCAACAAGGCGTTCGCCCACTACCGCTGGTAGCTCGCGTCAGCCGGTCGGTACGCTCAACCAGCGATGAGCACAACCGACGCCGCCGTTCCCGAACTTGAGGATCTCGACGGCATCGATCCCAAGATCTTCCAGCGTCGTTGGGCCGTGCTCGCGACGATGTGCCTCAGCCTGGTACTGATCGTCGCGACCGTGAGTTCGGTCAACGTCGCGATCCCGAGCCTCTCCGGTTCGGCGTTGCGACCGACCGATACGCAGGTGCTGTGGATCGTCGATTCCTACGCGCTCGTGTTTGCCGCGTTGTTGCTGCCGGCGGGTGCACTCGGCGATCGCTTCGGTCGCAAAGGCGCACTGCTGATCGGTCTCGTCGTCTTCGCCGCGGCATCGGCCGCGAGTGCCTTCATGGGTTCCGCCAACGCGCTGATTGCCTGCCGCGGAGTCATGGGCGTCGGCGCCGCGCTGATCATGCCGTCGACGTTGAGCTTGCTGCAGTCGTGCTTTCCGCGGCGAGAACGGGCGAAGGCAATTGCAATGTGGGCCGGCTTCGCCGGCGCCGGTGGCGCCATCGGCCCGGTGATGGGCGGGGCACTCCTTGAGAAGTTCTGGTACGGCTCGGTGTTCTTCGTGGCGGTCCCGATCGCGTTTGTTGCCTTCGTCGCCACCGCTGTGTTGGCTCCCTCGTCGCGAGAGCCGAGTGCCGCCCGACTCGACTTGGTTGGCGCAGCACTCTCCATTCTCGGCTTCGGGGCGCTGTTGGCCGCGATCATCGAGGGACCTGACCGCGGTTGGACGGATCCGGTGGTGGTCGTCGGCTTCGTCGTGGCCAGCGTGTGCCTGCTGGGCTTTGTGATGTTCGAGCGCAAGGTCCGCGATCCGCTGCTGGATATGTCGTTCTTTAGAAACCGTCGGTTTGCGATGGGCAGCATGGGTATCTCGGTGACGTTCTTCGGGATGTTCTCGATGTTCTTCCTTCTCACCCAATACCTGCAGTACGTCGCCGGTTACTCGGCCCTCGGAGCAGGCGCGCGCGGCCTGCCATTCGCGGCGACGATGATTGTTGTCTCGCCGCGAGCACCGGCGATCTCCCACAAGCTGGGGGCAAAGCGGGCGGTCGGCGGTGGGATGGCCCTGATGTCAGTCGGCGTGTTGTTGATGTCGTTCGTGCAACGCGATACGTCGTATTGGTACGTGATGGCGTGTCTGGTGCTGATGGCAGCCGGAGTCGGGTCGGCGATGCCTTCGCTGAGTAGCGGCATCGTGCAAAGCGTCCCCCGGCACAAGGCGGGGGTTGGAGCCGCGGTGAACGACACCACCCGCGAAGTCGGCGGAGCGATCGGGATCGCGGTTGTCGGCAGTGTCGTCAACAGCATCTTTCGGTCCAACCTGGCGCCGGCCTTGGCGGGGTTGTCGTCCGCGCAGCAGGAGTTCGCCAAACACAACATCGCCAAGGCTTTGGGCATTGGCCGCGGGCTCGCCGAAGCAGGTCAGGCGGAGGCGGCGAGCGCGTTGCAGGTCGCCGTGCAGCAGGCGTTTCTGGACGGAATGCACATCGCTCTCAAAGTCACCGCCGCTGTTGTAATGGCCGCCGCAGTGGTGATGTTCGTGAGGTTGCCCGATAGCGGCGAGCACGGCACCGCTGACAGCTGACCTCGGGCTCTTACGCCGCCGGCTTGTGGAAGCGGCGCTTCCCACGATTGTGCCGCACCACTTCGATTACGATGTTGATGCTTAGCGCGGTGCCGAAAGCGATCCAGAAGGCTTTGGAGTGGTCGTCGCGGAACGGCTCACCGACGAGGCGGGCGAGTCCGGCGGCGTACGATGCCCAGATGATGGCGG
>JACQZX010000086.1 GCA_016213665.1 Actinomycetota bacterium | reverse complement strand
AGCCCAAAGTCGAGAACCACGCTCAGGCCCAGACGAAGTATCTCTTGGGCTAGACACCAAAGTTCGTGCTCGATCTTCTCGTTGGTCGTTTCATCCCAGGGACTAGAGCCGAGCGCCCATAGCCATTCGTCCTTCGCCAGCCGAACAGCGCCGCGGTCCGCGGCTAACTGGCTTGCGAGTGTCGTCTTACCCGACCCCGGCAGTCCGCAGGTGAGAAGTAGCCGGGCCGTGCTCATGGATCTCAGTCAACCAGCTCCGCGATTCTGAGCAACTACCGGAATCTGGAGGTCGCGGCGTATCCCCCTCGGTCAAGTGCGGGCTGGGAGTACGACCGCTTGGATGGCGTAGGTGCATGTGGGCATCGGCCAGCTCGAACGCACGCGCCTCGTCTGCGGCCTAGCTGCCGCTGCGACACTCAGCGACGCAAGGTCGGCGAGATCACCGAGATTCCGCTCGCCTCGGCTGCCTTCGCCAGTCGCTCGTCGTAGGTCCGGCGCGCATCGCGCAAACTGCCCGGTCAGATCGGTCGCAATGGCAGTCGTCGGATCCGCACGCGATCAGCATCGAATACAACAACGGCCCCCGTTTCGAGATCGGCTGAGACTGCCTCCAAGTTGGCGACGAGAAGGGCCACAACCTCGGCCGCTCGACGTTGCCCTTGACGACGAAGAAGCACGACCGACGGTGATGCCGCGTTGGAGGCCGCGAGTAAATCCCCGAAATCCGTATCGCCCGACACAACAACCCGGTTGTCATCGCGGGCGGCCGCCAAGCTCGCGCCATCCGATGATCTGGCGAGGCCGACATCGCGAACATGAACCGCATCATGTCCGAGTCGAGCGAGCAGTTCGACCATCGTCGGAGACTGATTCTCGTCGAGGAGGAACCTCACGCCGGCTGACGCAGAGGAAGCTCACGCTCCTGCACCGCTAATGCCGCGAACCTCAGGCACTCGGCGATGTCGTCAACCTCGAGGTCAGGATGCTCGGCGAGAATCTCGGCGTTGGTCATCCCGTCGGCGACCATCGCCACAACCGATGCCACGGGAAAACGCAGGTCGCGCACGCACGGCAACCCACCCATTCGTTCCGAGTCGATAGTGATCCGCGTAAACGTCACGTCCAAAGAGTACCCGGTGTGCCTCAACCCTGGACGGACGGCCTGCGATCAACCAGGGTCCTAAGTGGCTGTCACGCTATATACTGAATCCTCGCTTGAGGATATACAGGAGGTTCCATGACCAAGACACTCATTGACATCGACGATCGTTCACTAGCGAGGGCGCAGCGTGCTCTCGGGACCGCAACGAAGCGCGACACCGTCAACCAAGCGCTCGCCCAGGTCGTCGCCTTGGCGGCTCGCCGAAGGGATTTGAATAGGTTCCGCGCGGACGCGTTCGCCGACCTTCGAGACCCTGACGTCACAGCGAGTGCATGGCTGCGGTAGCGCGATACCTCGCCGACAAGAGTGCTCTCGCCAGACTTCACATTCCGTCAGTTGCACAGTTCCTTGAGCCGCGCATTGAGGCCGGACTCGTCGCAACATGCGCGGTCATCGAGTTCGAGCTGCTCTGGTCTACGCGGTCACCAGCGGAGTTCGACGAAGTAAGAGACGACCGCGACCTCGGCTACGAGTGGCTCGCCACCGAGGATGCCGATTGGCGACGCGTGCTCGACGTTCAACAGCAACTGTGGCGCACGGGCGCAATGCGTAAGGTGCCGCTGCCCGACCTGCTCATCGCGGCGGTCGCTGAGCGACACCGGCTGACGGTGGTGCACTACGACGCAGACCTCGAACTGATTTCTGCGCTGACAGGCCAACCAATGAAGTGGGTGGTCCCACGTGGTTCCATCTCGTAGCGTCGGATTCGGGGGCGCCGGCGATGGTGGCCTACGGTCAGGCGATGTCCGCGGCCGAATCTGACGATCGGCAATTCTCCGTCGCCGAAATTCACGAGGCAATCGCCGCCACGCGACCCGACGAGACCTGCCTGGTCTACCGCGACCGTCGGCTGACTTGGCGCGAGATCACCGATCGCACGCGACGCTTGGCCAATCACCTGATCGCAACGGGGCTCGGCTGCCACCGCGAACGCGACGCGCTCGCCAACCACGAGAGCGGGCAAGACCACCTCGCCATCTACCTGCACAACGGCAACGAGTACATGGAATCGATGCTTGGTGCACTCAAGGCACGGGTCGCGCCCTTCAACGTCAACTACCGCTACGTCGCCTCGGAGCTGCACTACCTGCTCGACGACGCGCAGGCCACCGCCATCGTGGTGCACAGTCGCTTCACTCCCACGCTGGCGGAAGTGTTGCCTCGCCTGCCGCGTCTGCGGGTAATCCTGCAGGTGGCCGACGAATCGGAACTGCCGCTGATGGCCGGCGCGATCTGGTACGAGGATGCGCTGGCGGCGAGTTCGCCGGATCGGCCGGCCGTGAAGTGGAGTCCCGACGACCTTTACATTCTCTACACCGGCGGAACGACCGGGATGCCGAAAGGCGTTCTGTGGCGCAACGCCGATGCCAACATCGAATGCTTCGGTGGCAGCCGCGCCGAGTCACTGGCGGGCATCGTCGCCGAAGCGGTCGGCGACATGAAGGCGCTGCTCTCTCCCCCGTTCATGCACGGCGCCGGCCACTGGATGGCGCTGCGAACCTGGAACCTGGGCGGCACGCTTCACATCCAGTGGTACACCGACCGTCTCGACCCACACGACATCTGGTCGATGATCGAACGCGAACGCTCAAACTTCCTGTTGATCGTCGGCGACGCTTTCGGCCGACCGCTGCTCGACCAACTCGCCGAGCAACAGTACGACCTCTCCTCGCTCACCGTCGTGCTCTCCGGTGGTGCCGCGCTGAGCGCGCCGCTGAAGGACGAGTTGCTCACGCACCTACCGACCGTGTTGGTCATCGATGGGCTCGGTTCGTCGGAGGCCGGCGGCCAACTCACGCATGTGTCAAGCGGCTCCAACTCGACTTCCAACTCCACGACGGGAACATTTCCGTCAAGCGCGAGCAGTCGCGTTCTGAGCGAGGATCTGTCGCATGAGCTGCTGCCCGGTGACACCGAGATCGGATGGCTCGCCAAGACCGGCCGGCTGGCACTCGGCTACCTCGGTGATCCCGACAAGACCGCGCGCACGTATCCGATCGTCGACGGTGTGCGCTACGCCGTGCCAGGTGACCGCGCACGACTGCGAGCAGATGACGTGGTCGAACTCCTCGGTCGCGACTCGGTCACCATCAACTCCGGTGGCGAGAAGATTTTCGCCGAGGAGGTCGAGGCGGCGGTGAAAGCTCACCCCGCGGTATACGACTGCGTCGTCGCCGGTCGCGTCAGCGAGCGTTGGGGCAACGAGGTGGTCGCAATCGTGCGCCTACGCAAGGGTCACCAGGTCGATGACGAAGGCCTGCGCGCCGTCGCCGAACGCCACATTGCGCGCTACAAGCTGCCGAAGTCGTTCGTGTACGTCGCCGAGATCGTGCGTTCACCGGCAGGCAAGGCTGACTACCGGTGGGCGAAGCAGATCGCCGCGTCGGCACCCGGCTGACACTCAGCTGTCAACGAATCGGGTCGATCGGTGTGATCGCACCGAACAACTCCTCCAACTGCTCGGCAGCAGCGAGGCAGGTGAGGTCGGCGAACCTGCGCCCGACAAGTTGTGCACCAACGGGCATCCCGTCGGCCATTCCAACCGGCACGATCGCCGACGGCAGGCCGAGCAGGTTGGCCGGCAGCACCGGTCGCAACATCTCCAGCACGCCCAGCGCCGCTTGCGCGGACACGATGTCGGCACCCAACTCGAAAGGTGGCTGAGTCCACGTCGGCAGCAGCAGCACGTCGTATTGCGTGAGGAACTGTTGCCACTCGCGGTCGACCGCGTTGCGTTCGGTGAAACCCAACATCAAAGTCGAGGTGTCGAACGGCGGCACGATCTCGTCCGCGTAAGAGAGGAACTTCTTGCCGGCGTCACCCATCACCAGATCCAACAGCGGCCGGTTGGCACGAATCTCGGCGATCATGATCAAGCGCCACAGTTCGGCCGCACGTCCGAATGATGCCGGTATCGCTTCCGTCACCTCGGCGCCGGCGTTCGACCAGGCATCGGCAGCATTGGTGATCGCCGAGACAACCTCGGCGTGATTGTCGCCGGCCGGTGGGTCGGCGGCGACAGCGACCCGCAGCGGACGACCCGCCGTTCGGTCACTGAGATTCACCGGCAGCGAGCGCGGATCGCGGTCGTGTTCACCGGCGATCACCAGCAGCGCGGCGCGCACGTCGGCCACGCGGCGAGCCATCGGGCCGTCGGTCAACATCAGCTGTCCCGACATCCCGGGATCGAGCGGCGGAATCTCTGTCGCCCACGGCACCACACCGGTCGTCGGCTTGATCGACGTGATCCCGCAGCAGTTGGCGGGATTGCGCAGCGACCCGCCGATGTCGTTACCGAAGCCCAACGGTGACATGCCACTGGCCAACGCCGACCCTTCTCCACCGCTCGAGCCACCAGTGGTGCGCGTCGGGTGCCACGGGTTGTGGGTGACTCCGTGCAGCGAAGACTCGGTGGTCACCCGCAAACCGAGATCGGGCAGGTTGGTGCGGCCGATGGGGATCGCGCCCGCGGCGCGCACTCGCGCGATCAGCGGAGCATCGGTCGCCGACACCGCCTCGGCAAGTATCGCCACCGCCTGCGTCGTCGGTGTGCCCGCCAGGTCGATGTTCTCCTTCACCGTCACCGGCACACCGTGCAGCGGGCCGAGCGTGCGACCGCCGGCAACGGCGGCATCGGCGGCGTCGGCAGCAGCCAACGAGTCGGCATCCCAGCGGCGCACGATCGCGTTGAGATGGGGATTGACTTCGTCGATGCGAGCGAGGTGCGCCGCCACCACCTCGCGGCTCGACACTTCCTTGCGGGCGATCATGGCCGCCAGTTCGAGAGCACTGCGGCGCCACAGTTGTTCGGTCATAGTTCCCGATGGTTGCACAACTAGCCTCCGATATGTGAACCGACGAGCGGGAAGCACGTGAACCAACGAGCTTGGGACCGCGCCACGTTGCCCGAGGGCGCCGAGAAGGCGCACGCCGTTCGGGAGATGTTCGATGCGATCGCACCTCGCTACGACCTCGTCAACCGCATCATGACGTTCCGGCTCGATGTTCGCTGGCGGCGCGCGTCGGTAAGCGCGCTCGGTCTACCCGCAGGCAGCACCGTGATCGATCTCGCTGCCGGCACCGGCGACCTGTGCATCGACCTGCGGCGCGCCGGCCTGTTGCCGATCGCCTTCGACTTCAGTTTCGGCATGTTGGCGGCTGATCGCAGCGCCAGCCCGCGGGCACAAGCCGACATTCTGCGCCTCCCCATCGCCGACCACCGCGTCGATGGCGCTACCTGCGGTTTCGCCCTCCGCAACCTGCGTGACCTGCCGACCTTCTTCGCCGAACTGGCGCGGGTGGTGCGCCCGGGCGGGCGGATTGCGTTGCTCGACGTCGGTGTTCCGCACAACCGATTCGTGCGCTGGGGCAACAACATCTACTTCGGCAGGATCGTGCCCAAGATCGGTGCGCTGCTGAGCGACGGTGCCGCCTATCGCTATCTACCGAAAAGTGTTGCCTATCTCCCACCGCACACGGAACTGCTGCAGCTGTTGCGCGATGCCGGCTTCGCGGATGCCAGTCATCGGCAGTTGAGCGGCGGCCTGACACAGCTGCTGGTCGGCACCCGCGACTGACATGCGCGCCCACACGACGGCCCTCACGCTCGATGTCGACCTCAACGACGTTGCGCGGGGTGACGGTTACCTGTTCGTGCGCGACGGGGTCGGCATTGCCGGCCGCGGAGTGGCCGCGCGGATTCCGCTTGGCGACGTACCGCACGCGCTGGCCGCGATCGAACACGTCGATGAAGTCGGAGGCATTCATCCGATCGCCCTCGGCGCGATTCCCTTCGAAACCGGTGCGCCTTGCGAGTTGGTGCTACCGCAGGTGTTGGTCGGCAAGGCGCCGGATGGACGCAAATGGGTGACGGTGATCGACGACGCCCCGCTCGATATCGCGCCCGCGCCGCGGCCGCAACCGCGGGCCCAGTCGTTCAGCGTCGCGCCACTCACCAACGTGGATCAGTATCTCGCCGCCATCACGACGGCTCGCGACGCGGTGCGTGCCGGGTTGCTTACCAAAGCGGTGATTGCGCGCGAGGTCACGGTGAGCAGCCCCGATCCGATCGACGTGCATGCTGTGCTGCTGCGCCTCAAGGCCGGCTTCGGCAGCAGCTACCGGTACTCCATCGATGGCTTGATCGGCGCATCGCCAGAACTGCTGGTGTCCGTCGAGGGCAACACCGTGCGCAGCCACCCGCTGGCGGGAACCACCGCCAGAACAGGCGACCCCGACACCGATCAACGCGCGGCAGCAGAACTGCTGGCGAGCGAGAAGAACCAGATCGAGCACCGGGTCGTGATCGACATGATCCACGACACGCTGTTGCCGTGGTGCAGCTACCTCGACTGGGAGCCGGAGCCTTCGATCATCAGCGTCGCCAACGTGCAACACCTGCGCACCGCGCTCGAAGGCCACCTCAGCGACCCGCGACCGAACGTGCTGGAACTGGTCACGGCGCTGTCACCCACACCCGCGCTCGGCGGGTTTCCGCGGGTGCAGGCACTTGCGCTGATCGCCGCGGCAGAAGGCTTCGACCGCGGCAGGTACGGAGGCGCCGTCGGTTGGGTGAATGCCGCCGGCGATGGCACATGGGCGGTGACCATTCGCTGTGCGGAACTATCCGACGATCGACGCCGCGCCCGCCTGGTCGCCGGCGGCGGCATCGTCGCCGAAAGTGAACCGCTCAGCGAACTCGCCGAGACACAGGCCAAGTTGCAAGCGATGCTGAGCGCGATCGTCAGACCGTGAGCGCGGCGGCAACCGCCGCATGCAGGCGGTCGTGAACGACCACGTTGTCCGCCCGATTCGAGCAGACGCGGACCACAACAACTGTCGGGTCGGCAATGGCAGCAGCGAGTTGGTCGGTGGTCGACACCGTGCGGGCGCCAAGCCCGTGCGCAGTCGCGATGGCAACGATGTCGGTGCCATGTGGAGTCCCGAACAACTGCTCGAACCGCGCCGGAGCCAGCGTGCCCGCCTGCGGCAGGAACGAGAAGATGCCGCCGCCATCGTTGTCGATGACGACGATGGTGAGCGGTAGGCGTCGAGCTGCGAGCGCGGTCAGCGACGACTGGTCGTGACAGAACGCCACGTCGCCGAGCAGCACCGCTGTCGGTCGCGACGAACCCACGGCCACGCCGATGGCCGTGGCGATGACACCGTCGATTCCGTTGGCGCCGCGATTCGAATGCACTTTGGTCGCCACGCCCGGCCGACCGAACCACTCGACATCGCGCACCGGCATCGACGACGACACGACCAGTTCACCGTCGAACGCACTGAGTGAACGCGCGACGGCCGGCTCGGAGAGATCGGCCGCCAGCGCGATCTCGATCGCCTGCTGTCCCTCGCCTTCCGCTTGCAGCCACGCCGACAACCAGACCGCGTCGCGATCGGCCGCCACGTCTGTAGCGAGTGCTTTGCAGAACAGCGCGGGTGATGCGCAAACACGTTCGGTGACAAGCCGCAACGGATCGATGATGCGCGGGTGGGAGTGCACGTGCACATGCACGGCAGCGCTCGCCTGCAACCACTGGCCGAGCACCTTGGAAGCCGGCGGCTCGCCGAGGTGCAACACGACCGATGGGCGGTGGTCGGTGGCGAACTGCGCGCCGCGCAGCAGCGAATCGAAACAACTCACCGCCTGCGCGAGTTGGCGGCATCCGGAGCGCGGATCAGCCAAGACCGGCCACTGCAGCGCTTCCGCCAACAACCCGACCGCGGCTGCATCGTCGACTCCCCCGCCGGCAATGATCACACCGCGCTGCTGGTCGAACATTCCCGCCAACTCCGTCACCCGACGGACAAGTTCGGGGTTCGCCTCCCCACGTTCGACGGGACCGCCGTCGATGAGATCAGGGAGCTCGCCGACGACGCCGACCAACGGCTCGCGAAATGGCAAGTTGATGTGCACCGGGCCGGGGTTGCTACCGGTGGCAACCCGCCACCAATCGGAAGCAAACGCGCGCCAGGTCTCCGAAGCAGAGGCGTCGGCGACTCCGGGGTCGGCGTACAGGCGCGCGGCGCGGCCGTAGAGTTCGCGCTGATCGATCGTCTGCGCCGAACCAATGCCTTGCAGTTCCGGAGGGCGATCGGCGGTGAGCACGAGCAGCGGCACACCCGCAAGGTCGGCCTCGACTACGGCCGCGTGGAAGTGCGTCGCGGCGGTGCCACTGGTGCACAGCAGCGCCGCCGGCAGCCGGGTTGCGAGGCTGACACCCAGCGCGATGAACGCCGCCGAGCGCTCGTCGTGCGCCACCTGCACCGCAAGGTCGTCACGCGCGGCCAGCGCCAACGCCATCGGTGTGCTGCGCGATCCGGGGGCGATCACCGCGTTGCGCATTCCCATGCGCACCCATTGATCGACGAGTGTGGCGCAGAACGTTGCCTGCACATCCTGCGGCGCCTGCATCATGGCGGCAACAATACGGGCCTATCGTGATTCCGTGCACTCGCAATGGTCACCCGTCAGCGGCCCACTCGCCGCCGAACAGTTAGGCGATCCACGAGCCCCCAAGGTCGTCTTCCTCCACGGTTTCACGCAGACGGCAAATTCGTGGAAGCCGATCGCCGAACAGATCGTCGCTCGCGGTTACCACGCCGTCGTCATCGACCTTCCCGGGCACGGCGGGGCCAGCGGAGTTCGTGCCGATCTGCGCCGCACGGCCGACATGGTTGCCGCCATCTCCAAAGTCGCGACGTACGTCGGTTACAGCCTCGGTGGTCGGGCGACACTGCACGTAGCGTTGATGTATCCGCATCTCGTCACGACCGCCGTCCTGATCGGCGCCAACCCGGGAATCGACGACGACAACGAACGCGCCCGCCGACGCGATGCCGACGGCGGCCTCGAGCTCCGGCTCGCCGAGTTGGGCGTCGATGGATTCGTGCGCGAATGGGTGGCGCAGCCGCTGTTCGGCGGACTCGCCGTAACCGACGCCGAACTCGCCGATCGCGGTCGCAACACGGTGGAAGGTCTGGCGAGCAGTTTGCGAATGGCGGGCACCGGTGCGCAGTCGTCGCTGTGGCCGCGCTTGCGCGAGCTCAACATGCCGGTGCTCGCGATGGCCGGTGAAAACGACAGCAAGTTCGCGGCCATCGCAGCACAGATCGCCGAAGTAGTGGCCCAGGGCCGGTTCGTGCTCGTTCCTGGCGCTGCGCACGCCGCGCACATGCAGCAACCCCAGTTCGTGGTGGAAGCGATCTTGGGTTTGTTGCCGGTCGTCTAACCGCCGATCGCGATGCCGACGGCGGCCAGCAGCCCGGTCGCCAACTGAACTCTGCCGGTGGCGCCCAGCACGGGGATCAACGCGCCACCCCGCGCTCCGCCGATCACCGCACGTGCAGGCACGACGGCGACGGCGCTGGCGACCAAAGCGATGGCCGCCCAGGGCCGCCCGCCGCAGACGGCGATTGCGACCACGATTGCAAACGCTGCCGACAACAGCGCTACATACAGAACCCGTGTCCAGCGGTCGCCGATGCGAACGGCGAGCGTTCGCTTGCCGACAACGCCGTCGGTTGGAATGTCGCGCAAGTTGTTCACGACCAGCAGCGCACACGCCAGGCAACCTGCCGCGCTGCCGGCGAGCCACGACACCGCCGTGATTCGCTCGCTGACCACGAACGTGCTGCCAACGGTCGCGACGAGCCCGAAGAAGACGAACACGAACAACTCACCGAGCCCGAAGTAGCCGTAGGGCTTCGGCCCGCCGGTGTATCCCCAGCCGGCAAGCAGCGCGGCCGCGCCGACCGCGAGCAGCCACCAACTGGTGGTCGCCGCCAACACCAGTCCGGCCACGGCAGCGACCGCGAAGGAAGCCAGCGCCGCCCGTTTCACCGCGCGCGCGCTGGCCAGGCCACCGGCGACGAGTCGGGTTGGGCCTACGCGCTGCGCATCGGTGCCGCGCACCCCGTCGCTGTAGTCATTAGCGTAGTTGACACCCACCTGCAGCGCCAGGCTCACGACCAGCGCGGCGCCAACGCGCCACCACACCGGGTGCGCTTCACCGACGGCGGCCGCGGCACCGAGCGCGACCGGCACGACGGCGGCAGGCAGCGTGCGGGGACGTGCTCCGATCAGCCAACGGTTCATCGCCGGCATTCTCGCCTAATCTCGCCCACGTGCCACACCTGGTAGCGATCGATCTGCCGGGCGGCCCCGATTTCGTCGCGGCGTTGCGCCGCGAGTGGGACGCGGGCAACGCGGTGCTGCCGGTGGATCGCCGACTCCCCGCGCCGGCGCGGACAGCACTTTTCGCGGCGTTGGAACCGACTCTGCTTCTCGACGCACAGGGGCGGCACCGGATGCCCGGCCGCGGTGTAGAGCACGGCGATGCGCTGGTGGTTGCAACCAGCGGCGCCACCGGCACGCCCAAGGGTGTCGTGCTCACGCACGCGGCCGTCATCGCCTCTGCCCGCGCCACGAGCGACCGGCTGGGAATCACGAGCGACGACACCTGGCTGGCGTGCTTGCCGCTCTCTCACGTCGGTGGATTGTCGGTCGTTACACGTGCGATCCACACCGACATTCGGGTCGTGGTGCACGACGGCTTCGACGCCGAGAAGGTGGCGGCGGCCGGCCGCAACGGAGCGACGGCGGTTTCCTTGGTCACCACTGCGCTACAACGGATCGACGCCACCTTGTTCCGCGTGATCGTGGTCGGCGGATCGCGACCGCCCGCCGATCTACCGGACAATGTTCACGCAACCTACGGCCTCACCGAAACCGGCAGCGGCATCGTCTACGACGGGGCACCGCTCGATGGCGTCGAACTCGCCATCGCACCCGACGGTGAAATCCTCGTGCGCTGCCCAATGCTCATGCGCTGCTATCGCGACGGTTCCACACCCATCGACAAAGACGGCTGGCTGCACACCGGCGACCTCGGTCACCTACTGGCTGACGGCAGATTGGTCGTGGAAGGGCGGGCCGGCGACATGATCATCACCGGCGGCGAGAACGTCTGGCCGGAGGCGGTGGAGGGCGCGATCGCAACGCATCCGAGTGTCGCCGACGTCGCGGTAGCAGGCACACCGGATGCGGAGTGGGGCCACCGCGTCGTGGCATGGGTCGTGCCTCGGGTCGCGACGCCGAAGTCGGGGCCGCCGACGCTGGCGGATCTGCGAGCCCACGTCTGCGACCAACTCCCGAGTTTCTGCGCCCCCAGAGAACTGCGCATCGTCGAGCGCTTGCCGCGCACGTCGCTCGGCAAGCTGCAGCGCCACCTGCTGCTCGTGACTGACGAACCCCGACCCTGATACCGGGCCGTATAACGGCACCCAGTAGGGTGCCGCCGATGAATTCGTTGCCGGGGCGGTACTGGCGGCTGTGGACGGCGGCCGGCATCTCCAACCTTGGCGACGGCGTCTTCATAATCGCGTTGCCACTACTTGCATCTCGAATCACGGATCAGCCGGCATCGGTAGCGCTGGTCGCGATGTTCTTCTCGATTCCATGGCTGTTGTTCTCCGTGCCGGTGGGGGCACTGATCGACCGCTCCGATCGTCGGCGACTGCTCGTAATCACCGACATGTGCCGCGGGGCACTCGTCGGTGGGCTGGCGCTGGTAGCGGCGTTCTCCGATGTCCGTCTGTGGATGCTGTGGGTACTTGCGTTCGGATTGGGCATCGGCGAGGTCTTCTTCGACAACGGATCGCAAGCGATCATCCCGTCGATCGTGCGCGACGACCAGCTCGAAAGAGCAAACGGCCTGCTCTTCACCAGCGAAGTGGCGGGCAGCACGTTTCTCGGCATGCCGATCGGTAGCGCACTGTTCGGGTTCGCGGTCTGGCTGCCGTTTGGTCTCGATGCAGCCAGCTTCGTGATCGCGGCGATGCTCGCTGCCAGTCTGCGCGGGTCGTTCCGTGTGGCGTCATCGGCGACCGAACCGGCACCCGCCGCGCCCGGAAGGAAACAACTGATCGCCGAGATGCGCGAGGGTGTCGACTGGCTGCGCAGTCATCACGTGCTTCGCAACCTCACAATCGGTGTCGCGCTCATCAACATTGCGCTGGCGGCAACACAAGCCACCTTCGTTCTCTTCGCGATCAACGAGCTACATATCTCGGAACATTGGTTCGGCCCACTGATGGCCATAATCGGAGCCGGCAGCTTGCTCGCCGGAATCGCGGGCAGCTACGTCGTCAACAAGGTCGGCCGCAGATTCACGATGCTCGTCGCCGCCATCACGCCCGTTCTCACCTCGCTCGCCATCGGTCTGTGGCCGGTGACGTGGTGGGTGATCCTGATGACGACTGCTCAGGCCTTCACGATCACGATCTGGAGCATCGTGGCGGTGTCGTTGCGCCAACAGCTCGTGCCCGGCCAGCTCTTCGGCAGGGTGAACAGCGTGTATCGCTGGGTCAGCACCGGCGTCATGCCGGTCGGCGCAGTCGTCGGCGGACTGACCGCCGACTGGTTCGGTTTGCGCGCTCCCTACTTCATCGCCGCCGGCCTGTTGCTGACTGCCTACGGCGTCGTCGCGGTGCACCTGTCGACGGCGGAGCTGACCAAGGCGGAAAACGCGGTGGCCGCCGCCGCCGTTTAGTCGTCGTCGCCGTCGACTCGCAGCACGCGTGTTTCCGGCTCGAGGGTCACCTTGACACGACGGATGCGTCGACCTTCGACCTCCGCCGCGGTGAAACGCCACCCGTCATGCACGATCGACTCCCCGAGCTCGGGCACGTGCTCAAGGGTACCGAACAGGAATCCGCCGACAGTGTCCCAGTCTTCGTCGGGGATCGACAGCCCGAGTAGGTCGTTGAGATCACCGATCGACATGCCACCGTCGACCAGATAGTCGCCATCGGCGAAGCGTTGCACTTCGGCCTCCTCCTCGTCGTGCTCGTCGACGATCTCGCCGACCAACTCCTCGAGGCAATCCTCCAGCGTCACCAGCCCACAGAGTGCGCCGTATTCGTCGGCCACCAGCGCCAGGTGGAACTTGCGGGCCTGCATTTCGCGCATCAGCCGATTCACCGGCTTGTTCTCGGGGACGAAGAACACCGGTCGGAGCAGGTCGATCAGCGGCCCGTCGCCGCCGCCCTCGCGCTCGGTCCGCATCAGGTCTTTGGTGTACGCCAGGCCGATCGCGTCGTCGTCTTCGGAATTGATGACGGGCAGCCGGCTGTAGCCGTGTTCGAGCGCGATGTCGAGCGCTTCGCTGACCGTCGCAGTGTGCTCCACGACGACGAGGTCGGGACGTGGCACCATGATTTCGCGTGCGACGGTATCGCCGAACTCGATGATGCTCTCGATCAGTTCGCGTTCTTCGTGTTCCACTACGCCGTCTTCGGCCGCAGTCTCGACGATTCCGAGCAACTCCTGCTCGGAGACGAAGGGACCGGCCTCCAGACCCTTGCCGCGCACGATCACGTTGGTGAGCTTGATCAGCCACCGCGAGACCCACTGCAACAACGGGAACCCGACAATCAACGCCGTCGGCCGCGCCGACATCAACGCCGCTCGCTGCGGATACAAGACGGCGTAGGTCTTCGGCACGGCCTCGGCCAGCACGAAGAACACGAGCACGTTCAGCACAACACCGACGACCACGCCACCGGCACCGAACAGGTGACCGGCAACCAGTGCGGTGAGAGTGGTCTGCACCGTCTGGCAGATGTTGACCGTGAGCAGGAGCGGGTTCACCCAGCGCTCGGGATGCTCGACCAGACGCTGCAGCGCCTTGCCCGATTTGAGACCCTTGTCTGCTAGCGAGTTCGCGCGTGGCTTGGTCATGCGCGACAAACTCATCTCGGCGACCGCCGCGAATATCAACACGACCAGCAGCACAACGATCACGATCAACATCAACGTGTCGGTTCCGGTGAATTCGGCCGCTATCACGACTCGTGCTCCTGCCGGAAGTCGATCGGCGCGGGGCCGCCCCAATGATGCTGCTGCAACAACGCCAACTCCCGTGCCCGCATCGCGTCGCCGGTCGGCGCCGAATCGTGGTCGTGGCCGAGCACGTGCAACACGCCGTGCACGATCAAAAGTGCAAGCTCGTCGTCAAGCGTGCCTGCGTGGTCGGACGCCTGCCGCTTGGCAACCGCCGGGCACAGCACTACATCGCCGAGCAGCAACGGCATATCGCCGGGGTCGGGCGGCGCGCGATCGGGTCCGCGGCTCGGTGGGGTCGCGTGCAGAACGATCTCCGCCTCCGCCGCGTCGATGGGGAAGGCGAGCACGTCGGTCGCGCCGACACCACCCATGTGTTCTTCGTTCAGCTCCGACATCTCCCGCTCGTTGACAAAGAGTAGTGAAAGCTCGGCGAATCCGCGCACTCCCTCGCTGCGCAAGACTTCCGTGGCCAACTTTTGCCATCGCTCCAGATCGATTGCAACGTCGCTCTGCTCGTCGGCGCAGAAAACCTCCGGCTCACCTTCCCCACCGACTCGACGTGGCGCATCTAATCGAGGGCGCGATGGGTCACCCATGCTTGGAACCCTTGGGCGTCTCGCTCGCACCTGCGCTGCGCGCAACTCCGGCGCGTTCGTAGGCAGCGACGATGTCGGCCACGATTCGGTGACGCACGACGTCGCCGGTACCGAGGTGAACGAACGCGAGTCCTTCGATGCCGGTGAGAGTGCGTTCGAGGCCGATCAGACCGCTGCGCCCATCGGGCACGTCGACCTGACTGGTATCGCCGGTGACGACGACCTTGGAACCGAAGCCGATGCGCGTGAGAAACATCTTCATCTGTTCCGGTGTCGCGTTCTGGGCCTCGTCGAGGATGATGAAGCTGTCGTTCAGCGTTCGCCCGCGCATGAACGCCAGCGGGGCCACCTCGACTGCTTGCCGCTCGAGCAATTTCTGTGCCCCTTCCGGCTCGACCATGTCGTACAGCGCGTCGTACAGCGGGCGCAGGTAGGGATCGATCTTGGCCATCAGATCGCCGGGCAGAAAGCCCAGTCGCTCGCCGGCTTCGACGGCTGGCCGCGTGAGGATGATGCGCTGCACCTGCTTCGTCTGCAACGCGTGCACAGCCATCGCCACCGCCAACCAACTCTTGCCTGTGCCCGCGGGACCGAGGCCGAAGGTGATCACATGGCTGCGGATCGCATCGACGTAGCGCTTCTGACCGGCGGTCTTGGGCCGAATCGGTTTGCCCTTCGACCCGCGCAGAATGTCGTCGGTGAGCACTCGGCTCGGACTCTCGTTGTCGCGCATCATGTCGATACTGCGCATGATGCTCGGTTCATCGAGATGATGGCCCTGCTGCAACAGCACGACCAGTTCCTCGCACAGTCGGCCGACGGCTTGCGCCTGCGGGCCCTCGACGTGCACTTCGTTTCCGCGGGCGACGATCGTCGCGTCGGGGAACGCCGCCTCGATCAGGCGCAAGTGCGCGTCGCGCTGGCCGACAAACGCTGCCATGAGATGTGCGCCGGGCACGACGACGGATAGTGGCTTGGCCAACGAGGTCATCGACGGCGGCCCGGAGGAGGACTCATTCGCTTCTACGGTAGCGAACCCAAGACGGTTCCGGGTTCGCCGGTCGGCCACTCGCCATCCGCGCGCAATCTTGACGAGAACTTTCCGAACGACGTTGGCGGCGCCACTCACCGTCGAAACGATGCTGGCGTCGAGCACGCAGAGCGCTGGTACGACTGCCCCTTGCGCGAAACGGGGGTTGCAGTGTTACTATGGCACCTGTCGTTGCGGCCGGCGGTGGATGTCTCCGGCGGAGCGAGGAGGCGAGTGAAGCGGGAACCTGCACTCCTGCGGTGGATCTACACCGTTGTCGGCGTGGCGATGACCACGCTGTCGTTCAGCATGCCCGGCGGGCAAGCTCGCGACGCGATCCACCTTGCGGCCGCGCTGCAACTGCTGCCCGTAGTCGTGTTCGCTCGCTGGCGTAATCGACTGTCGTGGTATTCGGTCGCGCTCATGGGCAGCGTTGGCGGCTTCTACGCGCTCAGACAACTCGCCGCCGACGGTTCGCCCACCTACGCGGCACCGATCGCCGCCGTGTTCGCGCTCGCTGCCGGAGTGTGTCTCGTGATCGGTTTGGCCTCGCTGCTGCGATCGGGCGGCGATCGTTACGCCACCGGCCTGTGGG
This sequence comes from Actinomycetota bacterium, assembly GCA_016213665.1. GTDB lineage: Bacteria > Actinomycetota > Acidimicrobiia > Acidimicrobiales > Ilumatobacteraceae > UBA668. The sequence continues at coordinate 31,435 of JACQZX010000086.1, read as the reverse complement.
GCGACGCGACGATCGTCGCCATCGGCAGTTGGATCGTTTCCTGGGCGGTGATCGTTGAGCCGGTGCGCAAGTTGGCCGACGACTCGTGGCGGGCAGCGTTGTCGGGTCTCTACCAACCGACGACCTGGGTAGCGCTGTTCTTGGCTGCCGTTGTGATGCTCAGCCGTCATCGGCGACCGACAGCGATGTGGCTGGCCGGCGCCGGGCTCGCTCTCAATCTGCTCGCCGACCTGATCTATTCGCTGCTCGATGCCGGCCATATCGGTAGTGGTACTGCACGTCTCGCGATTCCGTTCTACGTGGCGGCGTACTTCTGTGCCGGTGCGGCCTTTCTGCACCCGTCGATCTCCGAACTCGGTCGGCCGCAGCCGATACCCGCCGGCGACTCGATCGGGCGGCTGATTGCAACGATCGCCTCACTGGTCGTTCCGGTCATCGTGCTCGCCGCCACCGCGCCGAACAACACCGCCGACAAGGTCGTGCGTTCGGTCTCGACGTTTGTCCTCGCGTGCGTTGTAACCACACGAGTTCTGGTAGCCGTGCGCACGAACCGACGGGATCAGGTCGAACTGCTCCATGGCGCGCACACCGACCCGCTCACCGGCCTACCGAACCGAACAGTGTTGCTGCAGACGATCAACGACCTCCTTCGAAACTCATGGCATCCCGACGACCAACCGACGCTCTTCTTCGTCGACCTCGACAGATTCAAGAACATCAACGACTCGCTCGGCCACGCCGCCGGCGACGAGGTGCTGGTAACTGTTGCCCGTCGACTTGTCAACGCAGTGTCCGAGAGCGCCACCGTTTCCCGCCTCTCGGGTGACGAGTACGTCGTACTCGACGTCAATGCCAAGTCGCCGGCGGGGGCCCTTGAGATAGCCGAGCGTCTGCTGGCCGTCTTCCGCGAACCGTTGGCGCTCAGCCAAGGCGACGTGTTCGTGACCGCCAGTATCGGTGTCGCGGCGATCAGTCCAACGTCGAGTTCCTCTCCCGAAGACCTCGTCCGCCACGCCGACACCGCGATGTATCGCGCCAAGGACGCCGGACGGAACTGCGTCGCCGTCTACGACGAGAGCATGCACGAACGAGTTGCCCACCGCCTCGCCGTCGAAACTGCTTTGTACCGCGCGCTCGATCGGCGCGAGTTGCGGCTGTTCCACCAGCCGATTCTCGACCTGCAGTCGGGCGACGTCGTCGGCGTCGAGGCGCTCATGCGGTGGCAGCAAGCCGATGGCACCATCGTCTCCCCCGCCGAGTTCATCCCGATTGCCGAGGACACCGGAACCATCATCCCGATCGGTTCCTGGGCTTTGCTGGAAGCACTCACCCAGCTCAGAAGCTGGATCGACGACGGAGTGTGCAGTCCTTCGGCCACGATGTCGGTGAACGTCTCCCCACGGCAACTCGCCGACAGCAACTTCCCGGCCGTGGTCGGCGAGGCGCTCAGTCGATCGGGCGTCTCCCCGCAACTGTTGTGGCTCGAGGTCACCGAGAGCGTGATGATCACCGAGCCAGAACTGGCCTTGGCCACCCTGCGCCGCATGCGTTCGCTCGGCGTGAGAGTTGCCCTCGACGACTTCGGCACCGGCTACTCGTCGCTCTCGCTGCTGCAGAAGTTCCCGCTGCAGCGCATCAAGATCGACCGCGCGTTCGTGCAGGGTGTCGCCGACAATCCCAACGACCGGAGTCTGGTGCGCACGATCGTGGCGATGGGACGCTCGCTCGGGCTCGACATCGTCGCCGAGGGCGTGGAGAGCGTGCACCAGCTGCAGGTGCTCAGCGATCTCGGTTGCGACAAGGCGCAGGGTTACCTCATCAGCCATCCCGTTCCGGCAGATGCCATGCGCAGCACCGTCGCCGCCCTCGAACGCCTAGGACGCTTCCCCGGCCTGCGCGTCGAGAACGGCGCCCCGACTAGGTAGCCCGGAACCCAGCGAGGTCACGCGTATCCCACCGCGACGGTGGGTTCGTTGTGACATCGAGCGTGCTAGCGCTGGGCGGACAGTTGGCGGCGAATCGTTTCGCGATCCCAATACACGCGCTCGCACACGATGCCGCTGCCACCGGGTTCGAATTCGAAGATCGCGACCATTCGGCATACGAACCCGTTGCCGCCGGCGCGCGTGGCCGGAGTACCGCGTAGCCAGAACTCGACGATCACGGCATGGTCGGTGCTGGTCATGCCGATCAGCTCGTTGCGCTGGTCCGGAACGGCAGCCCTACTGGCACGGAAATACTCCCGCACGGCTTGCTCGCCGTCGAAGACTTCACCGGTGGGGATCAGCTCATAACGCGGGCGGGCGAAGGTTGCGATGGTGCGGTCGAAGTCGAGCTCGTTCTCGGACGACATGTGCTCGCCCACGACCGCCTCACGACGTTGGCGCAGCTCGTCGGTAATCACCATTTGCGATTATGTCCCAAGTTGGAGGCGACGATGGGAATCGAACCCATGTGGAGGGCTTTGCAGGCCCTTGCCTCAGCCACTCGGCCACGTCGCCGTGAATACGCCGGTTTCCCGACGACAGCGCCTGCAGGATAGCGGCTGATCGTTGCTACTCGACCGGTCAGGCCCCAAGCACGGTAAATCCGAGCAAGCGCGCTGCCTGTGCTTGGCGAAGGTCGAAGGTGACAAACGTGAGGCCCGGAATCTGCAGACGCTGTGCACACGCGAGATGCACTGCGTCGAGAGTGCGCACACCCAACTGCTCGCCGATCGCGGCCGCCGCGTTGCACACGACTTCGTCCACAGCCACGAGTGCGAACTCGTCGAGATCGCGCAGGCATTGGCGGCGGACACCGGGTAAGGCATCGGCCTCGACCAGGCGAGCAAGGTTTCGGCGCAGTTCGACAACTGTGATCCACGACGAGACCAAAACAGGGTCAGCCAGAATTAGGCGTTCGGCCACGGCCGAGTCGGGTTCGGCAACGTACCGTTTCAGCAAGGCGCTTGAGTCGACGTAGGTCGTCACTCAAGAACCACGATCATCCTCAACGACGTCGGCGACTCGCCGCACCCCTCGCACGCGGCGTAGCGGCGTCAGTCCATCGGAACGAAGCGGTGGGCGCAGCCAGCCGTCGTCGACACCGCGAGTCATCGCGCCAATTTCGGGAACAGCGACAATCTGAACCTTGGGTACGCCACGTTCGGTCACCTGCACAACTTCGCCGGCGGCGGCGCGATCTAGGTATTCGGACAGATGCTGTTTCAGTTCTCGCACGCCAACATTCATGTGTACACATTAGTTGGTTCCAGTGTCCACATCAACCTTCGCCTGTTCGCATCGCCGGCCAGCCACTCCGATCTGCAATATTGGGAGCCGCGCCAAAACGAACAACGGCAAGGAGGTCGTACTGCGATGTCGACAGCGACGAAGAAGCCAGCACACAAGCCCAAGACGGCAGCGAGGTTCGTGCGCGCCGATGGACCCGACAAGGTCACCGGCAGCGGCCGCTACACCGCCGACCTTTCGCTGACGGGCGCGCTGGCCGCCAAGTTCCGCTACGCGGAGATCGCCCACGCACGCATCAGCAAGCTCGATGTCAGTGCCGCCCGCGCGATGCCCGGAGTGTTCGCCGTGCTCACCGCCGACGACGTACCCGACGTGCGGTACGGCAGCTTCGTGCAGGATCGCACGCTGTTCGCACGCGATGTTGTGCGCTTCGAAGGTGAGATCGTGGCCGCGGTTGCCGCGGTCGATGCCGCAACTGCGCAACGTGCCGCAGACGCGATCGTCGTCGAGTACGCACCGCTGCCGATCGTCAACGATGCCGAGGCCGCGCTCGCTCCCGACTCACCGCTGGTCCATGAGGGTTGGGCTGACTACGGCGCCTACGAAGCCCTCGTGCGCGACCGCAACGACGCCTCGTTCTCGTCTATCGCCAAAGGCGACGTCGAGAAAGGTCTGGCTGCGGCCGACCACATCGTGCGCAGCAGATACGTGTCGGACGGGTGCCACGCAGCGCCGATCGAACCGCGTGCGGTGGTCGCGCAGTGGGAAGGTAACAAGGTCACCATCTGGACGAGTACGCAAGTGCCGTTCGATGCTCGCGCCGGCGTCTGCGAAACACTGCAGTTGCCCAACAACCGCGTGCGAATCATCGTCCCCCATCTCGGTGGTGGCTTCGGTGGCAAGTGTGGCTTTCATGTCGAGGCGCATGTCGCCGCCCTGGCCCGAGCAGCCAAGCGCCCGGTGCGGTTGGTGTTCAGTCGCCGCGAAGAGTTCCTCGCACCCGACAAGCGACGCGAAGGAATCGTGTACGACTTCGAGACCGGCGTGAAGAACGACGGAACCATCACCGCCCGCCGAGTGCGCCTGGTGATCGACAACGGGGCTTACACCGCCGACGCCGGTTTCTTCAGCCAACTCGCCGCGATGCATGCACTTGGGCCGTACAAGATTCCCAATGTGCTGGCCGAGGCTCATCTCGCCTACACCAACCACCAGCCCTCCGGCTCCGTGCGCGCCCCAACCGCCCCGCAGACCTGTTGGGCGCTCGAGTCGCACACTGACGAAGTTGCGAAGCAGGTGGGCATCGATCCGGTGGCATTCCGCAAGCAGAACGCGGTCGACACCGGTGCCGTCGGTCCCAGCGGGCAGACCTACGGCGAGATCGGCGTGCAGCAATGCATCGACGCGGCCACGAGCGCAGCCGGTTATGGCAAGACCTTGGCCGACGACGAGGCGATCGGCGTCGCGATCGGGTGGTGGCCGAGCTTCGCCTCGCCGTCGGGTGCCTACATCAAGCTCGACGGCGACGGCAGCGGCCAGATCATTACCGGCGCGCAGGAGTGCGGCACAGGAGCCGTGATGACGCTTCGCCAACTTGCCGCCGACGAAATCGGCATGCGTGCCGAGGATTTCGAGTTGGTCTATCAAGACACCAGCGCCGCCCCCTACGACATGGGGGCCACCGGTTCGCAGACGCTGTTCAACAACGGTCGGGCCGTGATCGCCGCCGCCGGCCAGATCGCCGACCAACTACGTAACCTGGCGGCCAACAAGCTGGAAGCGGCGGCGGCCGACATCGTGCTCGCCGACGGCCGGGCGCATGTCGCCGGCAGCCCCGACCGCGGGGTCGCCATCGCCGCGTTGGCCGGCATCGCCGCCGGTGGCGAGCTGCTGATCGGGCACGGGTCGGGCGCGCCGCCCGCCGCGCCGTCGGTGGCTGGTTCCACCTGCGTTGGCGACATCGGCGTCGCCGCCTGGCAGGCGCCACAGTTCAGCTGTCACGCGGTGCGCGTCAAACTCGACCGCGACACCGGCGTTGCGCGAGTGCTGCATGTGAGCACCGCCCACGACTCGGGCACCATCATCAACCTCGTCGGCGCGCAGGGCCAGGTGCAAGGCGGCGTGATGATGGGCATCGGCCAGGCGCTGACGGAAGGCACCAACTACGACGACCAGGCTCATCAGCGCAACGCGGCGCTGCTCGAGTACAAGTTGCAGACCTGCGCCGACGCTCCGCCGATAGACATCCACTTCGTCGAGATCGAAACACCCAACGCCGGCCCGTACGGCGCCAAGGGTTTGGCAGAAGCACCGAACGTCGCGACTGCGGCAGCCATCGCGAATGCACTGGCCAAGCTGGTCGGCGCACCCGTGCGACAACTACCAATGACGGCCGAGCGGGTGTGGGCCACGTTGCAAGAGACCGCTAGCAAGGAGCAGGGCAAATGAGTTTCACCATCGCCCGCACCGTCGACGAGGCGCTTGCCGCGCTCACAGCGGGGGCCACCCCGATCGCCGGTGGCACCGACTTGGTGGTCGGCGCTCGCCACGGGAAGGCAGCATTGCCGGCGAACCTGGTGGCAATCGATCGGCTCGACGAGCTCAAGGCCGTCGTCGAGACCAAGGAGGGCGTGAGCATCGGTGCTTTGGTCTCGCACCACGCGATCGAGACGCATCCACTGCTTGCAAGCGCCTATTGCGCACTGGCCGACGGCAGCGCTTTGGTCGGTTCGCCAGCAACACGTCACGTCGGGACGCTCGGCGGCAACATCATGAACGCGTCGCCGGCGATGGACACCGGTGCGCCGTTGACGGTGATGGGTGCTGAGGTCGAACTGCGGTCCACACGCGGCAACCGGCGAATGCCGATCGAACAGTTGTGGACCGGGCCCGGACGCACCAGCGCCGAGCCGGGCGAATTGTGCGTCGCCATCCACCTCCCCAAACCGGGTCCCAAAGCCAACAGTGCCTACGTGCGCTTGGAATACCGTCGCGCAATGGAGATCGCAGTGGTCGGTGCCGCTGCCTTCGTCGCCTTGGCCGACGATGGCACGATCGCCGCCTTGCGCGTAGGACTCACCGCCGTTGCACCGACGATCCTCACCTGCAACCTCGTCGAACAGATCGGACGCCCCGTCGCCGCCGCGGCGGAACACGCGGCGCAGATGGCGATGGAGCAATGCACTCCCATCAGCGACGTTCGGGCCAGCGTGGGCTACCGGCGACATACGGTTGGTGTCATGGCCCGCCGCGCGGTCGAGGCCGCTGCACGACGCGCGGCCGGCGAAAAGATCGCGATTCCCGTAAATCGCGCTGTCGGAATCGGAGCTGCATCATGAGTACGTCGGAGAGAATCGCCTTCACACTGAAAGTCAACGGAACCGATTACCCGGTCGACGTCGAGCAGGGGCGCAATCTGCTCAGCGTCATCCGCTCCGAGATCGGGCTCACGGGCACCAAGGAAGGGTGCGACGACTGCGAATGCGGAGCTTGCATGGTCCTGCTCGATGGCCAACCGGTCAACTCCTGCAGTTACCTCGCCGTGCAAGCGCAAGGCCGCGCCATCACCACCGTCGAGGGCGTGATCGACGGCGACGAGATGCATCCGCTGCAGCGCAACATCCTCGAAGAGGGTGGCGTGCAGTGTGGGTTCTGCACGCCGGGCATGATCCTGTCCGCGCACGCATTGCTCGCTCGCAATTCGTCGCCATCGGAAGAGGAAGTGCGCATCGGTCTTTCTGGCAACCTCTGCCGCTGCACCGGCTACGCGAAGATCGTCGCCGCCGTGCAACGCACAGCAACCGAGCTTCACGCCTGATCACCCGGCGGGCAAAGGAGAACGACTCGTGAACTGGGACGTGTTCATCACCTGCGCGGTCACAGGTTCGGGCGACTCCACGCGCAAGAGCCCGCATGTGCCGGTGACGCCACCACAGATTGCCGAGTCGGCGATCGAGGCTGCAAAGGCAGGGGCGGCGATCGTCCACATCCATGTTCGCGATCCCGAAACCGGGCAGGGCAGTCGCAAGACCGAGTACTACGCCGAGGTGGTCGAACGCATCCGCGCCGCCGATGTCGATGTTGTCGTCAATCTCACCGCCGGGATGGGCGGCGACCTGGTGCTGGGTGGCGACGAACAAGTGCTGCCGCCCAACCCCGCCGGCACCGACATGGCGGGAGCGACCGAGCGACTCGATCACGTGCGGGCCATCCTGCCCGAGATTTGCACTCTCGACTGCGGCACGATGAACTTCGCCTCCGGCGGCGACTACATCATGGTCAACACTCCGAGCGTGCTGCGCAAGATGGCCACGTTGGTGCAGCAGATGGGTGTGCGACCGGAGTTGGAAGTGTTCGACACCGGACACCTCGTGCAGGTCAAGGAGATGATTCGCGACGGGTTGCTCGACGACCCGGTGATGATTCAGTTGTGCATGGGAATTGCCTACGGAGCGCCCGACGATCCGACGACGTTCATGGCGATGGTCAACAATCTGCCCAACGACTGCGTGTTCTCGGGGTTCTCGATCGCGCGCATGCAACTGCCGTTTGTGGCGATGGCTGCGCTAGCGGGCGGCAACGTGCGCGTCGGCCTGGAGGACAACCTTTACGCCGGGCCTGGGCAGTTGGCCACCAACGCAACGCTCGTCGAGAAGGCCAAGAGCATTCTGGACAACATGAACGTGCGAGTGATGAGTCCGCAGGCAGTACGCGACAAGCTGAAGTTGATCAAGCGCTGAGATGAGTCCGATTCCTGGACTGTCGCGTGTCGGTCTGCTGGGCGGTGGAGTCATCGGTGGGGCGTGGGCCGCCCGTTTCCTGCTCAACGGTGTCGATGTAAAGCTCTACGACCCCGATCCGCAGGCTCCGCGCAAGGTTGGCGAGGTCATCGCCAACGCGCGGCGCGCAACTCGCAAACTGGTCACGGCGACGTTGCCACCCGAAGGCACGCTCACATTTGTGGAAACACCCGAGGAGGCAGCAACCGGCGTCGACTTCGTGCAGGAAAGCGCTCCCGAGCGGATGGAGATGAAGCAGTCGCTGCTGCAACGTGCCAGCACCTGCGCGGCGCCGAACGTGGTGTTCGCCTCGAGTACCTCCGGGTTGCTCCCGACGCTGCTGCAGGACGGCATCACACATCCCGAACGCCTGCTGGTCGGGCACCCGTTCAACCCGGTGTACCTGATGCCGCTGGTCGAGATCTGCGGTGGCGAACAGACATCGCGCGCCGCCAGGGAACGGGCGGCGCAGGTGTACACCGCCATCGGAATGCATCCACTTCAGCTCGGCAAGGAGATCGACGGTTTCGTGGCCGATCGCCTGATGGAGGCGTTGTGGCGCGAGGCGCTGTGGTTGGTGAACGATGGCGTTGCCACCGCCGCCGAGATCGACGACGCGATCCGCTACGGCCCGGGCCTGCGTTGGAGCTTCATGGGAACGTTCCTCGTTTATCGAATCGCCGGTGGCGAAGCGGGCATGCGGCACTTCATGGCCCAGTTCGGCCCCTCATTGAAGTGGCCATGGTCGAAGCTGACGGACGTGCCGGAGCTGACCGAAGAGCTGCTGGAGATGCTCGTGTCGCAAAGCGACGCGCAGGCAGGAACCGCAACGATCCGCGAGTTGGAGGTGCTGCGCGATGATTGCCTGATCTCGGTGTTGCAGGGACTCCGTGGCGTTGGGTACGGAGCGGGCGACGTACTCGATCGTTACGAGCGTCAACTGTTCGAACGCCAGGGTGGCGTTGATGTGTCCCGGGTAGAACTTTCCGCGCCGCTGCGCGTGCACGAAGTGACCGTGCCCGGCGAGTGGGTCGATTACAACGGCCACATGAACGACAGCCGCTTCTTCCAGGTCGCCAGTCAAGCCGGCGATCGGGTGCTGCGCCTGATCGGTGTCGACGATGCCTACCTCACCGGCGGCCACAGCTACTTCACCGTCGAAAGCCACATCAACTTCGGTGCGCAAGCCATGCTTGGCGACCGCCTGTACACCACCGTGCAGTTGCTGTCGCATGACGCGAAGCGTTTGCATTTGTTCTGCGTCACCCACAACGCGGCCGACGACAGCGTCGTCGCCACGTCTGAGCACATGCTCCTGCACGTCGACGCCAAGGCCGGCAAGGCCGTGCCTGCCGGCGACGCGATCATCGCCAAGCTCGATGAGCTCGCGGTCCATCACCAAGCCCTGCCGAAGCCGCCACACGCGGGCCGCTTCGTCGGCCAACCCCGCTCCTGATCCGAGGGTTTCATGCACGCAGCGGCACATCCGAGGGTCGTCGCGGTGGTCGGAGCTGGAGCGCGCGCTGCCGAGTGGGCGACGAGGTTCCTTGCCGCCGGGCTCGATGTCGTCGTCGACGATCGCAACGTCGCTGCGGCAGTTGCCGACCTGTGGCCATCGGCGCAACGACTTGGACTCTTTCCCGGCGCTGATCCAACACGGCTGCGCGTTGGCACCGCCGATGAGATCGCTGCCGCCGACGTCGTACAACAGGTCACGGGTGACGTGCCGGTGACAGCGCGAGGAATGATTGCCACAGAGTCCACTGCCTGCGGGTGCTCCCCGATTCATCTGCTGCCGCTCGTCGAGTTGTCGAGCGCGGCTCCCGCCGGACTCGCGAGCTTCTACATGTCGCTGGGGATGACGCCGGTCGGACCGGAAGCGAGTGCGGCCGAGCGCGCGCGACTGGGCGACGACATCGTGCGGCTGGCCGACGGTGACGCCGACACGATCATCGCCCTCATGCGTGCCCTGCGAGCTACCGGAACACACATCACCAACGGCGCCGGCGAGGCCATCGCCCGTCGCGAAGCGTTGCGCTACTCCGCCGGAGCGTGCCCGCCGTGGAGGCCCGGCGATGTCGTCGCGACACCGCTCGCCTTGTACAACACGCCGGTGGAACCCGATTGGGTGGATTACAACGGCCACATGACCGAGGCGGCCTACCTGACCGCGGCGGGTTGGGCAAGCGACGCGTTGTTTCGCTACATCGGCGACGACGAGGAGTACCGCGCGGGTGGCCACAGCTTCTACACCGTCGAGACCCACGTCCACTACCTGCTCGAGGTGTCGGTGCACGAACCGATCACGTTCGAGACACAAGTCCTCGGAGTCGACGCCAAACGATTGCACCTCGTGCACTCGATGTACCACGGCGGCACCAACGCGTTGTTGTGCACGGCCGAGCAGATGTTGGTGCACGTCGACATGGCCGCTGGGCGCTCGGCACCGATTCAACCCAACGTCGCCGCGGCGCTCGCAGCCATCGCAGCCGCGCACGCCGCTCTCCCCATTCCCCAGCAGGTAGGTAGCGTCATGCATCTCCCCTCCCCGTTCAGGAGCTCGTGATGCAATTCGACCTGTCGCCCGAACACGAGATGATTGTCGAGACTGTCCGGTCGTTCACCGAGAAGGAACTGATCCCGCATGAGGCGGCCGTCGACAAGAGCGGCACTGTTCCGCCGGAACTCGTCGAGCAGATTCGCAAGCGGTCACTCGCCGCCGGTCTCTACGCCGCGAACATGCCGGCCGAGTTGGGCGGTGGTGGACTCGACAGCTTCGGCACCACCCTTGTCGATCGTGAGTTCGGTGTCACGTCTTACGCCTTGCAATACATCGTCGCGCGCCCCTCGAACATCCTGCGCGCGTGCCGGGATGATCAGATCGACGAGTACCTGCGGCCAACCATCGACGGCCGACGCGTCGATTGCCTGGCGATGAGCGAACCCGACGCGGGTAGTGATGTGCGCGGGATGAAGTGCACCGCCGTGCGCGACGGCGACGACTACGTGATCAACGGCGTCAAGCACTTCATCAGCCATGCCGACCTGGCCGACTACGTGATCCTGTTCGCCGCCACCGGCGAAGAGCACACCAGCCGCGGGCCTAAGAAACGCATCACCGGTTTCCTCGTCGACTTCGATACCCCGGGCTGCGAGGTGCTGCACGGCTACAACTGCGTCTCGAACAAGGGCTACCACAACTGCATCATCAACTTCGATAACTGTCGCGTGCCCGTCCGCAAGATCCTCGGCGAGGAACACCGCGGTTTCGATGCCGCCAACGAGTGGCTCGGCTCCACCCGCCTGCAGGTCGCCGCGGTGTGCGTCGGACGGGCACGACGCGCGCTCGCCATCGCCACCGAGTGGGCGGCTACCCGTGTGCAGTTCGGCCAGCAGATCGGCAAGTTCCAGGGCGTGTCGTTCAAGCTCGCCGACATGCGCACGCAATGGGAGGCGGCCGAGCTACTCACGCTGCGCGCCGCCTGGCGCGATGCCAATGGCACCGGCAGCGACGAAGACATGGCGATGGCCAAGGTGTTCGCCACCGAGATGTGCCAGTTCGTGACCGACGAGGCGATTCAGATCTTGGGCGGCATGGGACTGATGGACGAACTGCCACTCGAGCGCATGTGGCGCGACACGCGCGTCGATCGCATCTGGGATGGCACGAGCGAGATCCAGCGCCACATCATCTCGCGGGCAATGTTGCGTCCGCTAGGCGGTTGATGCGGCATCGTGTCGAGCCGCGCTACGAGAGCGGGGGTCGCCAGTCGGCGTGGGTGAAGCCGGCACCTGCCGCTTCCACGGCGCGAGCGACCGTGAATGCAATCAGATCGTCGTAGGGCTTAGCCACCACTTGTACTCCCGTCGGCACGCCGTTGGCTGCGCGACCCGACGGCACCGACAAGACCGGACAGCGACTGAACAAGTTGAAGGGCAGCGTCATCGCACCGAGGATGTGGTGATGCACATGACCAGTGCCGACATCCATCCCACCCGCAAGGTAAGACTCGCCGGCCAGGAAGCCGTCGGTGGCCATCGTCGGACACAGCAGTACGTCGAAGCGTTCGAACAGTCGACCCAGTGGTTCCCACAGCCGACCCTCGAGTTCCAACCCTTCGTAGAAACCGAGACCGGGCTCAGTCATCGTTTCCGCGAAGGCACGGGTGTAGTCGCTCAGAAGATCGCCGTGCGCCTGCTCGACCTGCGCAATACCGGCACCCATGATCGCCCGGAAATGCGATTGCGCGGCTGCCCAGATTTCGTGCATCGTCCAGGGCAGAGTCACGTGCTCGACGATGCAGCCAGCCGTCGCCAACGCGTCGGCCACAGATTGCGTATTACTCGCGACGGCCGGGTCGAGTGGCCAGTCACCGAGCGTCGGGCAAACCGCCACGCGCACGCCACGACAATCGCCAAACGCGCCGACCAAGACCGGCGGGTTGGGCAAGGACGCAACATCGCGCCAATGGCGGCCTGCGATCGCGTCCTCGATCAGCGCACAATCATCTACCGTGCGCGCAATTGGCCCGTCGTGGCAGAACTGGTCGAGGTTGTACGGCGGCAGCGCCGGCACACGTGCCCACGGTGGCTTGAAACCGACAACTCCGCTGAGAGAAGCCGGGACACGAATCGAGCCGCCGATATCGCTGCCCGTGGCCAGCGGCGCGTAGCCGGCGGCCAGTGCCGCACCGGAACCTCCCGACGATCCCCCCGGCGAATAATCGGTGTTCCACGGGTTACGGGTGATTCCCCACAGACGGCTGTGGCAGAAACCGGCGCAGCAGAACTCGGGAGTGGTCGTTCGGATATGCACGACCGCGCCGGCAGCCTGGATACGTTCGACGATCGGATGATCGATCGTTGCGACCTCGTCGGCCAGCACCAGCGAACCCTGAACCCAAGAACGGCCAACCATCGGATGTTCCTCTTTGACCGCCACCGGCAATCCGTCGAGGGCCAACACCGTGCCCCTCCTGCGCGCATAGCGCTCAGTCGCCGACTGTGCCTCGGCGCGGGCTTCCTCGTAGCGACGCTCGGCAACCGCGTTGATCGTCGGTTCCAGTAGTTCGATGCGATCGATCAACTCGTCTAAGTACTCCACCGGCGACAACTGTTTGGTGCGAAAGGCGGCGAGAACGTCTGTTGCACTGCGATAGATCAGATCATCCACCGTGACAGTGTGCTACTAACCTGCATCGGTGTCCGAATTCGGCAAGTCTGATTGCGGCGTGCCCAAGTTGGGTCGGCTGCTCGCGCCGCGATCGATCGCCGTTGTCGGTGGTGGGCCAGCGGAGCGGGTCGTGCGCCAGTGCCTCAAGCTTGGCTTCGAAGGGGCGATCTGGCCGGTGCACCCCAAGCGCGACGACATCGCCGGCATCGCGTGCCTGCCCTCGCTCGACGAGCTGCCCGGCATCCCCGACGCAGTCTTTCTCGGGGTCAACCGCCACGCGACCATCGAGGCGATCCACACGATCAGTCGAATGGGGGCGGGCGGCGCGGTCTGCTACAGCAGTGGCTTCGCCGAGACCGACGACGACGACCTACAGGCCGAGCTATTACAGGCCGCGGGCGCGATGCCGTTCTTCGGTCCGAACTGCTACGGCTTCGTCAACACCTTCGATCGCGTCGCGCTGTGGCCCGACGAACACGGCTGCGGTCGCCACGAGCGTGGCGTGGCAATCGTCTCGCAGAGCGGCAACGTTGCCGTCAACTTCACGTTCCAGCAGCGCGGTCTACGTCTCGGCACGATGATCTCAGTCGGCAACCAGGCAAGCCTCGGCTCCGAGGACGCAGTAGCGGCGCTGCTCGACGACGACCGCATCACCGCCATCGGCCTCTTCCTGGAAGCGGTTCGCGACGCACAACGATTTGCGGAGGTTGCCGAACGCGCGGCCGAACGCGAAATCGGTTTGGTGGCGCTGCAGACCGGACGCTCCGCCGCCGGTGCGCAGATAGCCAACTCACACACCGGATCGATGGCCGGGCGCGCCGCCGCCTACGACGCGCTCTTCGCCCGCTACGGCGTCGCTACCGTTCGCACGCCGGCGGAGATGTTGGAGACTCTCAAGCTGCTCGACAACGGCGGTCGACTATCAGGAAGACGCATCGTTTCGCTCAGCTGTTCGGGTGGCGAGGCGTCGCTCGTTGCCGACCGCAGTGAAGGCACAACGCTGCGCTTCGAGCCGTTCGGCGTCGAACACCAGGCGCGAATCGCGGCGACGGTCACCGAATTGGTGACCGTCGGCAATCCCTTCGATTACCAGACGTTCATGTGGGGTGATCACGCGGCGATGACGCGCACGTTCACAGCAGTGATGGACGGCCCACAGGATATGACGATGTTGCTGCTCGATGGACCGACTGCCACCGACAACGATCCGGCGGCGTGGTATCTCGCCGCCGACGCGCTGGCCGATGCCGCGGCGGCGACCGGTGGTCGCGCAATCGTGGTGGCGACGCTCGCCGAATGCATCGACAAACCGTTTCGCGACCATCTAGCGCAACGCGGGCTTACTGCGCTGCTCGGGCTCTCCGAAACACTCGCAGCGCTCGCCGCCGCCGCGAGCGTGGGGCAGTTGGCGGCAAGCGGCAGACACGCGCCCGCTGGCGCCGCCGCCCGGACGCGTTTGGTTGACGAAGCGAAAGCCAAGGAGAGATTGTCGGCGATGGGTGTCGCGGTTCCTATCGGCCGTGCAGTCTCCGCACAGCACGTGCAGGCGACGGCCGACGACTTCGGGTACCCGATAACGCTGAAGTCGTTGGGGCACGCGCACAAGAGCGAGGCGGGTGCGGTTCGAGTGGGCGTGCCCGACGCCGCCGCCCTGTCCGCGGCCCTCGGCGCGATGCCAAACTCGTCACTCGGATACCTGGTCGAGGCGACGGTCACCGACGTCGTCGCCGAGGTACTGGTCGGCGTGCGCCGCGATCCACCGATCGGATGGTTGGTGAGTCTCGGCCATGGTGGCGTGACGACGGAACTGTGGAACGACGTCACCCACCTGCTGGCCCCGGTCACTGCCGACGAGCTACGACACGCGCCCGACAGACTGCGCAGCGCTGCGCTGTTGCGCGGTTTCCGCGGTCGGCCGCCGGCCGACGTCGACGCACTCGTCGACCTGATCGCCCGGCTTTGCGATGCAGTGGTTGGCAGCGACATCGTCGAGATCGAATTGAACCCGGTGCTCGTCGGCAGACGCGGAGCTACGGCAGTCGACGCGCTGCTGGTTGTGGAGGATTGATGACTGGATTCAGAGTTGCTGTGGCAAATCAGATCGCGGTGCTCACCATCGACCGCCCGAAGGCCAACGCGATCGACTCGGTCACCAGCCGCGCGATGGGCGAGGCGTTCGTCGAGCTCGAACGCGACCCGGGCGTGCGTGTTGTGATCATCACCGGCGCCGGCGAGCGCTTCTTCTGCGCCGGCTGGGATCTCGCCGCCGGCGAAGAGTTCGATGTCGACAACGGGGTCGGCGGCTTCGGTGGCTTCCCCGATCTACCCGACCGCCGCAAGCCGGTGATCGCAGCCGTAAACGGAATGGCGGTGGGCGGCGGTTTCGAGATCGCGATGGCCGCAGATCTGATCGTCGCCGCCGATCACGCCGAGTTCTTCCTCCCGGAGGCAACCCTGGGATTGCTGCCCGACGCCGGCAGTGTTCGCCTACCCCGCCTACTGCCCGAGCACATCGCCCGCGAGTTGCTGCTTACCGGCAGGCGGATGCCGGCGGCGGAGGCAGCGCACTACGGTCTCGTCAACAAAGTCGTTCCAGCCGCCGATCTGCTCGCTACGGCCCAGGAAGTCGCCGACACGATCAAGGCGTCGGCGCCGCTCAGCGTCGCAGCAGTACTCGACATCGGTCGCCGCACCGCCAACATGGAAGTGGCCGACGCGATGACCGCGATCCGTTCAATGCGGAGTTACCGCGCCGCGATTGATTCCGACGACGCCCAAGAAGGCACCGGCGCGTTCGCCGAAAAGCGTCCCCCGGTCTGGAAGGGCCGCTGACTCGTCAGCTGTAGCTCCCGGCGGTGAACAGCTCGGACGATCGATCGCCCAACCCGGCAACCATCTCGGCGACGCGCGCGACGTTGCCGATGTAGCGATCGCCGTCGTCGTCGGAATGAGCCACGCTGAGCGTCCAGGATTCGCTCTTGCCCCACGGCGGCAGGAAGACACCCCCGTTGTGTTGCACGAGGAAGTGCAGGTGGCTGACGCCGGTGGAGATGCCGAGGAACTCGCGGTAGTTGGTGGCGGGTCGGTCGTGGAAGACCACCGATCCCTTGAAGCCGAACACCTCGCCGTAAGACGGCTGGCCGGCAGCGCTCAGTGCAGCCTGCGATCCAGTGAGCATCCGCCTGCCGAGCGCTTCTGCGCGACCATAGACATCGGCGGTGAGCACCTGCTCGAGGGTCGCGCGCGCTGCGGCCATCGTCAGCGGGTTGCCATTGAACGTTCCGATCTGGTCGTAGCGACCGTCGCGGATCGCGCCCATGACCTCGTCGGTACCACCGATAGCGCCGCACGGCACTCCGCCGCCGAGAGCCTTGGCGAGACAGACGATGTCGGGGGTGACTCCGAACAGTCGCGTGGCCCCGCCCCAATCGACGACCAAGCCCGTCTTCACTTCGTCGAAGGCGAGCAATACCCCGTGTGCTCGCGTGAGCTCGCGCACGCCTCGCAGGTAGCCGGGTTGCGGCGGAATGATGCCCGCGTTCATCATCATCGGCTCGAGAATCAATCCCGCGATCTGGCCACGATGGCGATCGAGTACCCGCTCGAGGGCCGTCAGATCGTTGAAGGGCACGATGCGCAACATGTCGGCCATCTCCTGCGCGACGCCTGGACCCGGTACGCGGAACGGATCGTCGACCGGACCCAAGAGATCTTGGTGGCGGAAGATCGACACCATCGCCGAGTCATGATGGCCGTGATAAGTCCCCTCGATCTTGATCACGAGCTTGCGACCGCTGATCGCGCGCATCAGATGAAACGCATCCATCGTCGCTTCCGTGCCCGAGTTGGTGAATCGCCATTGCGGCAACCCGAAGCGGGCAGCCAGCGCTTCGGCCACGTAGATCGCATCCTCGGTGGGTTGCGCGAAGTGAGTGCCCTGTGTGACGCGATCCTGCACGGCTCGCACGACCGCGGGGTTGGCGTGGCCGACGACATTGACGCCGTAGCCGCCATGCACATCGACATACTCGGTGCCGTCGGCGTCCCATACGTGAGCTCCCCGCCCGTGGCTGACCCACACCGGCACGGGTCGCGAACTCGACCAACTCGTGCACACTCCGCCCGGCATCGAGCGCTGAGCCCGCTCCCACAACTCGATCGTCTTGGGCATGCGCTGCAGGAACAGCAGCTCCTCGCCGCGGACCAGATCGTCTAGCGACACGTCGTCGTGCGACTGGCGTCCCATGAGGGCAGCCTAGCCGGGGTGCCTCACCCGCTATTCAGCGAACAGACGACCGGTTGGCGTCGCCAGGAAGGCATCCAACGGAATGTCCTCCTGCTTCAGCAATCCACGCCGCGGAAGGGTCCCTTTGCGCACCATCTCGATCACTGAGGCGACCGAGCCGGCCGTGGTCCACGCGATGGCGGTGCTCATTCTGCCACCCACCATCTTGGGCATGTACGAACGAACGAACTCGGTGCGTCGCAGGTGGCCATCGATCTGACCTTCGGCCGAGACGTGCACGTAGACGACGTCGTCGTCGACGGGCGGCTTGGCATTGGTGAGAATCTCCGCGGCCAGGTCGCGTCGCTCACGCATGAGCAGTTCGTGGAAGAAGAAGTTCATCAGGTCCACATGACCCGGATAGCGGATCGTCTTGTAGTCGATGTTGGCCACGCGTGCGCCGTAGGTGTCGCACATCGTGCCCAATCCGCCGGATGTGGTGAACGCTTCCAACTGAACGCCGTCGATGACGAGGGTTTCGCGCCACTCCATCGAAGAAACCCACTTGTGGACCCCTTCCTCGACAACCTCGCAATCGTTGAGGTACTCGTTGACGACACCCTCGGGCGACCAGTTGAAGGAGTAGCCGAGCAGACCGGTTGGAAACTGCGGCAAGGCGCCGACGCGCATGCGCACCGAACGACAGACATCGAAGGACGCGATCTGCGACGCCGCGACGATGCTCGCAAAGCCGGGGGCGAGCCCGCATTGCGGAGCCATCAGCCCAGCTGAGGTCTTGCTCAGCTCGACGATCGCCTTGGTGGTGGGAACATCTTCGGTGAGGTCGAAGTAGTGAATGCCCAACTCGTACGCAAGCTCGGCGATCGGCCGGTTGAGGTGAAACGGCAGGCACGACAGCACGGCCTCGGTGCCGGTGAGTTCCGCGCGCAGCGTTTCCGGATCGGCGATGTTGCAGGTTTTCACTGGAAACGTCGGAACGTACCGGGGTGGCCGCTGATCGATTCCGACCACCTCGATGCCGGCCTCGTCGAGAAAGGTGGCGGCGAGCAGTCCGACCTTGCCGAGGCCGAGAACAGAGACGGTGCCAAAGGACATCGTGCCAGCGTAACGGCCAAACCCTTCCTTCAATCCAACGACAAATCTGGGCAATCCGA
Source organism: Actinomycetota bacterium (assembly GCA_016213665.1). GTDB lineage: Bacteria > Actinomycetota > Acidimicrobiia > Acidimicrobiales > Ilumatobacteraceae > UBA668. The sequence continues at coordinate 12,851 of JACQZX010000086.1, read as the reverse complement.
ACAACAAATACGGGCAATCCGAACGACAAATACGGCCTAGTAGCTTGCAGGAGATGCACAGCGAAGACATCGAATACTTCATCGAAGGCGTGCGCTACCTCGGGCACCTGGCCGTACCCGATGGAACCGACGCCCGCCCGGCGGTGCTCGTCTGCCATGAGGGACCGGGCCTCACCGGCCACCCCAAGGCGCGCGCCCGCCGTCTGGCCGACGAGTTGGGTTACCTCGCCTTCGCGCTCGACTACTACGGCGATGGTGTGCCGCCACCGATCGACGAGATGCCCGCGCTGCTCGGCGCGCTGCGCGACGACCCGACCACAACTCGCCAACGCGCCTTCGCCGGTCTCGATGTGCTGTTGGCTCACCCGCGGGCCGATCGCGGCCGCGTTGGTGTGATCGGCTACTGCTTCGGCGGCACGATGGCGCTCGAACTCGGGCGCGCCGGGGCTGCCGTGCAGGCCATCGTCGGGTTCCACAGCGGCCTCGCCAACCCGAGTCCAGGTGACGAGGTGAGAATCACCGGCAAGGTGCTGGTGTGCATCGGGGTCGACGACCCGATCATTCCGCCGTCGCAGCGGGCCACCTTCGAGGAGGAGATGAACGCCGCCGGGGTCGACTGGCAGATGATCCTCTACAGCGGGGCCGGCCACAGCTTCACCAACAAGTCGATGGACGGCAGTCGGCCGGGATTCGTGTACCACGAGCCCAGCGACCGGCGGTCATGGCAGGCGATGGTCAACCTGTTCGACGAGGTCTTCGGGTAGCGCAATGCCGGCAACGTATATTCGACGTTGATGCCGAGGTCGACGCCTACGAGTCGTGAGCTGTGGGAGCAGGCATACGCTGCGTCCGTACCGCCAGGGGCCAGCTTTCAGACGATGTCGGGTGTTCCGGTCGATGGCGTTTACGGACCCGACGATGGCGAGTTTCCCGGCCAGTATCCGTACACCCGTGGGCCCTACGCGTCGATGTACCGGTCGCGGCTGTGGACGATGCGCATGTTCGCCGGCTTCGGAACGGCCGACGACACCAACTGGCGCTTCAAGGAGATCATCCGCGCCGGCGGTAACGGCCTCTCGACGGCGTTCGATATGCCGACACTGCTCGGTCTCGATTCCGATCACCGCATGTCGCTCGGCGAGGTTGGCCGTTGCGGGGTTGCCATCGACACGCTCGCCGACATGGCCGACCTTTACGCAGGCATCGACCTCGGCGAGATCACGACCTCGATGACGATCAACTCCCCCGCGGCGGTGATCCTGGCGATGTTCGTCGCCCAAGCCGAGCAGGCCGGCACACCACGTGCACGCCTCGGCGGAACCCTGCAGAACGACATCCTCAAGGAGTACCAAGCGCAGAAGGAGTTCGTATTTCCGCCACGCCCGTCGATGCGGTTGGTGCGCGACACGATCGCGTTCGCCGCCGCCGAAATGCCGCGCTGGCACTCGATCTCGATTTCGGGCTACCACATCCGCGAGGCCGGTTCCACCGCCGCCGAGGAATTGGCGTTCACGCTCGCCAACGGATTCGCATACGTCGAGTTGGCGACCAAGGCAGGGTTGCCCGTCGATTCGTTCGCGCCGCGGCTGAGCTTCTTCTTCAACGCGCACATCGACTTCTTCGAGGAGATCGCCAAGTACCGCGCAGCTCGGCGAATCTGGGCACGCTGGCTGCGCGAGCGTTACGGCGCACAAGATCCGCGATCGCTGCAGCTTCGCTTTCACTGCCAGACTGCCGGCGTTTCACTGACCGCGCAGCAACCGGAGGTGAATATTGTTCGCACCGCGATCGAGGCGCTCGCCGGCGTTTTGGGTGGTGCCCAGTCGTTGCACACCAACTCGATGGATGAAGCAATGGCGCTACCAACAGAGAAGGCCGCACGTATCGCGCTGCGCACACAGCAGGTCATCGCCCACGAAACGAACGTCGCCAATGTCGCCGACCCGCTCGGTGGTTCGTTCTTCGTAGAGGCACTAACCGATGAGCTGGAACGCCAGGCCGAGGAGTTGTTCGCACATCTCGACGAGCTCGGTGATGGCTCGATGCTCGAAGGCGCCATCCGCGGCATTGAGGAGAACTGGTTCCAGGGAAGGATCGCCGATTCCGCGTTCGAACTCGAACGGGCCTTCAACGACGGTCGCCGGATCACGGTTGGGGTCAATCGCTTCACCGAGGGGAACGAGGAAGCGCAGATCGATTTGCTGAAGGTCGGCGCCGAGGACGAACAACGGCAACGCAAGCGACTCGAGCAGGTTCGCCAGGATCGTGATCAGTCCGCCGTCGATGGTGCGCTTGCCCGCATCGGCCGAGAGGCGGCCGATCCGGAGGTGAACCTGATGCCCGCACTCATCGACGCCGTTTCGGCGTATGCCACGCTGGGCGAGATCATGGCGACGCTCGAGGCCGAGTTCGGGCGCCACATCGAAGTGCCGGTGATCTGATGGCCGGTGAACGCATCCTCATCGCCAAGGTCGGCCTCGATGGCCACGACCGCGGCATCAAGGTGGTCGCCCGCATGCTGCGCGATGCCGGCTACGAGGTGATCTACACCGGGCTTTTCCAGACACCCGAATCGGTTGCCGCCGCCGCGATCGACGAGGACGTCGACGCGATCGGCCTCTCGATGCTCTCGGGGGCGCACATGACACTCGCGCCGCTGGTGGTCGCGGAACTGCGCCAACGCGGCAGCGAGATTCCGGTGATCCTCGGTGGCATCGTGCCCGATACCGACTTGGGGGCACTGCACGCGGCGGGCATCAGGACCGTGCTCACCCCCGGCGCTACCGCGGAACAAATAGTCGGCGAGGTGCGGGCCGCGCTCGCCTGACGACGAGCGCGGCCGCCGGCCTCAGGCGGGAACGAAGGTTCCCTCGAAGTGCCAGACACCTGTGAAGGAATCGAAAGGGCCGCCGACGATCTGGCTCGACCACTCGAGCACGAAGGCTCCGGTCACCGGGTCGATGGTGCCCACGACATCAGCCGTGAGGCCAGGCTTGCTGCCATCGGGTTTCGGCGACCCCTGGTTGAAGGGGGCACCGCCGTAGTACGCGGTGAACGCCGCTACCTGGCCGCTCAGAACGCCGCCCGCAGCACTCAACGCGGGGGCGTCGGCGGCCTCGTCGGTGGCGACTGCGAACGCAACTCCGAAGAACACCGCCGGTTGCGCGATGGCAGCTGCCGTTGCGTTACCCACGGCATCGAAAGCGGGGTCGGGTGCGGGTTGGTGCGTGCCGCTCGCCAGCCCGCCGTCGGTGCCGGGAGCCAACAACGAGTAGCTCTGATCGGCGACGCAAGGTGAGTCGGCGTTTGGAACGAAGGGACCTTCAGCGGTGCCCCCGGTTTGGATCATCCTGAAGTACGACCCGCTGACGGTCGCACCGTCGCATGCCCCCTCGGTGATCTCGAAAACGCCGACGAGCTCACCCTCGAACGTCGCCGGCGCTTCCGTAACCGGCGGCGAAGTCTCCGCCGGCGTGGTCTCCGCAGGCGCGGTCGCGGGTGCCTCGGTTGCGGGTGCCGCGGTGGTCTCGGCCGAGTCACCGTCGCTACCGCATGAGCTCGCCACGATCGCGATCGCGGCCACGATGGTGAGCAGGTGTCGACGTGATTTTGCTGTCATGGTTGTTTCCTTCTGTTGGTGGAGCTGTGAGATCGAACGGTCCGCATCAGGCGCCGACCTGCTTGCGGGCGGCGAGCGCGAGCCCACCCACAAGCAGACCTGGCCCGACGAAGAACCATGGGAAGAGCGAGAAGCTCGGCAGCGCATCGACCGCGGCAAAGTTGTCGAGGTTGTCGCTCATCGCGCCGATCATCGGCGCGAACTCACCGACAATCGCGGGCCACCGCTGCGACAGTTGCGAGATCGCCGGGTAGGTCGCGGCCGCCTCGTCTGGTGACTGGCCGGCGAGTTCGGCGGCGAGCGGCACGGCGGCATTGCGCAGTTGCCCCTCCGCAGCCCCCAGCGTGACGAAGTAGAGCTGCACTCGTTGAACGCGTTCGCGCGCCATCATCGGACGAAAGTCGTCGATCATCTCGGCACCCTCGGGTGCTCTGGTGAACATCTGCAGTGCCACGGGTGCCAGCGCGACGGCGAAGCCGAGCGCGGCAAGGATGAGAAGTAGCAGTCGGCGCCTGACGCTGGAGCGAATCGCGGCGATGCCGCTGCCGGCGATCAGCAGGCCCGGCACGACGAAGAACCAGGGGAACAGCGGGAAAGGTGGCAACGCGGCGACGGCCGCGTAGTTGCCGCGATTGCGCTCGATGGTGTCGACCAGATCGGTCATGTCGGCGCGCATCGGTGACCAACCGTCGTTGAAGGTGGCGACGTTCGGGAAGCGCAACGCGTAACCGCTGTCTTCCACGGAACCGGAGTCGACGAGCGCCGGGCGCAGTTGCGTGCGCGACTCGGCTTCGGCGAGGTCGATGGTGTCGAGGTATCCGCGCAGGGTCGCGACCTTGGCCTCGGTCATGTACGGCTCGAACTCGGTGATCATCTCGCCGCCCATGGGCGCGCGGCCGAACATCTGGAAGATCGCGGGTGCGGCGGCGAGACCGACTCCGATCGCGACGGCGGCGATCACCGTCACCTGCCTTCCGGCGAATGGTCGCCGCAGCCATCGTTGGGATTTATTGGTGATAATTCCGATAAGACTAGTCAGGTATTATCTCCTAGGCAACTCGGCTGCCCTACGTACCTGATTCGGTACACTGTGCCAATGAGCGTCAAGACCGATTCCGCAGCCGAGCTCATCACGCGCGCCCGCTTGCTGTCGGGAATGAGCAAGTCGGCAATGGCTGCAGCGGCGGGAACATCGCGGGCGGCCCTCGATTCCTATGAGGGCGGGGAACGAATTCCCCGATTCGACACCCTCGTGCGCGCGTTACGTTCGACCGGGGCGGAACTGACGATGTCACTGGCGGTTGGCAACCGTGATGACGATGACGATGACGATGACGATGAGGATGACGCCGACGACTCGACCTCGCTGGCGGCTTACGCGGCCGCACTCGACCTCGCCGCCTGGCGTTGGACCTGGCGACAGCTGGTCAGCGACTTCGTTGCCAACGAATTCGTGCCGGCAACGGCGCGCCGCCGCCGCCGACTGCTCGGGCCGTGTCCCTCACCGCTCGCTGATCACCGGTGGGACGCCTTGCTCGCAGCGCTCGCCGAGCACCTTGCGTTTCACGCCGGTATCCGGGCGCCGCTGTGGACGCTCGACGACGAACGCTCCCGACTCCACGGGTTCTGGTGGCCGGTCCACGGCGAGCTGCCATCGACGCGATCGGCCGCACTTGCCCATTCGCCGGCCGCTTTCAAACGTCGTCTGATACTCGTCGATGGTCGCGAGATCCCGAGGGTGCGCCGATGACCACCCCCGGCCAGCTCGATCGTGAGATCGTCACGCGTGCCTTCCGGTCGATGGCCGACCATCTCGCCACGGCGCACCGACGAGGCGAGATACTGCTTGCCGGCGGGGCCGTGATGGCGCTCGTGTACGACTCACAACGGGTCACGCGCGACGTCGATGGACTGATCGTCGTCGGCCATGGTGACGTGCTTGCGGCTAGTGACGCCGCCGCGACAGAGCTCGGTCTGCGACGCGGCTGGCTCAACGAGGGCGTGTCGATCTACCTGTCCAAGCAACCCGACCCCACGCGCACGGCCATCTTCGATCACCCCAACTTGGCCGTCTACGCGGTGTCGGCCGGGCACCTATTGGCACTGAAGGCGAGAGCGGCCCGCGCCCAGGATCTCGACGACCTGCAGCAGTTGATATCGCTGCTTGGCCTCTCGACCGCCGATGAGTTGTTCGGGGTCGTGGAGTCGTTCTTCCCCGACGACCCGCTCGGCGACCGCGCCCGCGCCGTGATCGAGGACTTGTTCCGAGACCCGGCATAGCGCCCGAGCGGTCACTCGACAACGAAGGGCGTTCGTTGTGGCACACTCCTACGGTGTCAGCAATCGAACCATCGGTCAGTCCCCTCGCGGAGCGACGGGTGGCGTTCGTGCTCGGCGGCGGCGGTAAGTGGGGTGCCGTCGAGGTCGGCATGCTCGACGCTCTCGTCGCTCACGGCATCGTTCCCGACCTGATCGTCGGCTGCTCCATCGGCGCGATCAACGGTGCCGCGTTCGCCACCCAACCCGACGGCGCGGGTGTGGAACGGTTGCGCAGGTACTGGCTCGACGCGGGGAATGCCGGCATGCTCGACACTGCCATCAGCGACCGCGTCCGCGCGGTCTTCGGCCGTCGATCACATCTGTTCAACACCGATCAACTCGGAACCGCAATCGCGGCGCTGCTCGAGGCCGAGACCTTCGCCGAGCTACGCGTTCCGTTCCAATGTGTTGCGGCCTCGATCGAACATGCCGCCGAGCACTGGTTCGACCGCGGGCCGTTGCTGCCGGCTCTGCTTGCCTCGTGCGCGATCCCCGTGCTCTTTCCGGCGGTCGCTGTCGATGGTGAGCACTTCTACGACGGCGGGCTCGTCAACTCGATACCCATCGATCGCGCGGTGCAACTGGGGGCGACCACCGTTTACGTGCTGCAGGTCGGTCGCGTCGAGGCGCCGCTGCAAGCGCCACATCGATTGCACCAAGCCGGACTCGTCGCCTTCGAACTTGCCCGGCGGCACCGGTTCGAAACCTTTCGCCGCGGGTTACCCGAGCATCTCGACCTACATCTGCTGCCGAGCGGCAATCGCCTGGCGATGGACGATCGCCGCCAACTGCAGTGGCGCAAGTTCGACGAGACCGAGGTGTTGATCGAACGCGCCCGCTCTGCCAGCTACGAGTACCTCCAGGCGTTACCGAGAGGTGACCAGACGTTGGCGAAAGGTGCGCGATGAGGCTGCTGCTGCTTCCGCGCTGGCTGCGACGCACCGTGGTGATCCCGGCGTTCGTACTTGGGTTCATCGCGCTGCTCGGCCTGCTGCCGCTGTGGTTGCTCATCGCCGGGCTGGTGTCTCGATTCGTGCCCGGGCGCTGGCGGGTGCTGCGGCTGGTGTGGTTCCTGACGGTCTACCTGGTGATCGAGGTGATCAGCCTCATCGCCCTGTTCGGTTTGTGGATATGGGCCGGCTTCGGCTTCAAGATCCAGTCGGAGAAATCGCTGGCGCGTCACAATGCGCTGATGGGCTGGTTCCTGCGTCGCGTTCTTGCCACCGTGCGGCGAACTTTCAACCTGTCATTCGAGATCGACGACACCCACCGCGAAGGCGACGCCCAGCGCCCGTTGCTGGTGTTCAGCCGACACGCCGGGCCCGGCGACTCGTTCCTGCTCGTCGACGGCATCGTCAATGGCCCCAACAAGCGACGGCCGCGGATCGTGCTCAAGGACTTTCTGCAACTCGACCCGGCGATCGATGTGTTGCTCAACCGGGTCGGGGCCACCTTCGTTCCCAGCCGCGGACCCGCTGGCGAAACGACGGTGAAGGAGATCGTCCGCCTCGCCGCCGCCGCCGGACCCAGTGATGCGCTGGTGCTGTTTCCCGAGGGCGCCAACTTCACCCCCCGCCGCCGTGAGCGCGCGATCGAGAAGCTCGCCACCTCGGGGCATGAGGATCTCGCCGAGAAGGCCCGCGGCATGCGCCACCTGCTGCCGCCGAAACCAACCGGGTTTCTCGCTGCGGTCGCCGCCGCCCCGACGGCAACGGTGCTATTCGTCGGTCACGCCGGGTTGGAACAGATGTCGACCGTCAAGGACATTTGGCGACTGCTGCCGATGGACCACACCATCGACGTCAAGGTATGGCGCTACCCGCCCGACGAGATCCCGCCGGTGAACGAGCGGGAAGCGTGGCTCTACGAGCGGTGGGCGACCATCGATGCCTGGATCAGCGCCTGCCACCTCGCCCGCAACCGTGACGTCACAACGACTTGACGTCACACCGACTTGAGGTGGAACGACTTCGGGCGGGTGAACGAATCGAAGCCGAGAACCGACAGCGCTACACCCCGGCCCGTGTCCTTGACGCCGGTCCACACCAACGCAGGGTCGACGTAGTCGCAGCGGTTCATGTACCAGGTTCCCGTTTCGACTTGATCGCCGATCGACAGCGCCGCACCGATGTCGTTCGTCCAGATGCTGGCGGTGAGGCCGTAGGGCGAGTCGTTCATCAACCGAATCGCTTCCTCGTCGGAGGCGACCTTCATAATCCCGATCACCGGGCCGAAACTCTCCTCGGTCATCACCCGCATAGAGTGATCGACGCCGGTAAGCACGACCGGCGCGAGGTAGGGCGTTCCCACCTGTGACGCAGCGAATTCCGACTCGCTGACGATTGCCCGCGCGCCCTGGCCGATAGCTTCCGCGACCTGACCGCGAACGAAGTCGGCGGCTTTGGCGGACACCATCGGTCCCAGGTTGGTGGCAGTGTCGAGCGGATTGCCCAGCACATACTTGCGGGTGAGGTCGACGAAGCCTTCGACGAACTCGTCGTAGATGCCGGCTTCGACGTAGATGCGCTCGATCGAGCAGCACGACTGCCCGCTGTTGAAGAAAACTCCATCGACGGTTTCGCCGATCGTGTAGGCGAGGTCGCAATCGGTGCGGACGTAGGCGGGGTCCTTGCCGCCAAGCTCCATGCCGGTGCCGATGAAACGATCACTCGCGTTGCGCTGAATAGAGTGGCCACCCTCGACCGAGCCGGTGAACACGACGAACCCGATTCGTTCGTCACCGATCATCTTGGCGACGTCGGCGTGCGTTGCGTGCACATGCTGAAAAACACCTTCGGGCATGCCGGCCGCCTGCATTGCCTGCGTATATCGCTCGGCGCAGAGCAGGGTCTGGGTGGCGTGCTTGAGAACGATCGTGTTGCCGGCCATCAGCGCCGGCACGATCGAGTTCACCGATGTGAGGTACGGGAAGTTCCACGGGGCGACCACCAGCACCGTGCCCACCGGTTCCTTGCGGATGAATCGCGTGAAGCCGTCCTTGGGTGGGGCGGCAACATCGGCCAACGAGTCGGCCGCGATCGACGCCATATGGCGGGCGCGTTCTTGGAACCCGCGGTTGATCTCGAGCGGGGCGTGACTGATCGGGCGGCCCATTTGCCACGCAAGCTCGGTCGAGATGGACTCGACCTCGGCCTGCATCGCCACCACCATGCGTTCGACGATCGCGGCGCGCTCTGCGATCGGCGTTGCGCGCCATCCGGCCTGCGCGGCCTGCGCCTTGGCCAGTAGCGCTTCGATTTGATCGGATGTCGCGGTGGTGCGCTCGGCGTAGACCGAACCGTCGACGGGAGAAATGATCTGTTGAACTGCCATCGCCCGAGGTTAGGCGCACGACCTGCGATCGAACGATCCCGGGAGCCCGCCTGCCCGCCTGGATGTACTAGGCCGGGGAGGGCACCACGAGCGGCAGGCCTGCCTGCCTCCATGCGTCGCAGCCACCGAGCAGGTCTGACACATCGCGGAACCCGGAAGCGCGCATGACCGAGGCGGCGATCATCGATCGGTATCCGCTGGCGCAGTACACAACCGTCGGCGCCGCCGGGTCGAGCTCGGCCAGTAGATCGAGGATCCGCGGCAGTGCAACTTCGCGGGCGCCCGCGAGCTTGCCGCCGACAACCTCACCGGGGCCGCGCACGTCGACGATCTGCAACGTCGCGACCTTTGCCATCCGATCGACGAGCTCGGCAGTTGTCAGCCGCGAAGCGCTGGTGACCCAGCCGGGGTGGGCGACGAATGCTGCCAGCGGATCGCTGAGGCAGCCGGTCACCTTGTCGAAGCCGATTCGTGCCAAGCGGTTGCGCGCCTCCAACTCGGTGCCCGGCTCGCACACCAGCACGATCGCTTGGTCGGCAGTGAGCACGTCGCCCGCATACTCGGCATAGCGCCCTGCGAGGCCGACGTTGTAGGAACCAACGAGGTGGCCTTGCGCGAAGGCGGCCGGATCGCGGGAGTCGAGCACGACGGCTCCGCGGCGCTGCTCGGCGAGCACCTGTGTAAGCGACATCGGCGGCGGTGCCTCGCCCTCGGCGAAACCGGCGCGCGCCTGCTTGTTGCGGTTGGCTGCGAACGCGAAGTAGAGCGGCGACAGGCTCTGCCCCTCGGTGACGCACTGCACGAATTCGGCTTCGCTCATCGGCTGCAATGCATAGTTGGTACGCCGCTGCTCGCCGATCGTCGACGACGTTTCCGAGGAGAGGAACTTGCCACATGCGGAACCGGCACCGTGGGCTGGGAACACCAACGTCTCATCGGGCAGTGTCAGCAGTTGCTCGCGTGTCGAGCGATAGAGCTGCCCGGCCAGTTCTTCGGCAGTGATACCGACGGAAGTGAGCAGGTCGGGGCGGCCGACATCGCCGATGAAGAGCGTGTCGCCGGTGAGCACGCCATATGGCGTTACGTCGGTTGCGTGTTCGAACACTACGAGCGAAATCGACTCGGGTGTGTGCCCCGGTGTGTGCCGTACTTCCAGGACGACATCGCCGAGTTGTAGTCGTTGGCCGTGATCGAGCCCGTCGATCTCGAATTCCGCCGCGGCCTTGCCGACCGATCCGTATGAGATCACCGCGCCGGTGGCGTTCTGCAACTCGATATGCCCGGAAAGGAAGTCGGCGTGGAAGTGCGTCTCGATGACCCGCTCGATGGTCAACCCCGCGGCCGCAGCATCGGCGATGTATTGCGCGACATCACGTTGCGGGTCGACGACGACCGCGCGCCCACTGGACTCGTCGCCGATCAGGTACGACGCGTGCGACAGGCAGCCCAGGTAGTACTGCTTGAAGATCATCGGGCCCCTTTCGCCAGTGACTGTACGATAAGAGAATGTCACAGGCAACGCCGCGGGGGAAGCGACCGCTGACCGTGTCCTCCTATCGCGCCGCTGCGCACGTGCGGGAAGGCGACCGTCTCGAGGCGCAAGTCACCGACGAAGACCTCGCCCTCGCTCCGCCGGGGGTGATCGACGCTGCACAGGCTTGGTTCTGGAGTGCAGCATGGCAGAAAGGCGAACGTGCCGCTTCTGCAGACCTCGCTGCAGGTCGCATCGAGACACCCGGTTCCGGCGATCGACTGGTCGAGCAACTTCAGTCGATCGCCAAGCCGGCAAGGCAACCTCGGAGACGCTAGTCAACCGTGGCAGACCTAGTGGCCGACGCGCCCACTGAAGCAGTACCACCTCGGCTGTCGACGCTGGATCGCCTACTCCCGATTTGGATCGGCGTAGCGATGCTCACCGGTCTCGGTCTCGGCCGCCTGTTTCCTGATCTCAACGAGCAGTTGGAGAAGGTGAAGGTGGATACCGTCTCGCTGCCGATCGCCATTGGCCTGTTCGCGATGATGTATCCGGTTCTCGCCAAGGTTCGCTACCGCTCGATCGGCACCGTCGTGGCCGATCGCCGGTCGCTGGCAATGTCGCTGATTCTCAACTGGCTGATCGGGCCGGCGGTGATGTTCGCACTTGCCTGGCTGATGTTGCCCGATCTCCCCGAGTACCGCACCGGTCTGATAATCGTCGGGCTGGCGAGGTGCATCGCGATGGTGTTGATCTGGAACGACCTGGCCGGCGGCAACCGCGAGCTCGCAGCGGTACTCGTTGCGATCAACTCGATGTTCCAAATCGTGGCGTACTCGCTGCTCGGCTACTTCTACCTTGAGCTGTTGCCCGGCTGGCTCGGGCTCGATAGCAACGGCATCGAGGTGACGGTGTGGGAGATCGCCAAGTCGGTGCTCATCTTCCTCGGCGGGCCGCTGCTCGCCGGTTTCCTTACCCGCACATTCGGCGAACGCGCCAAGGGTACCGAGTGGTATGAGCAGCGCTTCCTAGCCAAGATCGGGCCGGTAGCGCTCTACGGCTTGCTGTTCACGATTGTGATCCTGTTCGCGTTGCAGGGCGATCGCATCACCAACCAACCGCTCGATGTCGGCCGCATTGCGTTACCGCTGTTGGCCTACTTCGCGATCATGTGGTTCGGCTCGTTCTACGCGGGCGTGAAGATGCGACTTCCCTACGATCGCAACGCGGCGATCGCGTTCACCGCCGCCGGCAACAACTTCGAACTCGCGATCGCGGTGGCTATCGGAGTGTTCGGTGTGTCATCGGGCCAAGCTTTAGCCGGCGTAGTCGGCCCACTGATCGAGGTTCCGGTGCTGGTCGGACTCGTCTACATCGCCCTCGCCACCAAACGCCGCTTCTATCCCGCACAAGCAGCCGTCGGCAACGGCTAACCACAAGCTGGCAACCTCGTTACTCAACCGATGCGATTCCATCGAGCAGCATTTGGAGAACTGTCAAGGTCGCTGGTCACGACCGTGGCTACGATTTCGAAATGATCGCGACACGCGTTGTTTCAATGTTCACGGTGATGCTGACGGTGGTGGCGTGTTCCGACGACAGCGCACAATCAACGTCAACTACCTCGACGGTGCCGGCAACCGAGTGTGTCGACACTGCCGCCCCCGACGGTCGACTGGTGCGGGTCACGATCGACGACATCGTCGATGGTTTCGGAAGCCTTGGCCTGCGGGCCGACGGTGGTTTGACCCCGGGTGTCGTGCGCTTAGAGGTCATCGGCGAACCCGACAACGCGGCACCGTTAGGTGTGACTGTTCTGCTCGACGGGGTGCCGGTTGCGACCGTCGATGGCGTCGCTCCCGGCGCAACATGCGGAATCGACCTCATCGTCGGCGAGGGCGTGTACCACATAACCGACGGCGAACGCGACGTCGAGTTCACGGTCGAGCCGTAGCCGTTGCGCAACACGGGGCCGGCCGCGTTCTAGGAACGAAGGGCGTTGCCCAGGCTCAGTTGCAGTCGCCCCGACCGCGTCGGCGACTCGACGATGAACGGCAAGACGTCAGTTTCCGAGCCCTCGGCTTGTTGGTCGACAACGACAGTTGT
>JACQZX010000085.1 GCA_016213665.1 Actinomycetota bacterium | reverse complement strand
GTGGGCAATGAGACAGGGACATTACGACGGCTCCGCCAGGCGCGGCAAGTGGGGTTTGATTGGCCGTTAGGTGCGCTCAGTACAATGCACGTCCTCGACGGGCGGGCCGGCAACGAGGGCCGCAACCCAATCTCGTAGAGAGGTGCCGTTAAGCGTTTCTGTGTAGAAGACCCCAGCAGAGGCCCTCGCCGAGCACGTAGTCTTCCTCCAACAAGCCGGTGTTGCTTCGACTGCTTGAATTCGGTCAATACACGTCAGTGACCTACACCGACCGCCTCGGCGACATCCACGCCCTACCCTCGATCGGATCGATCGGAGATTCCTATGACAACGCAATGGCCGAGACGGTCAACGGCCTCTACAAGACCGAACTCATCCGCCGACAAGGCCCATGGCGCAATGCCGAACACGTCGAACTAGCGACGCTCACCTACATCGACTGGTTCAACCAGCGACGCCTGCACAGCGAACTCGGCGATATCCCACCCGCCGAATTCGAGACGCTCTACTACGCTCAAACCCGCAACCGAAATCAAGTCCCAACACCAAACCCGACCTGATGCAAAAGACCGGCCGATTCAATGTTCCAGCCGACATTGAAGCCGATGATGAAGTAGCGCAACGCCTCTTGGTCCGAGTTCGTAACACCGCTTATCGCTCCTTTCGGCGCACTGCCCGATGCCGTCGCGCTCGCGCTATTTGTTGCCGCCGCCGTGGCGGCCTCGCGGGTGACGATCAGCGGAGTGAGCTCGATACCGCCATTGTGCCGGGTTGGCGCGACCCTGTGGCTGCGACGGTTGACACGTCGCCAGGGCCGCGCCCCACCGAAACGTCAGCCCTTGACCTTGTCGACGGCCTTCTTCGCCTTGGCGGCGACGGCCTCGACCTTGTCGTCGATCGAGTCGGGGGTCTTGCTCTCGATGACATCTGCAACCTTGTCGATCGCATCCTTGGCGGTGCTCTTGTTACCGCCGAGCAGGCCCTTGATCTTGTCGAGAAAACTCATTGTCAATCTTCCTTCATGAACGCCGCCGGATTTTCGCGGGGGCGGACATTCGCACAGGTGACCAGGCCAGGTCCAAACGGAGCTCGCTATACGAAGTGTATACTGCCCCGCATGACGACCCCGATACCCACCCGCTTCAGCGACGAGGAAGTCTCAACGATCGACCGACTGGTCGCCGACGGTGTCGGTGCCAATCGCTCCGACGTCATCCGCCGCGCCATCGACTTCTTCGACGACGCGCTGCATCGTGCACGTGTGGGCGAGATGATCGCGGCGTCGTACCGCACCCAACCGCAAAGCGCCGACGATGATGCGGCGGCGATGGCCAACGCGGTCGCAATCACTGAGGCCGAGGAGTGGTAGCCCAGGGCGAACTGTGGTTGATGGAGGCACCGACCGGCAAGCGGCGACCGGTGTTGATCGTGTCACGTGACGAGGCGATTCCGGCGCTCAACAACGTGGTGGTTGCCCCCGTGACAAGCACGCTTCGCGATATTCCGACATGCATCGCAGTCGGTAGCGACGAGGGCATCGACCACGACAGCGTTGCGAGTTTCGACAACCTCGCCGCGGTGCCGAAGTCGGTGCTTACAACCAGGCTTGGCTCCTTGGGAAGTGAACGACGGCAACGAATCTGCGACGCCCTGCGAGCACTCGCTGATTGCTAAGCAAGCTGTCTCGGCCGTCAGTCGGCGGCGGCGGCCGCCCTTAGCGCGGCGAGATCAATCTTCTTCATACCCAACATTGCCGTCATCGCTCGCAGAGACCGCGCCGGATCGGGATCGCCCAACACTTCGGCCGCCTCCGCGGGGAACACCTGCCACGACAGGCCGTACTTGTCCTTCAACCACCCGCACTGAACTTCCTGGCCACCGTCGGTGAGCTTGCTCCAGTAGTAATCGACCTCGGCCTGATCGGCGCAGTTGATCATCAGCGAGATCGCCTCGGTGAAGGGAAACCTGGGGCCACCGTTGATGGCGGTGTACGGCTGACCGTCGAGCGAGAATTCGACCAGCATCACGCTGCCCGGCGACCCCGGGCCCGCCTCGCCGTAAGGCACGACGTTGTTGACCTGCGAGTTGGGGAAAACCGAGACGTAGAACTCGGCGGCCTGCTCGGCCTCGCTGTCGAACCACAGGTTCGGAACGATTCGTGGCATCCCGCAATGCTAAGCCGATCCGCGTCGACGGGTGCGCAAGCGAACCAACCGCTCTGTTCGTGGTCGAGACCGGCGTCGATCCGGTGACCCTACGCTTTTCAGGCGTATGCTCTGCCGACTGAGCTACTCGACCGTTGTTTGATTTTCCGTCGGGTTTGCACCCGAGCGGTCCCGACGGGACTCGAACCCGCGACCTCCGGCTTGACAGGCCGGCGTGAACTCCAACTTCACCACGGGACCATGCAAAAGCTTGGCCACTTGCGCACCCCCAACGGGATTCGAACCCGTGCCGCCACCTTGAAAGGGTGGTGTCCTAGGCCACTAGACGATGGGGGCTAGTTCGTCCTCCGGTTGAGAGCGCCGAAACACTACCAGCCGGGCCGCGGGTTCGCGCCAGGCGTTACCGTGCACAGAGTGCGCATCTCGCTTCGGCCATCGCTCGACCCCGGCTCCTACACCTTCACTCACCAGCTGCGTGTTCGATTCGCCGAAACCGACGCGATGGGCATCGTGCATCACAGTCGCTACCTGCCATACCTGGAAGCCGCGCGCGTTGAGTACCTGCGTCACCTCGGGCATCCCTACACCGAACTACGCGCAGAAGGAATCGATTTCACCGTGCTGGAGGCACACGTGCAGTACCGCCAGCCGGTGCGCTTCGACGAGCTTGTCGATGTGCACCTGCACCTCGGTGCCGTCACGCGCACGACTTTTCAGATCGGATACCTGCTCACAGTCGGCGGCGAGGCGCGTGCCACCGGAGTCACCGCCCACGGCGCGGTGAACGCGGCAGGCCGCCCGCTGCGTATGCCGCCGTGGCTGCTCAACCTCGCCAACCCCTAGCCCGTCACTCAGACTTCACCTACTCTGGAGCCAACATTCCCAACTGAGGAGGTGGGTCGTGGGTCACCATGACTGCTATCGGAGGATGTCACTCTGGGCCACTGCCGCGGTGCTGCTCGTCGCCTGCGGCAACGATGGCGCGGGAACGCAAAGTTCGGCTGATACGCAGGCCGGCGCCGGCGCGAGCACCGCCCAGACGGACGCACCGACCCGTGACGGTCTGCCCCCCGATCCTCAGCAGATCGACTTCCAGGCATCAGACGGACAGATGCTCGAAGGTGTGTATTACCCGGCGGCCACGGATCCGGCACCGATTGCCGTGTTGTTGCATTGGGGGGCCGGCGATTTGAGCGACTGGTGGGAGGTCGCACCGTGGCTGCAGAACCGCGGCCTGGCGAACCCGTTCACCAACCCGGATACGAGGCCGTGGTGGGACCCGTCATGGTTCCCGGAAGTACCCGAGAACATGTCGGTAGGCGTGTTCATCATCACGTTTCGCGGCTGCACTCCGTTTCCAGCGGGATGCCAGACGCTCGATCCAGAAGGCTGGCTGCTCGACGCGCAAGCCGCGCTGACCCACGCGGCAACACTTGATGGCGCAGACCCATCGCGCATCGCCGCGATCGGTTCCAGCATCGGTGCCGATGGAGCCGTCGACGCGTGTTTTGCCGTGAACGAACAGACCCCAGGCTCCTGCGTTGGGGCACTCTCGCTGTCACCGGGTTCATTCCTGGACATTCCCTACGTCGAAGCGGTCGAGAACCTCGGCAACAACGATCCCACCGTGCCTGCGTGGTGTCTGGCAAGTCCTGACGAGATTGACTTCTGCACTGCTGCCGAGGGCGCTGGCAACTCCGAGTTTCAGACGTTCGAAATCATCGAAGGTCGCCATGGCAACGGGTTGATGGTTCCGGAAGCGGACCCTTCGACCATGCAAACGATGATCGAATTCCTGGCGCTCGTCTTCGCTGACTGACGCCGTTGCGGCGCGCCGCCGATCAATCCTCGTAGCCGCTGA
This sequence comes from Actinomycetota bacterium, assembly GCA_016213665.1. GTDB lineage: Bacteria > Actinomycetota > Acidimicrobiia > Acidimicrobiales > Ilumatobacteraceae > UBA668. Next base: position 1,694 of record JACQZX010000085.1, on the reverse strand, counting down.
GGGCGTCGACCGCGCGATCGAGCAACATGCTGAAGAACTGGTAGAGGTGATGCTCGCCGATCATCGGATCGTCGTCGCCGATCTCGCTTGAGTCGTGCGTCTCGCCGACATCGAGCATCGTGCCCAGCACCAACCGAACCGCATTCAGTGATCGCAGCAGGCCCTGCATCGCGTCGTCGTCGAGAGCCTTGCCACTCTCCAGCAGCCGTCCTGCTTCCTCGATCGAAGCCAACCGCGAGGCAACCAACTCCTCGCGCATCAATCGCTGGTATTCAGCATCGGCTTCGGTGTCGTCGGCAAGGTGATAGGCGGGCGGAAACAGCCGTCGCAAGAGCGGATGCGACCGCGGGTCATCGGCCAACAACATGTCGCGCAGCTCAGCCATCAGTCGTGCCACCAACTCGCGCTCACCGGGTTCGAGGTTGATCAGATAACCCGCGGCTGTCCGCACGAACATGCGACGTTCCTTCTTGCGTGCCATCGCGTCAGTCGGCGCCGATCATCCCGGCCGCTGTCGCTGCGTCGAGACGCGCCAGCGCCTCCTGCCAAATGGCGGGCAGTGCAGGTTCGATGTGCGGACCATTGCGAGCAATCACCCGCGACCGGGTGATACCGTATTCGCGCCACGTGCTTGCACCCTCGGCAGTGTTGAGCAGCATCGGTGCCATTCTGTCGACCGCCATCACGAAGCGGGCCTCGGCGGTCTCGCCCGCCTCGTACTCGTCCCACAGTTGCCGAAAGCGCGCCCCCGTCGCTCTCGGCAGCATCCCGACCAGGCGCTCGGCGGCAGCGACCTCGCGCTCGCGCTTGCCGGCGCTATCGGACTGGTCGTAGGCAAAGGTGTCGCCGGCGTCGATCTCGACGATGTCGTGCACCAGCGCCATGCAAACCGCCGTGCCGACATCGATCGTTTCGACCGCGAACGGCGCCATGATCATCGCTGCGATCCCGAGGTGCCACGAGTGTTCGGCGGTGTTCTCGCGGCGGGACCCGTCGGCCAACCAGTTGCGACGCTCGACGCCCTTCAGACGATCGAGTTCCAAGAAGAACCCGATCGTCGCCGTAATGTCCTGCACCCCGCCGACGGTACTCGCTTCCATCAAGTTACTGAGGAGTAGCTACGCTCGGACGCCATGAGTCAAGTCGGAAGCGTCAACGTGACACGGGTCGGCATCCTCGGTTCCGGAATCATGGGGTCGGGCGTGGCTGAAGTCGCCGCCGGTGCCGGCTACGAGGTCATCTTGCGATCACGTTCACTGGAGTCGGCGAGGGAGATGATGGTCGCCATCGACCGGATTCTCGTGAAAGCCATCGCGCGCGGACGAGCGAGCGAGGAAGACCGCTCCGCAATCCTGGCTCGCATCACCGTCACCGACGACGTCGCCGCACTCGCCGACTGCGACCTCGTCATCGAGTCGGTGGTCGAAGACCTCGCCGTCAAGCGAGCACTATTCGCCGACCTCGACAGACTCGTCAAACCTGGCGCGATTCTCGCCACCAACACCAGCACCCTGCCGGTGATCGAGCTGGCGACGGCGACGCAGCGACCCGAGTCGGTATGTGGCATCCACTTCTTCAACCCGGCACCGGTGATGACGCTCGTGGAGGTGGTGCGACCAGTCACGGCCAGCGACAAAACGATCGCCACGGCCATCGAGTTCGCCACCAGATGCGGCAAGGACGCAATCGAAACC
>JACQZX010000083.1 GCA_016213665.1 Actinomycetota bacterium | reverse complement strand
CGATCAAGGCGATCGACGTCAGTGACGAATCGCTTTCGGTGGAAGTGATTCGAGCAGCGGTCGTGGACGGCCCGGGCCATTACCTCGGCTCCGACCAAACGCTGAAGCTGATGCAGACGGAGTACATCTATCCGGCGGTGGGCGACCGACTCAGTCCCAAGGAGTGGAACGAGGTCGGTCGACCGAAGGTGATCGATCGCGCCATTGCCAAGGTTCAAGAGGTGTTGGCGACTCACTTTCCGAACCACATTCCCGACGACGTCGACGATCAGATCCGAGCCGAGCTACCGATCAAGCTCCCGCGCAGTCGCATGCGGCCCGCCTTGCCTACGATTGTCGACAGCATCGCCGGCGCCTAGCTTCGCCGCGCTCGTCACCACACCGCGAGTCAACAGCAAGTAGGCGAACCCAGCGAATGCAGCCGCCCCGGCGAAGGCAGTGATGGTCCAACGCACACCCGCGAGTTCGGCCAGAAGACCGGCGGCCATTGCAGTCACCGAGAGCGTGAGCGTGAGAATCGCGTAGTCGCCGGCCATCACGCGACCGCGGATGTGGTCGGGGGTACGCAGTTGCAAGCCGTAGGTGCTCAACGTCCATTGCGCTCCTCCGCCGAGATGTGCCACGCCGATGAGGGCCGCGGCCATGAAGATTGTCGGTGACCACGCGGCGGCGAGGTAACAGATGCTGAACGCGATGCCGGCGAGACCACAGATCCGCAGCACCTTTGAAAGGTCACCCTTGGTGAACCTGGCGGCGATCAATGGGCCGAGACCGGTGCCCACACCGCGGGCGCCGAACAGTAATCCGGTGCCGCCGTCCTTCCAGCCGTACACGGCGGTGGCAAGGACCGGTAGCTGGCTGACAGTACCGGCGCCGATAGCAAACGTGCCTTTGCTGGCCAGCAGTGCAAGCACCGCCTTGTCCTCGCGCGCATACCGAATCGCCTCCGACATGTCGGCGAAGGGTCGAATTGAACGCGTGCCGGCCGCTCGGGCCTCTTGCATCGGTCGCCGGATCAGCGCGAACAGTCCGACCGCGATCACGAAGGAGGCAGCGTCGGCGATGAACGCCGCCTGACGTCCGAAGGTTTCGCTGAAGGCGCCGCCGACAGCAGCACCGACGGCGAGCATCACTCCCCATGTACTGCCGAACAACACGTTGGCGGCGCGTAGTTCTTCCGGGCTGCGCGCGAGGTTCGGAACGCCGGCGTCGATCGCCGGCTTCACGACTGCGGCTAGCGCGCTGATCGCGCCTTGGAACACGAACAGTGGCCACACGCGGGCGGTCGTAGCAGTCAACAAACCGACCGCGGCTACGGCCTGCAGCATCGACACGACGATCACCAATCGTCGGCGGTCGAAGCGATCGACCATCGAGCCGGACACTGGAGTCGCCAGAAACGCGGGCAGCGTGAATGAGACGTAAGCAAGCGAGACGAGGAACTCGCTGTCGGTGGCCTCCTTGATGATTCCGGTGAGGGCAACGAAGGTGAACCAGTCGCCCATGAACGAGATCACCTGTCCGAAGAAGAGTGCGCGCAGATCAGGGTTGCTGCGTAGCAGCCGAATCATCGTTGGCGCGGAGGGTTCATCTAGTGGCGTGAGCGTGCAACAAGTGGGCAAGGCACTCGGTCAGGCGCCTTGCCGTTGGCACGTGCAGGTACTCGTTCGGGCCGTGAGCGTTCGATCCGGGTCCGAGAGCACCCGTGATCACGAATTGTGCATCGGGAAAGCGCTGACCGAGCATCCCCATGAACGGGATCGAGCCACCTTCGCCGAAGGCGCGTGTCGCCTTCCCGAATGCCCGTTCGCCGATGGCGGCCAGCGCGTCTGCCAACCACTCGGCAAACGGCGGCGCGTTCCAGCCGGGTCCGGCGTGACCATTGAGGAATCGGACGTGTGCGCCGTAGGGCGGGTCGTGGGTCAGGCACGTCTCGATCGCTGCCAGCGCGAGATCGGGGTCGCAGGTCGGTGGGAGTCGAACGCTGAGGTGTAGGTCGGTATTCGGTCGCAGGACATTTCCTGCCGATGCGACCGGCGGAATACCGTCGACTCCGGTGACGCTCAGCGAGGGCCGCCACGTGCGCGCCAGCAACTGCTGCGCACCATCATCCACCATCGGCCGGGCGCCGTCGACGAAGGGAAAGTGGCCACCGATTGGGAACTCGTCGGCGGTATCGGTGGCTTGTTGGAAGCGGTCGGCCGGTATGTCGGTGTGCAGTTCGGGCAGCAGCAGTTGGCCGGTGCTGCTGTCCTCGAGACGATCGAGAAGCGTGCGCGCGATGCGAAAGGACGACGGCACCACGCCGCTGGCCTCGCCGCTGTGCACTCCCTCGGTGAGGATCTCAACGCTCAGCGTTCCGCCGACCATGCCGCGCAGTGAGGTCGTGACCCACATGCGTTCATAGTCGAGACAGCCCGAATCCAGGCAGAGCACGAACGTCGGCGAGCCGATGCGGTCGGCGAGGGCCTCCAGGTAGGCGGGAAGGTCGGGGCTGCCGCTCTCTTCGCTGGCTTCGATCAGAACCACCAGCCGGGAGTGCGCAAGCCCGGCACGCTGCGCAGCCTCGATCGCGAGCAGTGAGGCAAATGCTGCGTAGCCGTCGTCGGCGCCACCGCGGCCGTAGAGGCGATCGCCTTCCATCACCGGACTCCATGGGCCGAGGTCAGCGCGCCACCCGGTCATTTCCGGCTGTTTGTCGCAATGGCCATAAATCACCACGGTGTCGTCGTCGGCCCCGCCGTTGCAGGCCGGCACCTCGCAGATGATGAGCGGGGTGCGGCCGGGAAGCTCGACGACTTCCACCGAGAGGCCCCTGACCTCGCGCGCTGCGCACCATTCACGAATGAGGGCGATCGCGTCATCGAGGTAACCGTGCGACTTCCAGTCGGGGTCGTAGAGAACCGACACGCATGGAATGCGGATGTAGTCGTGCAATGTCGGCACGATGTCGCGCGACCACACCTCATCGACGTGTTCGTGTACGACTGTGTCGGCGTTCAACCTGTCGTTGGTGGCCTTCACCGGCGCACCGCGGCGATGCGCCCCATCGTCTCCTCCGCCTCGCGGACCATCTGCCGCACGATGTCTCCCGCTGGGATCAACTCATCGATTGCCCCCGCCCCCTGGCCGCAAGGCATGAACTCGCGAGTCACATCGACGGTTGTCCCGTCCTTGGCGCCGAGATGATTCGCCCCCGCCTTGGTGCTGGCCAGCACTTGTTGCGGGAACGGCTGAAGTTCCTCAGGGTGTTCGTCGAAGTGGTTCGTCCAATCGTTACGCACAACACGACATGTCTTGCCGGTGTACGAGCGACTGATGACGGTGCCGTCTTCTGCGACGGCCAGCAGAGCTTCCTTGTATCCCTTGACGGCGCGTGCTTCGGGAGTCGCGATGAACCGCGTACCGATCCACACTCCGTCGGCGCCGAGCGCCAGCGAAGCAGCAAGGCCGCGGCCGTCGAAGAGACCGCCGGCGGCGACGACCGGCACGGTATGGCCGACGGCATCAACGACCATTGGAACCAACGTGAGCGTCGCGACGGTGCCTGTGTGCCCGCCGGCTTCGGTTCCCTGGGCGACGACGAAGTCGACTCCGCTGGCGACGGCGCTGACTGCGTGGCGCACCTTGCCGCACATACTGCCGACAAGGATGTTCTTCGAGTGCAACAGGTCGACCACCTCTCGCGGAACCCCCAACCCGGCTACGAATATGCGTGCCCCGCCGTCGATGACACTTTCGATTCCTGCCTCGACCTGGCCGGGCAGGGCCGTGAGCAGATCGACGCCGAACGGTTTCGATGTTGCGGCACGAACCTTCGCCATCTCCTCGGGAAGTTCGTCGACGGCCATCGTGCTTGCCCCGAGTGTGCCGATGCCTCCGGCCTCGCTGACGGCGGCGACGAGGCGGTGGTAGCTGACACCACCCATGCCGGCGAGCATCACCGGGTGTTCGATGTCTAGCAATTCCGTCAGCCGGGTCTTCAGTGCCATGCCGCGACCGTACTAGCCCCATTCCTGCCCAACCATGCCCGAGGGTTTCGTGCCGGGGGTTTCCTGCAGGTTGGCGTAGCCCGGGGGTTTCAGGCGTGCGTGCGGGCAGGAAACCCCCCGTGAGGCGGCCGCCGCAACAAGAGGAGGAATTTCGACGGCTGGCGGTATGTTCTCCGCGCGGCTTCCCCCTGTGCTCTACAGAGGGGAGAAATTCCATGGCGACTTTTGGAGCGACCACGCTCGCAACGTTGCAACGTCAACTTGGTCACGTGACGTCCAGCCAGCTTGAAGCTGGCGGCATCGGTCGAACTGCGCGTCGAAAACTTGTTGACGATCGCGTTCTTGATCATCCGTTCAAGTCGGTGTATCGCGTCGCCAACAGGCGACCGACATTCGAACAACGCTTGATCGCCCTCAGTCTTGCTCATCCAAGGGGCTTCATCACCGGGCCGACGGCTGGTGGGTACTTAGGCCTGAGACGGATGCCACGAGCTTCGCTGGTTCACTTCTGCATCCCACACGACGCACGAATTGACATCCCCGCTGGAGTCCTCATGCGACAGTCGACAAAGGTTGGGTCGCTCGACGTGAGGGTGCTCGACAACGGGATGCGCGTTGCCAGCTGGTCACGATTGTTGTTCGATCTAGCAGCTGACCTGAAGCCGCTCAACCTTGCATCGGTGATCGACCAGGTGCTGCAGCTCGGGTATTGCTCAGTCGATGAACTCGGAGGTGTTGCCCGTCGGTTGTGTCACCCGTCGCGGCGAGGGTCGGAGTCGTTCATGAGTGCGATGTCTCAGCGCGGTGATCGCCAGCCGGTCGAGTCGCACCCAGAAATACTCGTGCTGCACGGGCTGCTGGCGCGAGGTGTTCCGGTCGAGCCACAACACCGTCCGCTACAACTCCCCAACGGCACGAAAATCCGCATCGACTTGGCCGTGCCAGCTGCCCGTTGGGCTGTCGAGGTCGACGTGCATCCGAGACACAACCGACCGGAAGGTGTCGCTAGCGACAAACGACGAATCAGGCAACTGCACCGCATCGATTGGCAGATCGAGAGCGTCACCGACGAAGACCTCCTCAACCCGGAAGCCTTGTTCGACGAACTCGCCACCAACTATCGCAAGCGTGTCGCCGTGGTCGCGGCGTGAGTCCGGGGGTTTCGTGCACGCCTGCGGGCAGGAAACCCCCGGCACGCAGGAAACCCCCGGATCAGGACTTTCAGCGGTAGGGGCCGGGTTGGTGCAAGAACCGGCGGTGCCAGCGTCGGGGCGTGAAGAGCACGGCTCGGGGTTCGTCCTCGAACATCCAGCGTGCGAAGTTGCGTCGCGTCCAGCTGTTGAGCGCGACGGCGCGCACGGCACCCCGAGCCACCCATGCCCGCTTCAGACAGCGGTTGAGCACCTTCGACATTCGGTGATCGGCCAGCAGGTGTGCCCTGACCGATCGTTCGTAGGCGCCGCCGATCGCGGACTCGGAGCCACCGGCGGCGATCGCTTCCGCGGCCAGGCGGCCAGTGAGAATCGCCTGGCCGATGCCCTCGCCGGTCATCACATCGGTCGCACGCGCCGCATCACCGACGAACAACACGCGGCCACTGGTAAGCGTGGCTCGGTCGATGCCGGCAGGTATCGGCCAGGCGGCGACGCGACCCTCCAACTGAGCGTCGGGTCCGAGTGCAAAACGAATGTGCGCACGGTCGAGCAGGCTCGCCCAATCGGCGTTCATCGACTTGCCGTCGCGCGCGCCGTCGCGCAACACGCCGAAGCCGAGGTTCACGCGTCCGCCTGGTAACGGAAAGCTCCACGCATACCCGGGGAGGAAGTCGGGTTCGAACCACACATAGAGCCGCCGCGCTGCCGGGCCGGTGACGCCGCAGGCGTACTGCCGGAAGGCGTGCCACTCGCCCAGATAGCCGGGCTCGGCCAACCCGAGGGCCCTGCGTGTGGGTGACCACATTCCGTCGGCCGCGATGACATGCGACGCGCGTATCGAGCCGATGCCGTTCACCGCGACATCAAGCCAGGAGTCGACACCACCTGTCGATTGTGTAATACCAGTGAGCGCGCAACCCTCGCGGACATCGGCCCCGGCCGCGCGCGCCAACTGCAACAGCGCCGCATCCAACTCGCGGCGCGGAGCCGTCGCACCGAACGTTCCGTTCTGCGGCAGCGGCAGGCAAACCTCGCGTCCCGAAGGCGATCGCAGCCAGGCCTCATTGACGATCTGCCAGTTGGGCACCATGGCAGATGTCAGCCCGACCGCCTCCAGCTCGCGTAACGCCAAAGTGGTCAATCCATCACCGCAGCACTTGTCGCGGGGAAACACGCACTTGTCGATCACCATCACCGAGCGCCCGGCACGGGCCAGCATGGTTGCGGCTGTCGCCCCAGCGGGACCGCCGCCGATCACGAGCACGTCCGTGACCGCGGCAACGGATTCGGACGGATCGTGGTGAGACATTCGGTCCACCTTATGATGCGCCAATGAAAAGATTGTGCGAAGAGCGAGTTGTAATCGTCACCGGCGCTGGGCGCGGCATCGGCCGCGAGCACGCGCTCAGCCTCGCGGCTCACGGGGCGAAGGTGGTCGTCAACGACCTAGGTGCGGCCGTCGACGGCAGCACGGGTGCCGCGGGTTCCGATCTCGGCCCGGCGCAGCAGGTCGTGGAGGAGATCAAGGCGAAAGGCGGCGAGGCGGTCGCCAGCCACGACAACGTGTCGTCGTGGGAGGGAGCGGAACGGCTGGTCAATACCGCTGTCGAAGCGTTCGGCACCCTTCACGCCGTTGTCAACAACGCCGGCATCCTGCGTGATCGCATGCTGGTGAACATGACCGAGCAGGAGTGGGACGCCGTCATAGCTGTGCATCTAAAAGGAACGTTCGCGCCCACTCATTGGGCCGCCGCCTACTGGCGAGATCAGACCAAAGCCGGCAAGCCCGTCGTGGCGCGCATCATCAACACGACATCGGTCAGCGGCATCTATGGCAACCCCGGCCAGGCGAATTACGGCGCGGCCAAAGCCGGCATCGCCGCGTTCACCCAGATCGCCGCGCTCGAGCTGGGCCGGTACGGCGCGACTGTGAATGCCGTTGCACCTGTGGCGCTCACTCGCATGACCGAAGGACTTGGCCCGGCACCCGAGACAGAGGAGGAACGCGAGATGCGCTCGCCGCGGTGGATTGCCCCGATCGTCACCTGGCTCGCCAGCGAGGAGTCGTCGGCCGTTACCGGTCGCGTGTTCGAGGCGAGCGGCCAAACCCTTGCGATCGCCGAGGGTTGGGTGCGCGGCCCGCGCCACGCTCCAGTCGACGATCCGACCAAGCTCGGCTCGATCGTCGAGGAATTGCTTTCGAAGGCGCGCGCAAACAGCGGGATGAACGGCGATCCCGGCGGCTGGCCACAGCCGCAGGTCTGACCACTCAGTCGGGGTAGCAGCCGATCGCGACGTCGATGCGTTGCACGAACGGATCGTGCGCTCGCACGGCGGCGCGGGCGCGGTCGGCGGCCGCGGAGATCGCAGCCGGGCTGTTCTGGCTCGCGGGCAACTGCACGTGCACCTGGACATGGTCGGGCAGGCGCCGGACCTCGACCACCGCCGGCAGCATCGCAAGTTCCTCTCGCACCGCCGCCGCGTAACCGGCCTCGACAGCGCGTTCGGCGACGGCCTTGGCCACGGTGACGCTCGGCATCTCGTCTTGGATCTGAGTCGGGTCGATCACAACCGACGGAACCCGGTGGCGGGTGGCGCACACCGCGCCCATCTCGGCCAACGTGTGCTGCGCGCCGTGCTCGCGGGTGAGGATCGCCAAGTCGATGTGCTCTTCCAACGGACAGTCGGTGTGTTGCGTGGTGCCCCGGCAGGGACCTCCGCTGTCATCGGCGCATTGCAAGACATGATGGCCGTCGGCGGTGAGTTGCGCGCTGAGCTCGCTTGCGTTGCCCGGTGTGGATTCGATGAGGAGCAGCTTCATGGAGCCATGAGACCGCGCCACCCGGCGCTCAGCCAGGGCCGAAAGTCACACAGCAGAATTCAGCGGGTGAGAAGGACCGAAACCACCTCGGCGAGCACCACGTCCGAGCGCTGACCGGTGCGGCGATCCTTTACTTCCACTAGGCCGTCGGCCAAGCCCCTGCCGACGACGACGATGGTAGGAACGCCCACCAGTTCGGCATCGTTGAACTTCACTCCCGGCGACACGCCGATGCGATCGTCGAGCAGTACGCGCAGACCGGCCGCCTCGCACTGCGCGGCCAATGACTCGGCCGCGGGGAGCTGCGGATCGGTGGCCTTACCCGTGGCGACGATATGAACATCGGCAGGTGCGATCTCGCGTGGCCAGATCAGGCCCTTGTCGTCGTGGTTCAACTCGGCGACTGCCGCGACGGCGCGAGACACGCCAATGCCATACGAACCCATCGTCACCACCCGGGTCTTGCCGTGCTCGTCGAGCACAGTGAGTCCGAGAGCTTCGGCGTACAAGCGGCCGAGCTGGAAGATGTGGCCGATCTCGACGCCACGCGCGATCTCCATCGGCTTGCCGCAGTTGGGACACGGATCGCCGTCGTGAACCTCGGCGGCTTCGATGATGCCGTCGGGTGTGAAGTCGCGGCCCATGGTGAGGTCTCTGACGTGGCGACCGGGACTGTCGGCGCCGGTTATCCACCGCGTGCCATCGACGATGCGCGGGTCGACAAGGAAACGGATGCGCGCCGGCTTGTCTTCGCCGAGAGCCCCGGGACCGATGTAGCCCTTGGCGAGATGTTTGTTGTTGGCGAAATCTTCCTCGCTGAACGGCTCGATCTCGGCGGGTGACACTTGTGCCTCGAGCCGCTTCATGTCGACGTCGCGATCACCCGGAACTCCGATTGCGAGCGCCGTCGTGCTGCCGTCAGGGTGCTTCAATTTCACGACCAGGTTCTTGAGCGTGTCGGCGGCGACCCAGTCGCGATCCGGGCGACGCAAGTCGCCGCGAGCGTTGAACAGATCGACCAAGGTCTGAATGGTCGGGGTATCGGGGGTGTCGACGACTTCGGCAGCGGGGCCATCGAGTGGTAGGGCCCGAGGAGGCGCGACCCGAACCGCTTCGGTGTTGGCTGCATAATCGCAACTGGTGCACCGCACGTAGCTGTCCTCGCCGACCGCCATCGGTGCGAGGAACTCCTCGCTCGCCGATCCCCCCATCGCACCACTCATCGCCGAAACGATCACATAAGGCATGCCCAGTCGCTCGAAGGTTCGTTGATAGGCGGTGCGATGCTTCTGGTAGCTCGCTTCCAGGCCCGCCTCGTCGATGTCGAAGCTGTACGAATCCTTCATCGTGAACTCGCGGCAGCGCAATAGCCCGGCACGCGGCCGCGCCTCGTCGCGGAACTTGTTCTGAATCTGATAGATGACGAGCGGCAGATCCTTGTAACTGCTGTAGAGGTCCTTCACCAGCAGCGTGAACATTTCCTCGTGAGTCGGCGCCAGCAACATGTCGGCGCCGCGTCGGTCCTGCAGCCGGAAGAGGTTGTCGCCGTAGTCGGTCCAGCGGCCCGTTGCCTCGTACGGCTCGCGGGGGAGAAGTGCCGGAAAGTGCACCTCCTGGAAGCCCGCCCGGTCCATTTCCTCGCGGATCACCCGCTCGACATTGCGGAAAACGAGCCAGCCGAGGGGCAGCCACGTGAAGCCTCCCGGGGCCGCGCGGCGGATGTAGCCGGCACGAACGAGTAGGCGGTGACTGGCCACTTCGGCGTCGGCAGGGTCCTCGCGCAAGGTACGCACGAACAGCGTCGACATTCGCAGCACAGGTACCTCGTCAGGCCTAATGGGATTTGGATTCGGAGCGACCAACGGGGTCGCGCCGCGCAACACGGCAGGCCGCACACTACCGGCCAGGCGCTATACTGGAGCGGTCTTTGAGGTTCAACGAACTGAAGGCGTGGGCTCTCTGGGCCCACGCCTTCTTTACTGAAAGCCCTTGTTTCGGGCAAAGGGGCTTTCGGCAGGAAGCTACAAACGAGAGGAGGTCGAGAGCAATGAGCGAGCCACAGACAATCGAGCGGGTTCGCGCGTTGGTCGCGCCGATCATCGCCGACCTCAAACTCGACCTCTACGACCTCGAGTTCCGCGGTGGCACCCTGCGCATCACGATCGATACGCCCGCCGGAAGCACGGCCGGGGTAGATCTCGACACGATTGCATTGGCGACCCGCCTCATCGGGCGCGAATTCGACCACCACGATCCGATTCCTGGCCACTACACGCTCGAAATCACCAGCCCGGGGCTCGAGCGCACGCTGCGAACACCGGAACACTTTCGCCGCGAGGTCGGCAAGGAGGTGGCATTGCGCCTGCGCGACACCACCAATTCCGATCGTCGCCTGCAAGGTGTGCTCGTCGCCGCCGACGATGCCGGCGCCACAATCAGGCTCAACGACGGTCGGGTCGACGACGACCGGCCTGACGGCGCGGCCGAGCGCACCGTCGCTTACGAGCAGATCGATCGGGCCCGAACAGTGTTCACGTGGGGTCCCGGCCCCAAGCCCGGCAAGAAAGCGGCAAAGCCCACTAGCAAGAAGGAGTTGGCCAAGTGAGCAGCCTTGACATGTCAGAGGCCATCAAGATGCTGGCGAACGAGAAGAACATCTCGGTCGACACCTTGCTGCACGTACTCGTGGACGCACTGGCTACGGCTTACAAGCGTCGCCCGGGTGCCGCCGCGGAGGTGGAAGTGCAGGTGAACCCCGACACGTTCGAGTTCACCTTCATTGCTTTCGATCTCGATGACGACGGCAATTGGGTGAACGAACGCGATGACACACCCAAGAAGGAGGAATTGGGCCGCATCGCCGCGCAAACATTTCGCCAGGTGATGAGCCAGCGCATCCGCGAGGCAGAGCGCGACCGGAAGTTCGAGGAGTACGCCAACCGTGAGGGCGACATCGTCACTGGCATCATTCAGCAGGCCGACGATCGCTACACCCTGCTCGACCTGGGTCGGGTTGAGAGTTTGTTGCCCAAGGCCGAACAGGTTCCGTTCGAACGACCGGTTCCCGGAGATCGGGTGAAGGCCTACATCGTTGAAGTGCGCAAGACGGCGAAGGGTCCCCAGATCGTGGTCAGCCGCACGCATCCCGGACTCATCAAGCGCCTCTTCGAGTTGGAGGTGCCCGAGATCGCCGACGGAATCGTGGAGATCAAGGGTTGCGCTCGCGAACCCGGTCACCGCACCAAGATCGCCGTTTGGAGCAACGATCACAATGTCGATCCTGTCGGGGCGTGCGTCGGCGCCCGCGGCGGTCGGGTGCGCATGGTCGTCAACGAACTGCGTGGCGAAAAGATCGACATCGTGCCCTTCAGCGACGATCTCGCCGACTTCGTTGCCAAGGCGCTTTCACCGGCCCGAGTTACTGCGGTGATCATCAGCGATGACGCGACGCAGGCCGATGTGATCGTTCCCGACAACCAGTTGAGCCTGGCGATCGGCAAGGAAGGTCAGAACGCCCGCCTCGCGGCGCGGCTGACGGGAGTGCGCATCGACATCCGCGGCGAGACGCAGCCCGCCGAGGGCATCGACGACGCCGACTACGAAGAGGGCGAGTGGGCACCCAACGCCGAGACCGGCGAACTCGAGTGGCACGCCGCCGACGGCACGATCCTCACCCAGGCGCAGTGGAACGAGGCGGCGTCGGCCGTCGAGTCCACCGATGAAGCGAACGAGGCGGCATCAGCCGTCCAGAATGACATCGAGGTCGATGCCGATCAAGCGACCCCCGAAGCGGGTGATGACAACGTCTGACACCCGATCCGCCGCCCCGTACAGAACCTGCATCGGCTGCCGCCAGTCGCGGCCGCAGGCTGAATTGGTGCGCTGCGCCGTTGGTCCCCAAGGTGCGCGGGTCGGTCGCCGCGCGGCCGGCAGGGGTGCATGGCTGTGTTCGATGGCGTGCTTCCACACCGCACTGCGTCGCAACGCGTTCGAGAGGTCGTGGAAGTGCTCGGTGCCACAAGATGCGTTGCGCGACCTGGGCGATTCGGTTGCCGTCGCGCTGGCCGAAGTACATACAACCGACACACACATGACCGAAGCTGGCATGAGAGAATCGTCAATCGTCGGGGTAGCTCCCGGCGCACCGACGTCTAGGAAAGGCTGAAACGAGTTTTGGCGAAGAACATGCGCGTGCACGAGCTGGCAAAACAGCTCGGAATGACGAATGCGGAGATGATGGCGCTCTGCGAGAAGATGGGCGTTGGAGTGAAGAGTCACTCCTCGACGCTCATCGAGGCGCAGGGCGACCGTCTCCGCCGCCGCGCGGAAAAAGACGGTCTGACGCGCGCCGAGCAGCCCGAGGAGCCCAAGCCCGTCAAGGCGGCCAAGAAGACCGGTGCCAAGGCACCGGCGAAAGCTGCCACGCCCAAGGCGACGACCGCTAAGGCGACGACAGCCAAGACGACGACAGCCAAGGCGACGGTAGCCAAGGCGACGGTAGCCAAGGCGACTGCGAAGGCCGCCGCCCCCAAGGCGGCCGTTGCGAAGCAGCCTGCCGGTGCAACGCCGCAGGGTCCGACCGCGGCCGAGTCGGCGGTAACAGCGGTAGCGAAGACTTCGGTTCCGGCGGCCGCGGCGCCGAAAGCGGAACAATCAGTGGTCGCCCCGGCCGCGTCGAATCCTGCAGCGCCGGCGCCATCGATGACGCGCATCACCAGCAGCCGGCCACCGGCTGGCGAACCACCGCGCCCTGCGGCGCGCCCTGGCGCCGACGTGCCGAGTCATACTGCCGCAGCGGCGCCTCCGCGTCCGGCCGCCAGTCCGGCACGGCCGACCGCGGCCTCTGGCCGCGCGATTCCGCCGCCACCGCCGGGTGGTCGCGCACTGTCGGCTTCCGGCAAGACGATTCCGCCGCCGCCCGGCGGTTTGCGCCCGGGTGGTCAGCGCCCGACGACTGGCGCACCGAGTGGCACCGGCCCGCGCACGGGTAGTGGATATGCCGCCCGCCCGGCGAGCACGGGTGGCCCGGGCGCGCGCCCTGCCGGTCCCGGCGGTGCTCGCCCTGGTGGTTACGGTCCTCGTACGGGTGGCCCCGGTGGGGCTCGTCCCGGTGGTTTCGGTGGCCCTCGCCCCGGGCCCGGTGGAACCGGCGGTCCAGGTGGGGCTCGCCCCGGCGGTCCCGGTGGTCCTGGGGGCGCTCGCCCCGGTGGTGGGCCCGGTGGTCCCGGCGGCCGACCGAATGGTCAAAGGCGTGCGCCGCGCAAGAAGAGCCGCGCCCGACGTCGTCGCGATTTCGACGAGATGCAGCCGAACTACAACAGCAGCTACACCGCCACCAACGCCCCCGTACCCGAGGGCACGATCATCGTCGAGCGCGGCGTGTCGGCCCAAGAGTTCGCGCCCAAGCTGAATCGCACCGCCGCCGATGTTGTTCGCTTCCTGCTGCAGAACGGCGAGATGGTTACGGCGACGATGACCCTCAGCGACGAGCAGATGGAACTGTTCGCATTGGAAGTCGGTGCCGACCTGTTGCTGGTGGAACCGGGCCAGCAGGAAGAACTGGAGTTGCAAGCGCTGTTCGACGACAGCGACGACGACGACGAGTCGCTGCAGGTGCCGCGGGCTCCGGTCATCACGATCATGGGACACGTCGACCACGGCAAGACCACGCTGCTCGACAAGATTCGCGACGCCAATGTCGTGGCCGGTGAGGCCGGTGGTATCACGCAACACATTGGCGCCTATATGGTTGATGTCGGCGGTAGCAAGATCACATTCCTCGACACTCCTGGCCACGCGGCCTTCACCAAGATGCGCGCGCGTGGCGCGCAGGTCACTGACATTGTGGTTCTGATGGTCGCGGCCGACGACGGCGTCATGCCGCAGACGATCGAGGCGATCAACCACGCCCGTGCGGCCGATGTTCCGATCGTGGTCGCACTGAACAAGATCGACAAGGAGAACGCCGACGTGCAACGGGTTCTCTCGCAGCTCAGCGAGCAGGAGTTGGTGCCCGAGGCGTGGGGTGGCGACACGATTGTCGTCGAGATGTCGGCTGCGCAGGGCCTCGGTGTCGATGACCTACTCGCGCAACTCGCAGCCGTCGCCGCGGTCGAGGAGTTGACCGCGAACCCTGCCGGACGGGCCAAAGGCGTGGTGTTGGAGGCCAACCTCGACACCGGTCGCGGTCCGGTTGCCACCATCCTGGTCGACAAGGGCGAACTGAAGGTCGGCGACGCCATCGTGGCAGGTGGAGCGTGGGGCCGAGTGCGGGCGATGATCAACGACAAGGGCGAGCAGGTGAAGTCGGCTGGCCCCAGCACCCCGGTGCAGGTTCTCGGCTTGCAGAGCGTTCCCCACGCGGGTGACGAATTCCGTAGCTCCCTCACCGAGAAGACCGCTCGCACAGTGGCCGAAGCGCGCGAGCAGCGTTACCGGTTGAAGGCCCAGCGTGGCGATGCCCGCGTGCACACCGGCGTCAAGCTCGAAGACATTTTCAACCAGATCCAGGCTGGCGAGGTTGCCACTCTGAACATCGTCCTCAAGGCCGACGTGCAGGGTTCGCTCGAGGCCGTCAGCGAGGCGCTGCGGCGCCTGGAACGCGACGAGGTGAAGTTGGCGTTCGTTCACCGCGCGGTGGGCGGCATCAACGAGAACGACATCAGCCTCGCCGCCACGACCAACGCCACTCTGATCGGTTTCAACGTGCGTCCCGATCGCAAGGCTCGCGAACTCGCCAGCGCCGAGGGTGTCGAGATCCGCACCTACGAGATCATCTACAAGTTGCTCGAAGACATCGGCCGGGCGATGATCGGAATGCTCGCCCCCGAGTTCGAAGAAGTTGTCACCGGTGAGGCTGAGGTGCGCGAAATCTTCCGGGTGCCCAAGCTTGGTGCGATCGCTGGCTGCTATGTGCTCACCGGACAGATCACTCGCGGCTCCAAGGTGCGTTTCCTTCGCGATGGCACGATCATCTGGAAGGGCGCAATTCAGTCGCTCAAGCGGTTCAAGGACGACGCCCGCGAGGTTCGCGAGGGCTTCGAGTGTGGCATCGGTCTCAGCGACTTCCAGGACCTAAAGGCCGGCGATCTGATCGAGACCTTCGAAGAGCGCGAGATCGCCCGCGTCTAGGTCTGTGAGTACACGCGTCGGCGCTCGTCGGTGTGCGCAGCAACGTCGGTAGCCTGCCCGCCATGACCGACCTGGAGTTCTTTTTCGACCCCGTTTGTCCCTGGGCGTGGGTCACTTCTCGGTGGGTTGCCGAGGTGCAAAAGT
>JACQZX010000084.1 GCA_016213665.1 Actinomycetota bacterium | reverse complement strand
CTCGACGACGATTGGCTTTTTCGCCTCATACGGCTTCGCCGTTCGCACGATCATGCCCGCCGACCACCCTCGAATGGCTGTGCTCCAAGGGCACGGCCTCACAATTCGATTGCAGGTTGGCTCCGACGCCGCTCCCGGCAGATTGCGTTTGCTGTGCGCCGACCCGATCGAGCCACACGAGGTAACCGCGCCAAACGGCACCGTGTTGGAATTCGCGCCCGCGCAATCGCCATTGCTGATCCCGCCGTTGGTCGAGGAACTGGTAGTTACCCGAGCCCCGAGCAGCGACGAGTCCTTCGGTGAGGGCCGAGCAGGTATGCGTTACCGCGATCTGATCCCGAGCCGACTCGGTGGACGCTTCATCGCCTCGCACATTCTCATCGATGAGGGTGGGCCGGTTAACGACTATGTGCACTTCCACAATGTGCGATTCCAGATGATCTATTGCCATCGTGGCTGGGTGCGAGTCGCCTACCAAGATCAAGGCGAGCCGATGCTGATGCACGAGGGCGACTGTTTTCTGCAGCCGTCAACGATCCGCCATCGCGTGCTCGATGCCTCCGATCGCATGCAGGTGATAGAGATCGGCTGTCCCGCCGAGCACGAGACCTGGGGCGACCCGGGGACGACCCTGCCCACCGGGGTCGTAGCCCGCGAGCGCGGTTTCGGTGCCGATGGCCATCGCTTCGTCTTCCACCAGGCGCTCACCGCGACCTGGGCGCCATCACGCTTGGCCGGTTACGAAAGCCGCGACACCGGCATCGGCGCGGCCACCGATGGAGTTGCAGGCGTGCGTGTTCTGCGACCGGCCGGAATGCCGGCGGCCGTCACGCTCGCCCACAACAACGAGTTCCAATTCCATTTCGTGCTCGATGGAGCAATCACGCTCGCCTGTGATGTTGGTGAGCCGGTTCGTCTTCGCGAAGGAGACAGCTTCGTGATACCTGCCAACGTCGCCTACACCCTCAGCGAGCCGACCGCCGACGCACAACTGCTCGATGTCACGCTGCCGGCATGATCGCTGCCGAGCAGACCGGGCTACATCAACTCCAACACGCCGCCGAGCCACTCGATACTTGCCTGCGTGATCGGGTCGACGACCAACTGCAAGTGATCGGCGCCGACAGCCGCGAACTGCGCCAGCTGCTCGGCTAGCTCTTGTTGGGTTCCGCGCAGCGGCGGCGGAACCTTCTCGGTCGAGCCCATCGTTCGGCCGGAGCCACCGGCGATTTGCACGTAAACGGCAGCCGTCGCCTGCACCTCGGCAGGGTCGCGACCAACCTGGGCACAAATCTCAGCGACCTGCGCGGCCTTGCGAGCGAATCCTTCGGCGGTATTGCCGTAACGACTCCACCACTCGTTCCACGCTTGCACATGCGGCAACGCAATCGACAGCATGCGTGGGCTGGTCGACCCGATCATCAGCGGCGGCGCTACCGACCGCGCCAGCGGGTCGATGCGACTACCCACGACCTCGTAGAACCGGCCGGCGTGATCGACCGTCTCGCCGGAGAGCAGGCGCCGGATGAGCCCGAAGGCCTCCTCGAAGCGACTGACCCGCTGGTCGAAGGGAAAGCCGAACGCCCGGTACTCGCGATCGTTCCAACCGGCGCCGAGGCCGAGGATCAGCCGTCCACCGGAGATGGCATCGACTGTTGCCGCCTGCTTGGCGAGCATCGCCGGCGCGTGAAAACCGATCGAGGCCACCAACGGCCCGAGTTGCACTCGCTCGGTGACAGCGGCGAGCGCGGCCAGCGAAGTCCAAACTTCCCACGGCCCGCGCACGGAACCATCGGGAAGGTCGTAAAGCAGGTGATCGCCAAGCCAGATGGAGTCGAACCCCACGGTCTCGGCGGCCTTGGCCATCGCGATCAATTCCGGCCACGGCACCAGTCGCTCGACCTCGGGCAACTGCACCCCAATCCTGCATGCGTGCTTCACGGCTGAACTCTAGTTGCATCACGTTCTGTCACGTCATTGCGTGTACGAGGGCGACTTCCACATATGGCGACAGAAACCTGGCCGCGGTTGCCGTGAGGTGACTGTCGTCGCGATACATCAAGATGTTGCCGACAATCACCGGGCACCTGCTGTCCGTGCACATCCAATCACTCGTGGGAATGAAGTCGATGTCGTACTTCGCGGCCACTTCTCGTTCGACAGCCAGCCTGCTCGGCCGCAGCGCCTCATCGCGCGAAGCGACACAATTCGGCACATTGGTGAGGTTGTGCGCAAGGCAGTAGGGAGTGAGGTGCGCCGGTGTGGCCGAGTCTCCGATCAGCAACAAATGGTCGACGAGTGGAAGCAGTTTCGAGACCGTCAGCTCGGTGCCGGCTCTCCACACCTCGTCGGGACTGCGCCCCTCGGTGCCGGG
Organism: Actinomycetota bacterium; assembly: GCA_016213665.1. Lineage (GTDB taxonomy): Bacteria > Actinomycetota > Acidimicrobiia > Acidimicrobiales > Ilumatobacteraceae > UBA668. The sequence continues at coordinate 5,410 of JACQZX010000084.1, read as the reverse complement.
CGCAGCCTGGTAGCGATACCCGGACATCACCACCAGATCCGGGCGCAGCGCTGCAACCTCTGCAATCACCGCTTCCCGCCAATGCGCGCAGTCGGTTCGATTGGGATCCTTGATGGTAGGAATCTCGGCGCTGGGGCACGCCTTCTTCGTGTGGACAACCAGCTTCCAACCGTGGTCGACGGCAACCTGGTTGATCGCGGGCATCCACTGCGCGGCATGCGAATCGCCGAACAGAACGATCGTCACCGAACCGCTCGGGTCGCCGTAAACACACTCTTTCGGTTCCGGCACGCCGACATCGAGAATGCACTCGTCGGCGTACAACTGCGGAAGGTCCTTGCTGGATTCCCCGAGGCTCGGATCGAGATTTGCCGGCACCTTCTTGATTGCAACCGCTTGCTCGAGCAACGGCAGGTTGGCGGCAATCAAACCCGCGAGTTCCGGAGGATTGTCGTGCGATGCATCGGCGGTGTTCGCGCGCGGCATGGTGGTCGGCGGTAACGGAATGGTCGACGTTGTCGCAGAGTCCACGCGTGCGGTGGTGGTTGTCGCCTCGGCGTTCGAAGTTGCGGTAACGAGCGTGGGGGCGGCGGCGACTTCGTCGGTCGACAACCTCGGCGGGTTGTTCAGCAGCACTGTCGCCGCCAAGACGCCGACCAGGGCCACCGACGCGCCCATCACCAGTGAGCGGGAACTACTGGCGACCAGCGCAGAAGCGAATCGGATCGGGCTCTCGATCAACCAGTAGCTCAGCGCCGCCAGGCCCACGGCAGCGAGTAACAGCCCGATTCGCGCTGGAATCGACAGCGGACCGTACCTGTTGGCGGCGAGCAGCAGCACCGGAAAATGCCAGAGATAGATCGCATAAGAGCGAGCGCCGATCCATTGCATCGGGCGGATACATAGCAGCGCACCGGGACCGCCGACCACAACCCCCGCGTTGATGACCGCAACGGTTGCGACAACCGGAACTACTGCCGCGAGCCCGGGGAAAGCAGTCGACTCGTCGTAGGCCACTGCGGTGCCGATGATCGTGCCCAAACCAATACAACCGAGAACTGCTCGCAACCCGTCGGCGCGTTTCCACAACGACCCACCGACGACCGCGATCATTGCCCCACTCAGAAGTTCCCAAGCACGACTGGGCAGCATGAAGAACGCCCACATCGGCCGATCGTGTGTTGCTTGCACCGACAACAGCAACGTTGCAACCCACATCAACGCCAGCACAGCGACCAGCGATCGGCGTGCCAATCGGGCAAACCTCACGAGTAGCAGCATCAAGCCCGGCCACACCAGGTAGAACTGCTCCTCGACGGCCAGCGACCAGTAGTGCAGCAGCGGCGAGGCGGCGCGGCCTTCGGCAAGGTAGTCAGTGCCGACGTTGAGAAACCGGTAATTGGCGACGAACGAGCTGGCCGCGATCGCGTCGCGGGCCAGGTCGCCCTGCGAGAGCCCGTCGAGCAGCAATCGGCCGACGACGAGTGTCGCCAACACAACCAAGCCGGCCGCGGGCAACAGCCGCCGGGCACGCCGCGCCCAGAACGCCGGAAGCGAGATCGTGCCCGTGCGGTCCAGCTCGCGAAGGAGCAGCGAGGTGATCAGGAACCCGGACAACACGAAGAACACGTCGACGCCGACGAAACCGCCCGACATCACGTCGAACTGTGCGTGATACAGCAGCACGAGTAGAACGGCGACCGCCCGCAAACCCTCGATTTCCGGCCGGAACCGTGCGCTTGCCTCGGCCTTCCCCACCGACGCGAGGCTAACGCGGCCGCAAGCAGGTGTCGCTAGTCGAAGTAAGCGCTGACGTCAACCAACAAGTCGGTCGCCGCCGAACTGAACAAACACACCTTGCCACCAGTACCGACGCGAGCCACCACCGAGTTCGGAATCACCTCACCGACCGCGTAGTTCAGGTTCGACGCGGTCGGCACCACCTGCCCGCAAGGGAACACGGTCACAAAGCCGGCGGCGCTCGGCAACACCGCGGTCACGTTCAACACCACCGAACCGGCATCGCCGGGAACGCCCCCACGCGCGGCGACAGGTAACGCATACGTGGAGTTCGCCGACACACGACCGACGGCTTGGTGCAATCCGTCGATCGTCTGCCCACTGGGCGCTCGAGTATCGAGCACGCGCGCCGGTGCGGTGAGCGGAACCAACGAGACAGTGTCCATGAAGTAGCCACTCACATCGACCAACAGATCGGTCGTGGCGGAGGTGTACAAACAGACCTTGTCGCCGGTGCCAACGCGAACCAACACCTGGTTGGGAATCACATCGCCAGCCGCGAAGTTCAGGTTCGACGCATTCGGCACCGCCTGCCCACACGGGAACACCGACAAGAAACCGGGAGCGACGGGCAGCACTGCCGTCACGTTCAACACCACCGAGGCCACGCCGCCGGGCACACCGGCACGGCCAGGAACCGGCAACTCGTACGTCGTGTTTGCCGCCATCTGGCCGACCGCCTGATGCAACCCATCCACCGTCTGCCCGCCCGGCGAGCGCGTATCCAACACACGACCCGGCACGCCCAATGGCACGAACGCATCGGTCGCAGGGAAGTATCCGCTGACATCGACGAGCAGGTGAGTTGTTGCAGAGCTGAACAGACACACCTTGCCGGCGGTGCCGATGCGCGCCAGCACCGAATTGGGAATCACATCACCAGCCGCGAAGTTCAGGTTCGACGCATTCGGCACCGCCTGCCCACACGGGAAGACAGTGACGAACCCGGGGGCACTCGGAAGCACGGAGGTCACGTTCAGCGCCACCGAGTCGGCGTCCGCCGGCACGCCGGCGAGGCCGGCGACCTGCAATTCGTACGTCGTGTTCGCCGCCAGTGGAAGACCAGACGGGCGGGTATCCAGCGGCCGGAAGGGAGTGCACAACGGAACGAACGAATCGACCGGAACGGGGAAGTCGAAAATCACACCGGTGCGGCCACGCTCGAAATCAAAACCGTCGACGGCGATCCAATATGACTGCGTTGCATCGACGGTGAACGAAACCTGGCTGAGTGTGCCCGAGAAGTCGTCGTTGCTGGCGACGGGGATCACGTTCGAGAACATCGCTCCGCGGTAGACCGCCAACACGGTGTCGAAGCCGGTCGACCCGCCGGTAGTGAAGATCGTCGCCGTACCACCGTCCTGCCCGGCGAGCGGCAGGTACTGATACCACACCGACCGTCGCGGCCCCTGCCCGGCGTGGGCTGGCTCAGCGGCCTCCTTGGTGGCGAACCAGGTGACCGCCGACACGCTCGCATCGAGAGGACACACAACCTCGGCGTTGGCCACCGAATCGTTGGCCGGTTGCGGCTCGACCAGCCAGCCAATGCCATTCAGGTCGCCGGCCTGGTAGGAGACGGGGAAGGTGCAGGCGGTGCTCGACTTCATCACTTGCGCAACGCCCTGATAATCGGCGTTGAAGTGGGCAAGTCCGAGCGCGTGACCGACCTCGTGATTGACGACCACCTGATCGCAGCTGGCATCAAGCGTCGGGCTCAACCACACGACTCCCCCGTCGTAGCGAAACTCGCCCTCGATCACACTGGCTCCGTCTGGCCCCGCGCACCCAAGAGCACCACCGCTGAGATCTCCGCACCCCGAGGCCGTGGAGATCATCACCCAAATCTCGCCGACCGCGGAAACGAGGTCGAGCGGATCAGCGGGACCGGCGACCGTCCCTGCGGCCACCCGAATGCTGGTTCCATTCTTGGCGTTGACCTGAGCGGCCATCTGATCCAGTTCGCCGCGGTAGTTCTCAATGGTCCCTTCCCCACTGGTGACAAGGCGGATCGTGTAATCGCCGTAGTTGCGCAGCCCGAAGACGCTGAAACCGTCGCCGACTTCAACGGCCTGGTAGTGGCCGCCGGCGACGCTCGCGTCGACAGCTTCCGCGACCGGATTCGCCAGAATCACCTCCATGGTCTCGGCATCGACGACCGAGTCATCGCCGGTCTGCACCCACTCCCGTGTTGGCTCCGCGGCCATCGCCGACTGCCCGCCAACCGGCGCGGGCCAGACGAAGGCGACCAAGGGGGCAAGCACACCGAGGACCCATCTTCTGGCCATCACAGTGACGCTATGTTCCGGCGGTGAGCCGGTCAAATACCCGCCCCGAAGTAACCGCTGACATCAACCAACAGGTCGGTCGCCGCCGAACTGAACAAACACACGTTCCCGCCGCTGCCCACCCGCGCCACCACCGAGTTCGGAATCACGTCGCCGACCGTGTAGTTGAGGTTCGACGCATTCGGCACCGCCTGCCCACACGGGAACACCGTCACGAAACCAGGGGCACCGGGCAACACCGCCGTCACATTCAACACCACCGACTGGGCATCGGCGGGTACCCCCGCCCGCCCGGCGATCGGCAACTGATAGGTGGAGTTGGCGGCGACCTGACCAACCGCCTGATGCAATCCATCGACGGTCTGGCCGCTGGGCGAACGCGTATCGAGCACCCGCGCCGGCGCACCCAATGGTGTCAGCGAAACCACTGAACCGAAGTAGCCACTGACGTCGACAAGCAAGTCGGTGGTCGCCGACGTGTACAAGCACACCTTGCCACCGTCGCCGACGCGAGCTAACACCGAATTCGGAATCACGTCGCCGACGACGAAGTTCAGGTTTGATGCGTTCGGCACCGCCTGCCCGCACGGGAACACCGTCACGAAACCACCAGCCGCCGGTAGCACCGCGGTCACATTCAGGACAACCGTCTGCGCGGCAGGCGGAACGCCGGCGCGATTGAGCACCGGCAACTCATATACGCCGCCGGCCGCGACCGCGCCAACCGCCTGATGCATGCCGTCGATGGTTTGGCCGCTGGGCGAACGCGTATCGAGTATCCGACCCGGCGCGCCCAGCGGCACCATCGACACCACAGACCGGAAGTAGCCACTGACGTCGACAAGCAAGTCGGTGGTCGCCGAACTGAACAAACAGACCTTGCCGCCATCACCGACACGAGCCAACACGGAATTCGGTATCACATCGCCGGCCGCAAAGTTCAGGTTCGACGCATTCGGCACTGCCTGCCCACATGGATAGACCGTCACGAACCCGGCGGCGATGGGCAACACCGCGGTCACGTTCAGCACCACTGTCTGCGCGTCGGCAGGTACTCCGCCGCGATTGATCACCGGCAGCTCATACGACGTGTTCGCGCCAATCTGACCAACTGCTTGGTGCAATCCGTCAACGGTTTGCCCGCCCGGCGTGCGTGTATCCAGCACTCGCACCGGTGTGCACAGCGAAACCAGGGAATTGGTCGTCGGTGGCGGAGCGGGCGGCACATCGAACACCACGTCGGTCTCGCCGCGCGCGAACCCCACACCATCGACCGCGATCCAGTAGGTCTGTGTCTCATCAATGATGAACGACACCTGGCTGAG
>JACQZX010000008.1 GCA_016213665.1 Actinomycetota bacterium | reverse complement strand
TGGGCTAGTGCTGCGGCGGTGCAAGTGCGAGCGCACGACGGGCGCCGGCGGCGATTCCGTCGGCGTCGAGACCGAGTTGGGCGAGAATGCGATCGGCGGATCCCTGTGGGATGAAACGCGAGGGCACCCCAAGTACCTCCACCGGCACGTTGTTGGCTGCGGCGTGCACCTTGTCAGCGATTGCTATTCCGATGCCACCGTCGCGAATGCCGTCTTCCACTGTGACAACCGCACGATGGAGGCAGGCATCGGCGATCATCTCCGGATCGAGCGGAGCGCAGCAACGAGCATCCCAAACCGTCGCTCCCGCACCTAACGCGTCGGCGGCCTTCAGGGCATCAGGAACCATCTTGCCGATGGCGATGATGCAGACCGACCCGTCGCCCTGGCGGACACGACGGGCGTGCAGACCAGCGCCAACTTCTTGTTCGCCGACGTGATGGGCCGAGCCACGCGGCCAGCGGATGGCGATCGGCCCTTCGTCGGCGAGCTCGATGGAATCGTGCAGCATCGACTGCAATTCCTCCGCGCTCGACGGCGCCAGCACGCGCATGCCCGGCACCTTCGACAACAACGCCATGTCGTAAACGCCGTGGTGACTGGCTCCATCGGGGCCAGTTATTCCAGCGCGATCGAGACAGAACACGACCGGCAGCCGATGCATGGCCACGTCGTAAACCACCTGATCCCATGCCCGGTTGAGGAACGTGGAGTAGATCGCGACGATCGGCCGCAAGCCACCCATCGCCATACCGGCGGCAGCGGTGACCGCGTGTTGTTCGGCGATGCCTACATCGAAAAACCGATCGGGAAACCGCGCTTGAAAGGGCAACAGTCCCGTCGGGCCGGGCATCGCGGCGGTGATTGCGACGATTCTGGCGTCGGCGTCGGCTTCCTTGATGATTGCCTCGGCGAATGCCTGTGTGTAGCCGGTGACAACCGCCGGCGGTGGCCCGACGACGGGATCGAAGATCGGAGCATCGTGGAGGTGCTTCTCATCGTCGTCTTCTGCCGGCGGGTAGCCGCGACCCTTCTGCGTGACGACGTGCACCACGATCGGTCCCTCGGACGACAGTTCGACTGCGTTGCGAAAAGTGCGCTCGAGCTCCTCGGTGTCGTGTCCGTCGACCGGGCCGACGTAACGCACTCCGAGCGCTTCGAAGAACGATGGCGGCTGCAGAAACTCGCGGACAGCGGCCTTGAAAGCCTCGACGCTCTTCTCGGCCTGCGGGCCGACGTAGGGCAGATCGCGCAGGAACTGCTCGAGTCGACGCTGGCGGCGCACGTACACCGGGTTGAGACGAATATTGGTGAGGCTGTGCGACAACTTCTCGGTGATGCGGGTCGGCAGGCTCGGGTGATCGGCGATCGCCTGCTCGCGAGCTGTCGGGCCGGCGGTGAGGTTGCTGATCGTGGGGGCGTAACTGCGGCCATTGTCGTTGAGCACGATAATTACGCGCTGATTGCTGTGGCCGATGTTGTTGAGCGCTTCGTAGGCCATGCCGCCGGTCATGCTGCCGTCGCCGATGACGGCGACGATGTGACGGTGAGCATCGACACCGGCTTCACGCGCGGCAGCGAGTCCAAACGCGTAGGAGAGCACGGTCGAGGCGTGGCTGTTCTCGATGTAGTCGTGCGGGCTCTCCTCGCGGCTTGGGTAGCCGGAGAGTCCGCCGGCCTGGCGCAACCGATCGAAACCGGCTTGCCGACCGGTGACGATCTTGTGCACATAAGCCTGGTGGCCGGTGTCCCAAAGGATCGCGTCGGTGGGAGAATCGAAGACTCGGTGAAGCGCCAAGGTCAACTCGACCGCGCCGAGATTGCTGCCGAGGTGCCCGGCGTTCTCCGAAACGGCCTGCACGATGAAGTCGCGGATCTCACCGGCCAGCTCGGCAAGTTCCGGATGACTCAGATTTCTTAGGTCGGCCGGTTGCCGAATCTGTTGCAGCCTCATGACGAAACCACGCTACAACCGTTGCGTCGGCAGAACGCCGCTCAGCTGGCGAGCCGCCAACGGCATCGAAGGGCTGCCGCCGTGGAACACTGGCCAGATGAGGAACACTGCGCAGACGAGCACCCACATCGATGGTCATGCCGGGCAACAGGCCGTCGCGGCGATGCTGAGTTTTGGGACCGACGTGATGTTCACTCTCAACGGCGCGCACATCTGGCCGTTCTACGAGGCGGCGCGCGACCAAGGCATGCAGGTGGTCGACACCCGTCACGAGCAGACGGCCACGTTCGCGGCCGAGGCCTACGCCAAGCTCACGCGCCGCCCCGGCTTGGCCGCGCTGACCGCTGGTCCCGGTATCACCAACGGAGTCTCGGCGGTGACTTCGGCGTGGTTCAACGGGTCGCCGCTGGTCGTGCTCGGTGGCCGTGCTCCGGCGCTGCGCTGGGGAAGTGGGTCACTGCAGGAGTTTGACCATGTGCCGGTGATGCGACCGATCACCAAGTCGTCGGCGACCGTGAACGATGCAGCTTCCGCCGGCGCGATGGTGCACGCCGCAGCCACGTTCTCGCTGACGGCACATCGCGGTCCGACGTTTCTCGACTTCCCGTTGGACACGTTCGGTCCTTCCGCCGGCGACTTCCCGAACACAGACCAGCGGCCGGTGGCAGTGCCCGATGCCGGCAAGGTCGCCGAATTGGCCGCGCTCATCGCCTCCGCCGAGCGACCGGCATTCATCGTCGGCAGTGACGTGTACTGGGATGGGGCCTGGGAGGAACTTGCCGCGGCCGCAACGAACCTACGGGTGCCGTGCTTCTTCAACGGCCTCGGCCGTGGTGTGCTTCCTGCAGATCACGAGCTGGCGTTCCTCCGCACGCGCGCATTGCTCAAAGGTCGCGCCGATCTGGTTGTAGTCCTCGGCACGCCCCTCGACTTCCGTCTCGGGTTCGGTCGATTCGGCAACGCCCAGGTGGCGCATGTCGTCGACGCCGAGAACCAACGGGCGCAGCACGTGCAGGTGCCGACGGTTGTCGGCGACAGCACCCTCGTGCTGCGCGGCCTTGCCGACTATTCCGGATCACGCAGCGATCATGAGTCGTGGATAAACGAATTGCGGGCGGCGGAGGAGAACGGGCGCGCGGCCGACGCGGTTCTGCTCACCGCCGATGCGTCACCGATCAAGCCCAGCCGCATTTACGGCGAACTCGGTAAGCGATTGGCGCGCAATGCGGTGGTCATCTGCGACGGCGGCGACTTCGCCAGCTACGCGGGCAAGTTCGTGGAGGTCTTCGAGCCCGGCTGCTGGCTTGACACCGGGCCGTACGGGTGTCTCGGCAACGGGCCTGGCTATGCCATTGCGGCGCGCGTCGTTCGCCCGAGTAGCCAGATCGTGTTGCTGCTCGGCGATGGCGCTGCTGGTTTCAGCCTGATGGATGTCGATTCGATGGTGCGGCACAAGTTGCCGGTGGTGATGATCGTCGGCAATAACGGTCTTTGGGGCCTGGAGAAGCATCCGATGCAAGCGATCTACGGATGGGACATTGCGTGTGATCTGCAGCCGAGCTTGCGCTACGACGATGTCGTGAAAGCGCTCGGCGGTGCCGGCGAGACCGTCAGCGATCCGGCGCAGATCGGCCCCGCCCTCGATCGGGCGTTCGCGGCGGGCGTGCCTTACATGGTGAACGTACTCACCGATCCAACCGACATCTACCCGCGCACCAGCAATCTCGGCTGAACCAACCCGTCGTCACTCATGACGGTCGTCAAGTCGAGGGTCAGATGCAGCCGCTGCCGGGCGCGGCAACGACGTTGCCATCAGCATCGAGATCCATCGTCACCGACTCGGTGCGCAGATAGTTCGGCACCAGCGCGGCCTCACTGGGTGGAAGTTCCCCTTCGAGAACGTAGTAGGCCTCGACGGCTTGCTCGATGAGGTGGCGTTCGCCGGAGCATGTTGAAGTTCCGGCATCCTTGACACCGTCGACTCCGGCCTTCGGAACGCAGCCGGCGCTGACGCCAGCCGCGGCAACCGTTAGCGCAGTGGCGACAGCGCGTCCAATTGTCGGTTTCGTCCTCATGCACTGAATATCGGCGCGCCGCCGCCTTCACCTGAGTGTTATGGCGGTCAAGTTTTGGAGAACAGCGTCGACGCTGCGTGCGCGACCGCTCGGTAGGCTGCGCGGCGTGATCGAACAGGACGTGCTGCAACGGGTGCTTGCTTCGGCGGTGCGCACCGGTGCCGACTTCGCCGAGGTCTACGCGGAGGACAAACGCTCGACGTCGGTGGCGCTCGATGACGGCCGAGTGGAGCAGGTCACCAGCGGTCGCGACCGGGGTGCAGGCATCCGTGTCGTCAAGGGTGACACAACCGGCTTCGCGCACACCGCCGATCTCAGCGAGGCTGGGCTCAATGCCGCCGCGCAGGCGGCTGCTACAGCGGCAAGCCAAGGCGATGGCGTGACCCGCACAATCGCGCTCAACCGCAGCGCCGATCGCGTCGTCAGCCCGGTTTCGAAGTATCCCGATGAAGTGCGCAAGGCCGACAAGGTGGCGATCTTGCAATGCATCGACGACACGGCTCGTTCCGCCGGGGCGGCCGTCGTGCAGGTGAGCGCGGGCTACGGCGACAGTCGCAAGCACATCCTGATCGCCAACACCGACGGTGTTCTCGCAACCGACGAGCAAGTGCGCACGTTGGTACGTGTGATGGTTGTGGTCGACGGCGATTCCGGCATGCAGACCGGCTATCAGAGCGCCGGTCACACCATGGGGTTCGAGCTGTTCGACAAGGTCGACGTTGATGCGCTCGCTCGCGACGCCGCCCGCCAAGCGATCACCAAGCTCAAGGCCCGCCCGGCGCCGAGCGGTGCGTTGCCGGTCGTGATCAAACAGGGCAGTGGTGGCGTGTTGTTCCACGAGGCGTGTGGTCATGGCCTGGAGGCCGACGCGATCGCCAAAGGAGCCAGCGTCTATCGCGGCAAGGTTGGTCAACTGGTGGCGTCGCCTTTGGTCACCCTGGTCGACGACGGCACGATGACCGGCGAATGGGGCGCCATCGCCTTCGACGATGAGGGTCACGCCAGCCAGTACAACGTCCTGATCGAGAACGGCGTGTTGACCGACTACATGTGGGATTACCTCCGCGCACGCAATGAAGGTCGACCGCAGAGCGGCAACGGTCGGCGGCAGAGCTACCAGCACTTGCCGATGGTGCGCATGACCAACACCTATGTGCTGAACGGCGCCGACGAACCCGACGACATCGTTCGTGCAACCGACTACGGCGTGTTCGTCGCCAAGTTGGGGGGCGGAAGTGTCGACCCGGCAACCGGCGACTTCGTGTTCGGCATGACCGAGGCCTACCTGATAGAGGACGGCGAGATCACCGAACCGCTACGCGAAGGCAATCTCATCGGCAACGGGCCGCAGGTGCTCAGCGACATCGATCTACTCGGAAACGATTTCGCGATGGGCAATCCCGGAACCTGTGGCAAGGACGGTCAGGGTGTTCCTGTGGGCGACGGCCAGCCGACTTTGCGGGTGAAGTCGATGACGATAGGCGGCACGGCAGCATGAGCGAGTTGCTGGCGATGGCCGATCGGGTCGTCGCTCGGGCTAAGCCAGGCGAACAGGTTGAGGCATACGTGAGCCGCGATCTCGAGACCGAGGTTCGTGTCTACGAGGGTGAGCTCGAGCACTTCGTGAGTGCGCAGAGCGAAGGCATCGGCATTCGCATCATCCGTGACGGTCGTACCGGGTTCGCCTACGCGGGCACGCTCGACGTTTCGGCGATTGCGGAGGTGTTGGCTGAGGCGCGCGACAACGTCGAGTTCGGCACTCACGACGAATGGGTCGGGCTCGCCGAACCCGACGGTGTCGATGTGGTCGCCCAGGAGTTGTGGAACGAGTCGCTCGCTGCCTGCGCCGCCGACAGCAAGATCCAGTTCGCGAAGGAGTTGGAACGCCTCACGCTCGGTGTCGATCCGCGGATCCGCGTGGAGGACTCGAGCTACGCCGATGTTGCAGTTGAATCGGCGGTGGCTTCCACCACCGGCGTTCGCCGGTCTGGGCGCGAGAACGGTTGTTACGTCTCGGTCGGCACACTTGCCACCGAGGGCGACGAGACACAGTCCGGTTTCGGGTTCAGCGTCGGTCGCTCGCCCGCAGAATTCGACTTGGCGAAAGCCGCTCGCGAGGCGTCGGATCGGGCGACTCGTCTGCTCGGTGCCACCAAGCCGGTCAGCAAGCGGGTGACGGTGGTGCTCGACCCTTATGTCACGGCCATGTTCCTCGGCGTCATTTCCAGCACATTGAACGGGGAAGCGGTCGCGAAGGGCCGCAGTCTCTTCAAGGATCGCATGGACGAGAACGTGGCGAACCCGCTCGTGACGCTGGTTGACGATCCGACCAATCCGCTTGCATACACCGCCACTGAGATCGACGGTGAAGGACTGGCGGCTCGCCGCAACGTCCTCATCGCCGATGGTGTGCTGCGCTCCTTCGTGCACAACGCCTACAGCGCGCGCCGAGTCGGAACGCGCAGCACGGGTAATGCCGTGCGCGGCGGCTTCAAAGGTACTCCCGGTGTCGGCTGCATGGCGCTGCAGCTGCAACCCGGAACCCGCGATCAACCGGCGTTGATTGCCGACATCGACGACGGCGTGCTCGTGCAATCCGTGCAGGGATTGCACAGCGGCGTCAACTCGATCAGCGGTGACTTCTCCGTGGGTGCTTCGGGAATGTTGATCACCAACGGAGCAATCGGCGCACCAATTCGCGAGTTCACGATCGCCTCCACTCTGCAACGCATGCTCCTCGATGTGGCCGAGATCGGAAACGACGTCGACTGGCTGCCGATGCAAGCCGCCGGCGTCAGCCTGGTGATCCGCGACGTGACGCTCTCCGGTGCGTGACTTCTTGAGACCGAGCGTCAGTATCCGAGCAGGGTGCGAACCACGGTGGCGACATCGCGACATGCCGCCTGTTCCGCAATTCCGAGTTGAGCAACCATTCGGCTTCGATTTATCGATCGAATCAACTCGCATTGGATGTAGCTGACGGAATCGAGACCGTTGTCGTGGCTTGGCTCGATTTCGACGTGAAGCGACAGACCCCGGTGCGTTGTCGTGAGCGGTGCCACAGTCACGAATGGCATGTTGTCGGGGAAGAGACGTGACGGCCCCAGCACGAGCGCAGGGCGACTATCCGCGGGTTCACCCGGATAAGGATCACCGAAGTCGACCAGCCAGATGTCGTCAGGTGACACCGTCGCCTGCTGCAAGTTCTGTATCAGCGAGATATGAGGTCCAGGCAGCGTTGTCGGCTTGCAACGTCGCGATCTCGCGCCCGACTCTGGCTGCAAACCGCGAGCGCTCGAGTGCTTCAGCTGCATCGCTGACGACGTTGATCAATGGCTGGCCGGAGGCCGCCGCGAGGCGGACAAGACGGGCGTGCACTTCGCGATCGATTCGGATGGTGGTGGTCGCAGCAGGCACGCGATTAGTCTACAAATCCGCATGCTATTTGTCTACTAACGCCCAGCAATCGCTAGCGCAGAGCATCCTCCACCGAGCGGCATTGGATGCCCAAGCTGTTGGCAAGGCTGCAGTCGAGCACGACATTGGCCAGGCGCGACATACCACTTTCGTTGATCGAGCAGGTGGTCAACTCGGCCGATCTGCCGTCCATCCGTGCTGCGAATGCGCGGGCAAGGTCGGCGCGGCTTAAGCGCCGCGGTCCGGCGACGTGCAAGATGCCGGTCACTTCCGGGCGGTCGGCCAGGGCGACTATCGCGGCTGCCAAGTCGCCGGCGTGAGCCGGGCACCGGTATTCGTCGGTGAAGAATCGCATCTCGCTGCGGCCCGCCAGCACTTCGGCAACATCACGTTGAATCGGTGACTGATGATCGGTGCCGTACAGCAACGAGGTGCGGATGATCAGCGAGTTGCCGCCGGCGCGCAGCACCAATTGCTCGGCCGTCGCTTTCCAGCGGCCGTATGACGACTCGCCATCGGGAGTGTCGTCTTCGCGATACGGCCGATCGCGGCCGGCAAATACGACATCGGTGGACAGGTGAATCAGCCGCGACCCGGCGGCGGCCGCGGCCTCCGCTACGTGACGGGTTCCGTCGACAATTGTTTCGCGATCATCGCGGCGGTACGCAAGGTGCACGACCACGTTCGGAGTCCACGTTTTGATGTCGTCGAGGACGCGGGCTCGTTGGCGAACATCGAGCACCGCTTTCGATGGCGAGAGAAGTTCCCAGTCGCCAATCTCGCTGGCGTCGAGGAGATGTCGCCCGAGAAATCCGGAGATCCCGGTGACCAGCATCAATCGCTTTCGCCGCGGCCGAAGTCGAATCATTCACTGCAGCGTACGACTCTGTGGCACTCGACTCTTCACGTAGGGGCGAGTCAATCGAACGGCAGTAGCGTTGGCCGTCGTGTCGATCCTCCACGCCATCATCCTCGGGCTCGTGCAGGGTCTGGCTGAATTTCTGCCGATCTCCTCCAGCGGCCATCTGTTGTTAGTGCCCTGGTTGTTCGGTTGGCACGACTTCGATACACCGTCCATCGAGAAGGCCTTCGACGTCGCATTGCACTTGGGCACGCTCACAGCCGTGGTTGCCTATTTTCGTCGTGACCTTGTCGTCTACATGCGCGACGGCGTTGCCCTGGTTGTTCATCGACGGCGCCCGGCTTCGCCAGAAGGTCGGCTGGCGTGGCTGCTGGTGCTCTCGGCACTTCCCGCAGCGGCGGTGGGCGCACTGGCCGAGAACTACATCGATGAGCAGCTAGGCACCCCGTTTCTCATAGCTGTCTCGCTGATCGTGTTCGGCGCGTTGCTCGCGTGGGCAGATCGACGCTCCGGACAGCGCTCGCTGGCCGACTACACGAGGCGTGATGCGCTCAGCGTGGGGGCCGCGCAAGTGTTGTCGCTGAACCCCGGTACCTCGCGCAGCGGTATCACGATGACTGCGGCCCGCTTCCTCGGATTCGATCGCGATTCGGCCGCGCGCGCAAGCTTTCTGATGGCTATCCCGGTGACGGCCGGTGCCGTCGGTTTGAAGCTGGTCAAGCTTGTCTCCGATGGCGTGCCCGACGGTCTCGGCGTGCCGATGGCCGTCGGCATTGTCACTTCGGGGCTATCGGGCTGGTTGGCCGTGTGGGGAACGCTGCGCCTGGTACGTACGCGCACGTTCACGCCGTTCGTGATCTATCGCGTGTGCCTCGGTGTGCTGGTGTTGGGGCTGTTGGCAACGGGCGTACGATGACTGTGTGAGCAACGACGGAGCGAGTACCGATCCGGTGATCGTGCAGCGACTGCCACTGGGGTTCCAGTGGCCGACCGTCGATCCGTTTCTTTTCTGTGTCCATCACCTCGACCATTACCCGCAGGGCAACAGCTCCTTCGGCCCGCAGGCGTCGTTGGCCGGGCGGTCGCTAGGAAACGACTTTCAACCACGCGACGGTTGGCGCATGTACCACGGCAGCACCGTGCCCGGATTTCCCGAGCACCCGCACCGTGGCTTCGAAACAATCACCTTCGCCCGCAAGGGCTTCATCGATCACAGCGACTCGATGGGCGCCTCCGCCCGCTTCGGCCGCGGCGACGTGCAGTGGATGACAGCCGGCAGCGGGGTGGTGCACAGCGAGATGTTCCCGCTGCTTGACAGCAACGGTCCGAACACCGTCGAGTTGTTCCAGATCTGGATGAACCTTCCAGCGGCAGACAAGATGGTCGAGCCGTACTTCACGATGTTGTGGAGCAGTGACATTCCGGTGCATCATCACGTCGATGCCTCCGGGGTCGCCAGCGACATCACCGTGATCGCCGGTTCCTACGACGACCTCACGCCACCGGTTCCGCCGCCCGCCTCATGGGCTGCTCGCGCCGAAGCCGATGTTGCAATCTGGCATGTCGTGATGGCGGCCAACGGCACGATCACACTGCCGCCGGCCGCGAGCGCGCAGACGGCGCGGGTGCTCTACGTGTCCGAGGGTTCGATAGCGATCAACGACGAGGGTGTGCCCGGCGAAACCGGCGCGGTCGTGCTCGCCGAGCGGCCAGTGCCATTGCGCGCTGGCGATGCCGGCGCGGAGATCCTGATGTTGCAGGGTCGGCCGATCGGAGAACCTGTCGCGCAATACGGCCCGTTCGTGATGAACACCCCCGACGAAATCGAGCAGGCGTTCGTCGATTACCGCCGTACCGGTTTCGGCGGCTGGCCCTGGGATCGACCCGATCCGGTGCATGGCGGCGACGCCGAACGTTTTGCGCGCCACGCCGGCGGACGAGTCGAGCACGCCGAGATCTGAATTCGACGACGTCGGTTACGAGGTAGCTGCGCCCGCCTGTACGAGGTCGCTCCGTCGGGTCCACCAATCGTGGAAGTGGGCCACGCCCGCTTCGAGCGTTCCGTCACCGGAGAGGTTGACCTTGTATCGAGACATGCCAAGTCCGAGCGACGCGGCGGTGTTGATGCCCTGCGATCTGCGTTCGACCAGCGCCCGGTCCTCGACAACGGTTTCCTCATAGGCATCGATGATGTCCGCGGCGAGACCGGGCACCAGTCGCTCCATATCGTCGGGGAGACAGAAGTGCACTCGATTGACGAACTCATCGGCTGACACGGGCACCACCACCGACAAGACCTTGAGACCGTTGTAGGCCTCGAACATCAGGTTCGGATAGATGCCGACCCAACCAACGGCGACTTCCGGTGCCGGCTCGCCACGCAGTTGGTAATAACGGTGAAGCCCTTCACTCCAATTGCGGTAGTGCGGCGAGCGTGCGCCACGGTCGCGGGAGAGTTGCAGGAACTGCGCATGGAAATTGTCGCCGAACGTCCACTCGATAGTTCCGCAGTCGACGAACGAAGCCAGCCCGGGGTGATACGGCGGCACGTGGTAGCAGTCGCCGAAAACCTCGAGGAAGGTCTTCCAGTCGCCGCGGTAGGGATCGTGGTGAGTGGCAGCCACAGCCCAGCCGTCGAGATCGAGCCAATCGGCGATGCCGCGCTTGGCGAAGTCGTCGTCGATGCGGGCGAGGTCGGCACGGTAGCCGTCGAGTCGAGTCGCGTCGACACCGAAGTGAAAGCCGTGCCAGGTGAGTAGCTCGAACGACGGCAGCGCCAGTGCCTTTCTTGTGGCCGCTCCTTCCGGCCCGCTGCCGAAGTCGAAGTTGCCCCCGCCGATGAGTGAGCCGTCGCCGCGGAACGACCAATCGTGGTACGGGCACCCGATCCATGCGTGGGGCACCGGCTCGTCATCGTCGACGAGCGGTCGGCAGGCGTGGGTGCACACGTTGGCGAGTGCGTTGACTCGGCCACTGCCGTCGCGGGTGAGCACGATGCGCGGATCGGAGTCGGCGCGCTGATGACCATTGCGCGGAAGCAAGACGTCGTGGCTGAGATAGACCAGCCCCGAGTTCGGCGCGAACAGTCGTGCTAACTCGCCGGCGAACACGTCGGGGTTCGAGTAGGCGCCGGGAGCGAGAACGGGCGCCGCCGCCGCGTCGAAGGCGTGTCCGGGGCGTGTCCAAGCGGTTGGCATCGGCCGCAACCTAGCCGCACAGTTGCACAATGCCTCATGGGCGAAAGGCCTTTCTTGCAGCGAGAACGAGGGCGTCGGCGGCAACTTGCACGCTGGTCGCGTCGGCGCACGCCGGTGGCACGCCGATGTCGAGGCTGTTGTCGGCGAGGGCGACGACAGCGCCATCGCACAGGTACTGTCCGCCGGCGAACAGGGCGACTCCGTCACCGGCATGAACGGCCGGGGTGCGGTTGCGGCTCACCGCGAACACCACCCAATCGGCCGGAAGGTCGCCGTCGCCGCCGCTGACATCGGTCGCGACGATCACTTCGCCATTCGCGATCGATCTATCGGCAATCGACCCAGCGGGATCATCGGTCACGGCACTGGGTGGCAGCATCGCTACCGGGAAATCACCGGCGCTGGTGCGCAGTTGCGCACCGCGAGCGATGTCGCCGACCGCGATCCAGACGCGACGCGTTTCACCCCATTCACGGCGCTGTCGTGCGAGCTTGGCCTGACCGGAGGCGAGCAACGACCAAACGACGACCGCGCAACCGGCGACGAACAACCAGTACAGCCAGGGTCGGCGCGCCAACGCCAGCCGCAAACGGGGCAACAGCATCATGAAACCCTCCAAATCTTTGGGACCGGGGTGTCGGAACCAGGTTCGGGGGAAGCCGTCACTGCGCAACATATCGGCGCGGCCGTCGAAACTGCCTCGAATCGGCGCTGGGGCCGATCGGCGGTGTTGTCAGTCGGTTTTGGCGGCGGTACCGGCTGGTGCCGGGGCTGCCTTCGGCGCCGATCCGGCGCCGTCGGTACTTGACGCGCTGGTGGTAGCCGTATCACTCGCCGACTTGTCACTTGACGACTTGTCACTTGACGACTTGTCACCCGACGTCTTGTCACCCGACGTCTTGTCACTTGACTTGTCACTGCCGGAGTCGCCGTTCGATGCCGTTTTGGTTCCCTTGCCGCCGCGACTGTCGGTCTTGTAGAAGCCGCCGCCCTTGAAGGTGACGCCAACAGGCAAGAACACCTTCTTCACCGGCATCTTCGTGCCGGTCTCGGGGTGGGCGGCCTCGGTGAGCGCGTCGTCGGTGAAGGCCTGCTGGACCTCGATGGTCTCGTCGGTGTCGATGAACTTGTAGACGTAGGTCGGCATCGGTGGCTCCGGTGGCGGGAGTGGATCGTTAGCAGTCGCGGATCGCGAGTGCTAATGCTAGCAACGTATGCTGGCGAGCATGCGGGCTCGAACGGCAGTCATCCCGGCGGCTGGCATGGGCACCCGTTTCCTGCCGGCGACCAAGGCCGTGCCCAAGGAACTGCTACCCATCATCGACACCCCGGCGCTGCAGTTGATCATCGATGAGGCGGTCGGGGCAGGTTTCGATCACATCGTGGTGGTTACCAGCCATTCCAAGCCGGCGATCGAGGCGTACTTCCGACCGGCACCCGACGTGATGGCCAAGCTGCGCAGTTCCGGCCGCGGTTCCGTTGCCGATCGCTTGCAGCGCACGGCCGACAGCGCGCGCATCAGCTTCGCCTACCAGGATGATCCGCACGGCCTCGGCCACGCCGTCGGTTGCGCCCGCGCGGCGGTCGGCGACGACCCGTTCGCAGTGCTGTTGCCCGACGAATTGATGGGTGACAGCACGCTGTTGGCGCAGATGGCCGATGTCGCGGGCGTCTCCGGTGGCAGCGTGGTTGGCCTCAAACGTGTTCCGACCAGCGAGGTCAGTGCTTACGGTGTTGTCGACCCGATCGGCGAGATCGACGCCGACGGTGTGGTGGCCGTCCGCACGATGGTGGAGAAGCCTTCGCCAGACGCGGCACCGAGCGACCTGATCATTATCGGTCGTTATGTTCTCGGGGCAGGCGCGTTTGACGCGATCGATCGCGTACAACCTGGGGCCGGCGGCGAGATTCAACTCACCGATGCGCTGAAACTTCTGGCCGCCGATGGTCCTTTCCACGGTGTAGTGAGCGAGATCAGCCGCCACGACACGGGTACCCCATTCGGTTGGCTCACCGCAGTTGTCGATCTTGCTCTCGACGACCGAGAGATCGGTGCGCAGTTCCGAGCATGGTTGCACGGTCGTAGGTGAGGCAGGTCGTGTGTAAGGCACGGTCGTAGGTGGACGCGACCGCCGCGGCCGAAGTGCTGCACCGAAAGTTACGGGCGCTGGGTACGGCCGAACGGGCGCAGGCTGAGCGTGCCTACCTGAAGAGCGAACTACGACACCTGGGCACGTCGGTGCCGGCGACGCGCGCGGTCGTCAAGGACTGGTTGCGTTCACATGGTGAGCTCAGCCACGACGAACTGTTCGCGCTTGCCGATGCGCTGTGGGTTCTCCCGGTGCACGAGTGCCGAATGGCCGCCGTCGAGTTGTTGGTCGCGCGGCCGACGCTGATCGGCCTCGACGACGTGCCCTGGCTCTACAACACGCTGCGCGACTGCCGAACCTGGGCGTTGCTCGACACCATCGCCGGCTCGGTGGTTGCCGACCTCGCCGCCCGCCAACCCGATGACCTGTTGGCACATCTCGACCGCTGGGTACACGACCCCGACTTCTGGATCCGCCGTTCGGCCGTGCTGGCCCTGCGCACTCTGCTCCGACGCGATCAACAGCTCGACAGGTTCTTTGCTTACGCCGAACAATTGCTGCCGGAGAAGGAGTTCTTCATCCGCAAGGTGATCGGATGGGTCGCGCGCGAAGTTGCGGTTCGTCATCCCGCCGAAGTGTCGCGATGGCTGCGCGCCAACATGGCCGGAATGAATTTGGTGACATTGCGCGAACCGCTACGCAAGCTGCCCGATGCCGTCGAGCTGCGGGCGCTCTACGACAAGCGACGAAACAACGACGGGTAGTCGACAACCAGTCCGACCTCATCGACCGTGAACTCGACGTTGGTATCGCTTCCAAGCTGCTCAAATCGCCAGGAGTGGCTGCCCAACCGGGTGTAACGCTGAGCGTCGGCGCGGACAGCAAGCGTGTCCGGGTCGATGAGGGCAACGGGTATGTCGGCGGAATCGCCTTGCAGCAGCGGGATCCGGCGGATCGGCAGCGTGTGCGTGAGCGGCGTACACGCGAGGTGCACGTCGTAACAGCCGTCGAGCTCCGTGCGATGAGCGCCGTTCATCTCGCCCCAGCGCCCGCTGCCATCGGTGGCCAGCCACAGGTCGGGTTCGTCGAGGTCGCGGAACAGCAGGAATTGGCGTAGCTGCCAGCCGGCCGTGAGCCGGAGCACGTACTCGAAGTGTTCCCGACCCGGTGCGTCGCTGACAACGCCCGTGATCGTGAAGCCCTCGTTCTCCCAGCGGATTGTCGCAGTCTCCAGTCCATCGCCCGCCCATGTCGTCCACTGCACCCGGTGACCGGCGTGCGAATGAGCGGCGGTCGGGGCCGTGTAGGTGGACAACGTCTGCCGCCTACCAGCCCGCGTCGATGAACTGTTGCAAGACATCCAACGCCGCTGTCTTCACATCGGCATCCGATCGCTGAGACCATTCGCGGGCAACTACACCACCGACGAGCGACAGCAGCACGGGCTTGCCGGTGATAGGTAGAAGATTGAACCATTCACGGTAGGGCGTGCTCTGCGGTGCGACGACGTTCCACATCAGTGATTCTTCTGTCCAGAAGGCTTCATCGAACACGAACCAGACTTTGTCGAGTAGTCCGAATCCGATGCGTTCGATTACTTCGAGCTTGTCCGTCGGTAGTGACGGCACAAAGACGATGGAACTCGACTTCAGTACCCCCAACGGCACCGTGACCACAACTCGATCAGCCTCTATCTCGATTCCGGCCTCATCGACGACCAGCACGCCAGCGGCGCCCCACTCGATTCGCTGGATCGGTCGCTGCAAGTCGATGTTGAGGCCTTCAGCTTCCGCACTCACGATGGCTGCATAACCACCGAGCACGATCAAGTCGTCGCCTTCCGAGCCTTCCTCGAATCCCCACCATGTCGACATCTCAGTGGTTGATGCGCCGTACTCGGTCGCGATCTCGCTCTGGTCGAGATGGTCAATTGCCGACGGGTCGACATCTTGCGCCGCGCCGCTGCGCTCCAATGCGTCGGCGATGGAGAGATCGAGGTCCTGGCCCTCGGCCCATTCGATGGCATCGGTTAGCGCGTCCTCGGCGGGTTTCACGAACGCGCCGACATCGTCGAGTCGTGTTCCGGTCGGTCCGAGGACTGACTGTGATTCGTAGTCGAAGGCGGCGACGGCGATGCCGAGCGCGGCAAGTTGATCTGCGAGATCGCTTGCATTCAGGTCGTGCACCCACGACGCACCCATCTCGAGTAACAGACCATCCGATGCCGTCACGGTGTGTAGTCGCCCACCGACGCGATCTCGGGCTTCGACGACCATGACGTCGAGTCCGGCTTCGGCCAGAAGTCGTGCCGTGGCGACGCCGGCCGCCCCAGCGCCGATGACGACAACCCGTTCGCCGTCAGCTGCGGCTTCGAGAACTTCGGCGGCGACCCGTCGCGCCGATTCCTGGGCTCCGTGAACCGTCGCCGGGTTCTGGGAAGCAGTTGCCTCACCCGCGAAGAACACTCGGTCGCCCACCGGGGCGGCGAGCACGGCACGCATGTCGGGCACGGCGCCGACCGCCATGAAGCTGTATGAACCGAGCGCGAACGGATCGGTCAACCACGACGAACGGATCATTGCCGTCGGCTCAGGTATCCGTTTATGGCCGCTGGTACCGGTGTCGACTCCTGGCTCGGGACTGCTCTCATCGGCGTCCTCGCCGCTCGTCGGCTCGTCGCGGCAGGCGGCCGCGACCGCAACTGCCGCTGTGCCCACCGCGGCGCTGCCGAGGAGCGTTCGTCTTGAAATCCGCCGCTCCTTCATTGTTCGCCAAGTTATCGTTCGCAACTGAGGTGGGCCTGCCCGAGCGCGGCCGAGGTACCGTTGGCTCCGTGATCGACCTCAGCGAGGCGCGGGCATATGTGCTCGAGCGTTGCCCGGCAGCGGCGGCTGCCGAGCTGCCGTGCCGTGACACAACGGGCCTGGTTCTCGCCGCGTCGGTAGTCGCAGTCGAGGATGTGCCGCCGTTCGCGAACAGTGCGGTCGACGGCTACGCAGTGGTTGCCGAGTCCGTGACCGCAGCGACCAAGGACTCGCCGGTCGCGTTGCCCGTGGTCGGCGAGGTAGCGGCAGGCGCATTCACCGACCGTGTATTGCAATCGGGCGAGGCGATCCGCATCATGACCGGCGCGCCGATACCTGCGGGTGCCGACGCGATCGTGATGGTGGAAGACACGAACCGTCTTGCCGATGGTGACAGCGTTGCCATCCATCGCTCGGTAAGTGCCGGTGCCGCGGTTCGACCACGTGGTGACGACGTTGCCGCCGGAACGCTGCTGTATGCGGCTGGCACGGTGGTAACGCCAGCCGTCGCCGGCGTGCTGGCGAGTGTGAACGCCTCGATCGTGAAGGTGGTGCCGCGCGTTCGCGTCGCGGTGTTGTCGACTGGCGATGAACTGATCGATGACGGGTCGCCGTTGCTGCCAGGTCAGATCCGGGAGAGCAATCGCACGATGATGCTCGGGGCTGTGCGAGCGGCAGGTTGCGACGCCATCGACTTCGGCATCGTGCGCGACGACGAGGCGGCGTTGGAGAGCCTGCTTCGCACGGCTGCCTCGGCAAGTGACGCGATCATCACCAGCGGCGGTGTCTCGATGGGTGAGTACGACGTGGTCAAGGCCGTCTTGTCGCGCATCGCCGACATGCGCTGGATGCAGATCGCGATCAAGCCTGCCAAACCGTTCGCATTCGGGCTGCTCGCAACCGGCAGCCGCGAGGTGCCCGTGTTCGGCCTCCCCGGGAATCCGGTGAGTGCGCTCGTGAGTTTCGAGTTGCTCGCTCGGCCGGCGTTGCTGCAGATGATGGGCCACGCCGCCGTCGATCGCCCTTTGGTGCAGGCCGTGGCCGACGGTGGACTACCGCGGCGACCCGATGGCAAGGTGCACTATGCGCGCGTGTTCGCCGCATTCGGCGACGACGGTCGTGTGCATGTCGAATCTGTGGGGGCGCAGGGGAGTCATCAACTGGCGGCCACCTCGCTGGCCAACGCGATCGCTGTGCTTCCCGACGGCGATGGAGTAGCGCCAGGCGGCTCCGTGGCGACAATGCTGCTGTCGATCGGCTGACCGATCGTTAGGGTGACATGGTGGACTTGACCGACTCCTTCGGGCGCACCATCCGCGACTTGCGGCTGTCGGTCACCGATCGCTGCAACTTCCGCTGCACCTATTGCATGCCGGAGGAGGGAATGCGATGGCTGCCGCGCAGCGAAGTGCTGACGTTCGAGGAGTTCGAGCGCCTGGCCCGGCTGTTCGTCGAGCGTTTCGCAGTCGACGGCCTGCGCCTCACTGGTGGCGAGCCGACCGTGCGTGCTCACCTTCCGGTGCTGGTGCGCAAGCTCGCGCAGCTGAGAGTTCCCGCCGACTCGGCCTCGCCGCTGGCCGGCAGCAAGCCCGACCTGTCGATAACCACCAACGGGTCCACCTTGCGCCTGCTGGCCGATGAGTTTCGCGAGGCAGGGCTCGACCGTGTGAACATCAGCCTCGACACTCTGCAGCGCGACAAATTCCTGCGCATCACGCGCCGCGACGAACTCGCGGCCGTTCTCGATGGCATCAGTGCCGCCCAGGAGGCCGGGTTTTCGCCGGTGAAGATCAATGCGGTGGTCGAGCGTGGAGTCAATGACGACGAGATCGTCGACCTCGCCCGTTTTGGCCGCGAAGTCGGCGCCGAGATGCGATTCATCGAGTTCATGCCACTTGATGCCTCCGGTCACTGGCTGAACGACAAGGTGGTCGGGCAGGACGAGATCGTGGCCAAGATCGCCGCGGTGTTCCCGGTGGAGGCCGTGCCGGCACGGGGGGCGTCGCCGGCCGATCGTTGGCGTTATCTGGATGGCGGGGGCACGGTCGGGGTGATCCCGTCGGTGACCAAGCCCTTCTGCGGCGACTGCGATCGGGTGCGCTTGACTGCCGAGGGCCAGTTCCGCACCTGTTTGTTCGCGACCGACGAGTTCGATCTGCGGTCAATGATGCGTGCCGGGGCCACCGATGACGAGCTGGCGGTCGAGATCCAGCGTGCGGTCGGCCTGAAATGGGCCGGCCACCAGATCAACCAGGTGACATTCGTGCGTCCGACCCGGACGATGAGCCAAATCGGCGGCTGACCGCCGGCCCGACGCGGGGCCCGAAGGGCCACTCGACAGCGCGTTCCGACTACAGTTCCGTGACGGATGAGTGACCTGTCGTTCACACACCTCGACCCCTCCGGTCGTGCCCGAATGGTTGATGTGACCTCCAAGGAGGCCACCCACCGCCGGGCGGTTGCCCGTGGCAAGGTCTTCATGTTGCCGGCCACGACGGCCGCGATCGCCAACCGCGAGGTGGGCAAGGGCGACGTGCTGGCGGTGGCGCGAGTTGCCGCCATCCAGGCGGCGAAACGCACCAGTGAGATGATTCCCTTGTGTCATCAGGTGCTTGTCGGGGCCGTAAACGTCAATTTCGAGATCGGCGACGACTGCATCGACATCGAGGTGACGGTTGACACAGTTGATCGCACCGGGGTGGAGATGGAGGCGTTGCACGCCTGTGGAATTGCGGCTTTGACCATCTATGACATGTGCAAGTCGGCCGATCGGGGGATGGTGATCGGCGAGGTCGCCCTGTGGGAAAAGACTGGAGGTCGCTCAGGTACTTACCGAAGAACTGCTAACGTTGCATCCGTCGTTACGAAAGTAGTAGAATCGTAATAATTCAATCAGGCGGCCGTTCAATGCTGCCGTCCGCTACCGAAGAAGTCCGGTGAGCACCATGTGCACAGGAAATCCAGACAAACGGCCCTCCAGCGGGGCAGACAAAGGGCTTGACATCTGATGCAATCGTTCGTGCTCCTCGCCGTCGCTGCCGTATGGCTAGCCGTCATTGTCCCGCCCTTGTTGCGTTCGCGGGTCGAGAATCGCCCGAATGCCTCGGTCACCGACTTCCGTCGGCAGTTGTCCACCCTGCAGCGCACGGTCCCGACCCGCACGATGGTGCCGATGCACGGCATGGCCCGCCAGCTCGCACAGCCGCCGGTTCAGCAGCGTTCGTCGCACCAGCGGTCGCACACGATGCACGGTCACCCGGGTGAGGCACGTCGTTCGGCTGTGCTCGAGGCGACCCACGAGCGCGAATCGATGAGCCGTCGCCCCGGCGGCCAACGCATGCACGAGGGTTCGCTTCAGCGCCGTCACGGTGGCGACGACACGACCGGCCACCGCACGATGCACCTCCACAAGGTGAGCCAGCGTGAACTCGTTCGCCGCCGTCGTTCGAACATTCTCTTCGTCCTGGTCGTCACGGTCGGCATCAGTGCCTTCCTCGCGGCCACCACGCACAACGGCCTGATGATCTACACGTTCGCGTTGTCCTTCGTCTCGCTGTGCGGCTTCTGCTACAAGCTCGTGCAATTGCGCAGCTACGGGACCGATCGCACCTACGGTCAGCAGAGCTGGTTCAACGCCGCCTGACGCTCGCTACACTCGGGTTCTCCTACGGGGGTGTAGCTCAGTTGGCAGAGCGCAACAATCGCACTGTTGAGGCCAGGGGTTCGATTCCCCTCACCTCCACCCGGTCGCTCTTAGGCCCTTCCCAAGCGGGAGGGGCCTTGTGCGTTCTTGGCTGACTGTCGCCTCCGTTGCGCTGGTGGCGTGCTCCACACCGTCGGGCGCATCCACCGCGTCAACCGCAACCACTGTCGTCGCGACCAGCACGTCAGTTGCGGACAACGAGATCGTGATTCCACCGGGCATTCTCGCTGCCATGCCGTTCCAGAACAGGCTCGACGTCGCGCAGGGCATCTTCCAGATGAAGCTGTACAACGGCACCGAGGAGGCGCTTCCCGTCGTCGGTGTGCAGTTGGTGTGGGAGGCGTTGACTACCCCGGTATCGCATCGGACGAACATGCTCATCGCCGGTGACCGGTTGGATTTCCCGGTGCCGCTTGCTGCCGCCAACTGCGTCGGCGATGGAACCATTGCCGACATGCCCGATCCACACGACGGGTACGTGCGCGTGTTGCTCGCCGACGGCAGCGAAGTGCACGCATCGGTCTTCGACGTGTTGCACTTCGCGCGCAAGCTGTATCTGCAGGATTGCGAGCGCCAGTTCATCGGGTCGCAAGTCGACATCGAGTGGGTCGACCTGCACGAGGCGATCCTCGATGGTCGACCGGTAACCGAAGGCAGCTTGCGATTGACCCGACTCGCCGGCGAGGGTGCGGTCACGATTGCGCTGATACGCGCGACCATCATCTTCACGTTCGTGGCGCCAGCCGCCATCGACGGCGTGGTCGCGGTGCTTCCCGAGGGACTTGACGCCGTCGACGTGCCGGTCCGATTCACCGAGGGTCGTTGCGATGCACACGCCTCGTCGGAAGTGAGCCAACCGTTTGAGTTCAGCGCCACGCTCGACCTGGGAGACGGCCGGCAGCGGTCGTTCGCACTTCCGATACCCAAGGGCGACCAGGTCGCGATGCGGGGGCGGGTAGAAGCCGGCTGCGAATACCTCGGCAAAACCGGCACACTCGGCCCCTAGCCGCCAACTCGCTCCTGGGGTTTCCTGCACGCTTGCCACACTTCGGGGGTTTCGTGCACGTCCTCGGGCACGAAACCCCCGGGTGGGACGTGGCGGCATGAAACCCCCCGGAATGAAGAGGCTGCTGGTTTTGCTGGTTGTTCGTCTTAGGGACTTTCGACCCTTGAGGTCAACGGATGAAATTGATCTACTTGGTCTGTTAGATCAATAGACCCGGAGGAGTCTCACATGAGCGAGTCGGAGAAGGTTGCAGCAAGCCCGATGAAGGCGACGGTTTCTCGTCGTTCAGCAATCGGGATGATGGCCGGTGGTGCCGCCGCCGGCGTAGTTGGCGCCCGAATCGGCCAGAGCAGCAGCACCAGCGGTAACTACGAGGACATCATCGATGCCCGCGGTTTCACTGGGAACTGGGCAGAGGGTGCGCTGAAGTCGTTCGTTCCACCCGGTGAGTTCGACCCTTACTTCATCTTCGCGTCCGGTGGTCATTCCGGCCAGATGTTCGTGCTCGGCTGCCCGTCGATGCGATTGCTCAAGGCGATTCCGGTGTTCACGCGCGAGGCATGGCAGGGCTACGGCTTCGGTAGCGATCAGAGCGAGTCGGTGCTCCGCGAGGGCTTCGACCCCAGCAAGAGTGAGCCGCTTGGCTGGGGCGACACCCACCACCCGGCGCTGTCGGAAACCGAGGGCGACTACGACGGGCGGTGGCTGTACATCAACGACCGCGCCAATGGCCGCATCGCAATGATCGACCTCGCCGACTTCAAGACCAAGCAGATCATCGACCTGCCCAACCTCGGCACGTCACACGGTGGCTGCTTCGTCACCCCCAACAGCGAGTACGTGCACATCTCGTCGATGACCCCGTCGCCGTACTTGGCCCCGGGCGGCTATGCCCCGCTCAGCGACTACGCCAAGTACTACCGCGGGGCGTCCTGCTGGATGGCAATCGACCAGGAGACCGGTCGCATCGACATGGACCGCAGCTTCCAGATCGAGTTGCCGCCCTACACGCAGGACCTCGCCGACGCCGGCAAGTTGAGCAGTTTCGGTTTCGGGTTCATCAACTCCTACAACACCGAGATGGCCATCGGTGGCGATCTCGAGGATCCGAAGAAAGCTCTCGAATCGACTGCCATCGCCAACGACTTCGACTTCCTGCACGTCATCGACTGGCAGAAGGCAGAGCAGGTCGTGGCTGATGGGAAGACCGAGGACATGAACGGCATCCGGATGATCCGCCTCGATGTCGCGGTCGCCGAGGGCGTGCTGCACTTCGTGCCCGAGCCGCGCAACCCGCACGGTGTCGATGTCAACCCGACGGGCGACTACATGGTTGTGTCGGGCAAGCTCGATCCCCATGCCAGCGTGTTCTCGATCGAGAAGATCAAGGCAGCGATTGCAGCCGAGGACTATGACGGCACGGATGACTTCGGCGTACCGATCCTGAAGATGGAGTCGTGCCTGGAGGCCCTGGTGGAGTTGGGCAATGGCCCGCTGCACACGCAGTTCGACGGTGACGGTAATGCCTACACCTCGCTGTTCGTGGACAGCGCTGTCGCCAAGTGGACTCTTGGGCCCAAGGCCGGAGTCGGCGAGGGCAAGACGTGGACCAAGGTTGATCACCTGCCGGTGAACTACAACATCGGTCACCTCTGCTCCGCCGAGGGCGACACGGTCAACCCCGATGGCAAGTACCTGATAGCGCTCAACAAGTGGTCCATCGACCGTTTCCCGCCGGTGGGCACGCTGCACCCGCAGAACTTCCAGCTCATCGACCTCGACGGCGACAAGATGTCGGTTCTCGCCGACATGCCTATCGGCTTCGGTGAACCGCACTACACGCAGATGATCAAGGCCGACAAGTTGGTGCACACCCTGCGGGTGTACGAACCAGGCACGGATCCGTTGACGATGAGCAAGTCGCGGTTCGCGACCGATCCCGGCGACGCGCGAATCGATGTCAACGGCACTAACGTCGACGTGTTCGCGACGGTGATGCGCAGCCACTTCACTCCCGATGTCGTGGAGGTGAACTTGGGCGACACAGTGCGCTTTCATCTCACCAACATCGAGACGACCCCGGACGCCACTCACGGATTCGCAATCCCCGGCTACAACGTGGAGTCGAGCATTGATCCCGGTGAAGTCGTGAGTATCGAGGTCAAGGCCACCCGGCCTGGTGCCTTCGCGATGTACTGCTCGGAGTTCTGCTCGGCGCTGCACCTCGAGATGCAGGGCTGGTTTCTGGTCAAACCCTGATCGGCCGAGGCCTCCGTCCATCCCCGAACCTCTACCCCGTACCTACTACCCCATGCAGTTCACAACTACTGGTCTGCGCGAGCCGACCACAAAGGAAGCAACATGAACAACAAGATCAAGATGGCCGCCGCCGTCCTCACGCTCACCGTCGCCACCGTTGGTTGCGGGGGCGACGAGGAGAGCACCGAGCAGACCAACGCTCCCGTTTCTGGCCAGACAGTCACTATCAGCGCCAAGGAGTTCGCGTTTGACCCGTCGGCGATCGAGGTTGCCGCCGATAGCCAGTTCACAGTCGAGATCGTCAACGTCGGCGTGATCGAGCACGACTTCGTCATCACCGGTCAGGAATCCGAAAAGATCACCACCCCGGTCGGTCAGACCTCCACTGGCTCATTCAGCTTGAGCGCGGGTACTTACGAGTTCTATTGCGCCGTCGCCGGCCACAAGGAGTCCGGCATGAAAGGCACGTTGACCGTCAAATGACCGCGAGCGCCGACCAGGGGTTTCATTCGGCAGACGACGCCGTTCAGCCGGATCCCCTGGTCGGCGCAGCGACGAAACGGCGGCGATTTGTCAGCTGGGCCGTCGGCATCCTCGCGGCGGTGCTGTGCTTGGTGGCGATTCCACAACCGCTGTGGAAGGCCCTCCTGGAGGCACCGCAGTACCACGGCGACGGGGCCTTGCGGCTCACCGCTTACGGTGACCGTCTGGTCGGCGATGTCTGCGAATTGAATGATCTCAATCACTACATCGGCATGCGCCGACTTGGTGAACCCTCGATACCGTGCGGCTCGGTTGCCCTCGGTCGCGGCGACAACACCGTTGGGCGGATCGCTCCCGAGATGGTGCTGTGGCTGCCAGCGGCGCTGGTTGCCGCCGCCGCGGTGTTGGTCATCGCGGTCAACTCGCGCCGATGGTTGCGGCGCTTGGCGCTGCTGTTCGTGTGGGGCTTTCCAGTCGGTGTGCTGGTCATGACTCAGTACCACCTCTACGACTTTGGCCATGATCTCGATCCGGCGGCGGCGTTCCATCCCACGCCCTTCACGCCTTGGGTCCTCGGGCCGAGCACGATCTACCAATTCAGTGTCAATGCACGTCCGGGCCTCGGGTTGGTGCTGATCGTGATCGCCGCCGCGATCGCGACGGTGCTGCCCCGACGCCTCATTGCTACGCGCCTTCCCCCCGGAGAAGTCTTCATGGGCTTCACGGCGCTCGAATTGGCCCCACTGCTCGTCGCCGCCGCCGCCGTGATGGCGATGCTTGGCCGCCACGGGTGGGCCGTCGTCGGGCTGGGCGGCGCCGCTGTCGCGCTCGCGGCCGCGGCAGTTCGGAAGTGGTCGTGAGACTGCGTGCGGTTCCGGCCGGTGCATTCCTGGTGGTTGCTCTTGGCGTTGTGTCCGGTTGCGCGGGGGTTGGTAAGGCCGCGCCGACGACGATCGCGCCCGAACATCAGCACCACCCCGGCGCGTCGTCGCCCGCCGCCGCTGTCGTTGCCGACGAGGATGCGGCGGCGGCGCAGGCGGGAGCCGAACTGGCAGTCCGACTGGCGGTCGCGAAGCCGGGCGACACCGTTGTGGTCGCAGCCGGCCGCTACCTCGGCAATTTTGTAGTGAAAGTTGGCGTCTCGTTGGTCGGCGAGGGTCGGCCGATCCTCGACGGTGGTGGCACCGGCACCGTTCTCACCATCGACAGCGCTGCCACCGGGGCAAGCGTGCGCGGCCTGCGCCTGCGAGCAAGTGGTACCGGTCCGGTCGGTACACCAACCGGTCTGCGAGTTCTCGCCGACGACGTAACGGCGCAAGATATCGAGATCACCGACGTCTACATGGGCATCCAGGTGATGGGCGCCGACGGTGCACATCTGTTCGGCAACACCATTGCAAGCTTCCCCGACGGCATAGTCAGTAATGAACTGCACGCCACCGGCGGCGAGGTGGACCTCACTGGCACCTCGCACTCAGGGCACGGATCGTCCGTCACGAAGCTGCGCGGCGATGCCATCACCCTTGGAAACACCTCTAACGCAGTCGTGACGGGGAACACCATCATCGATGTTCGCGACGGAATCTTTCTCTCATTCGCATCCGACACCGCGCTTGGTGGCAACCGCGTGAGCGATAGCCGATATGCCGTCCACGGCATGTACGCCGAGCGTCTGTTGGTGAAGGACAACTACTTCGAGGGAAATCTCGCCGGTGCCATCCTTATGTACGGCGGCCCTTTCGAAGTGCGCGGTAACACCATCTTGCGTAGCAGCTCTCCGGCAACCGGATTTGGGCTGGTGTTGAAAGACGGCAGCGGCGCCACCATCGCCGACAATGTGATCGTCTTCAACCGCGTTGGCATCAAGCTCGACAACGGTGGGGCTACCTCCTCCACCTCCGCGCCGGCAGTCATGCGATCTAACACGATCGCGATGAACCAAGTAGGTGTTCAAATCATGGAGGCGTCGCGCGGCTCGTTCGCTCGCAACAGTTTCGCCGAGAACACGGTGCAGGTGGTGACCGATGGTGAGGTGCCGAACATCGAGTGGAGCGTCGCGGAAACCGGCAACTTCTGGAGCAACTACCGCGGTTACGACTCCGACGGCGACGGTGTGGGTGATGTCGACTTCGTCGATGGCGGCACGATTTCCTCCACGCTCACTCGTTCGCCGGTGATGATCAGTCTCGCGTCAGGCCCCGGGCTCCGGCTGCTGCAAGCCATCCAGGATCGGTGGGCATCGAACGAGCCAGTGGTGCGCGACCGCCACCCACTTGTCGAGATGGACTCGCCCGTCGTGGTGAGGGAGCTGCAACCGGGCCGCGTCTCGGCATGGTTCGGTGTTGCCGGCGGCGCGATGGCGACATCCGCCTGCGGCGCGCTGCTGTGGGGCCGCCGCGGACGAATGGGGCGTCATGTCTGATCAGCCAGCAGTACGCATCACCAACGTGAGCAAGCGCTACGGTCGTCGAGCCCCGACGCTGCTCGACATCAACCTTGTGGTCGAAGCGGGAACCATCGTCACCCTCGCCGGTTCGAATGGCAGTGGAAAGTCCACCCTGCTGCGGTGCGTCGCTGGGCTGGCGCGATTTACAGGAGCCATCGAAGTGCGCGGCCGCGATGTCGGCACCGATGACGCCTTCCGCGGCGACGTGGGCTACTTGCCGCAGTCCGTGATGTTCCCGTCGCAGTCCACCGTTGATGAGACGCTTGCGTTCTTCGCCCAACTCCGCGGCACCGGAGACGTCGTACTACCGCTTGCCGACGGCTTCCTGCCGCCGAGGTCGGCACTGGTTGGCACGTTGTCGGGTGGTCAGCGTCAGCGGCTGGCGATGGCGATTGCTCTGCTCGGCAATCCGGCCGTTCTTCTCCTCGACGAGCCGGTCTCCAATCTCGACGAATCAGGCCGCGAGTCAGTTTGGACGATGCTGCGCGAGTTGAAGGTCGCCGGCGTAACTGCGCTCATCGCCAGCCCCTCGCCCGCCGACCTGGCTGGTATCGGTGACCGCACGGTGATGCTGCACGACGGCAGAGTCGTCGACGATCGAGGAAAGGTTGCATCGTGAACGGACCGATTCGCGCAATGGCCAGTTGGGAATATCGCAATGCATCGCGAAGCCGCTGGGTGATCGGTACTGCCGTCGCGTTTGCGTTGTTGTGCCTGGCGGTGTCGCTACTGGGCTTGCGATCGCTGCGCGAGCTCGGCCTGTCCGGGGTCGGGCCGGCGTCGGCAGCTTTGATCAACCTGGGCATTCTGCTGCCAGCCCTCATGGGACTGCTGCTCGGTGGCAACGCCCTCGTTGCGGCCCGCGAACAGGGCGTGCTGCCGATGATCGCAGTTCAGCCGGTCTCGCGCAGCAGCCTTGTACTCGGTCCCTTCCTCGGCGTGTCGGCGGCTCTGGCCGCCTCGGTATTGCTCGGGTTCGGCGCCGCGGCGGTGGTGCTCTCCGGCGTTGCCAGGCGCTCCGACGTGCTGCCGTTGACGGCACTGGTCGGCTCGACGCTCGCAGTTGCTGTCACCTGCGTTGCCGTCGGTCTTGGAGTGTCGGCCGTTTCGCGCTCGCGACTGCAGGCGACCTCGACCGCGATCACGCTGTGGTTCCTGCTCGCGCTCGGGATGGACCTGGTTCTTGCCGCTGCCGCCCCTGCCCTTCGCATGGGACCGACCGGACTGCTGGTCGCGGTGGTCTGCAATCCGCTCGAGGCCGGCAGGGTGCTGGCCCTACTCGGCTCGACTCCCGACGGCACGGCACTGGGTCCCTTCGGTGCTTATCTCGTCGAGTCGTTCGGCAGCGACGGCGCAGCCGCGATTCTTGTCTGCTCGCTACTCTTGTGGACCGTGGCACCGCTACTGCTGGCTCGTCGCGTGCTCTCCAGGGGAGATCTGTGAAACAGGTGCGGACCGCATGAAGCTCTCGCGCGAGTGCCGCTACGCGCTCGTCGGGCTGACGACGCTGGCATCGAAACCGCCCGGCGCGGTCGTCGGAGCTGCCGCGCTCTCCGAGGAGGCCGGCTTGCCGCCCCCGTTCATGGCCAAGATCCTGCAGCAACTCGCCAAACGAGGGATTCTGGTGTCGTATCGCGGTAGCCCGCGCGGTTACCAGCTCGCGCGACCGGCACAAGAGATCACCGTGCGCGAGGTCCTCGAGGCGATCGACGGTGACGACCTCTTCCAGCGCTGTGTCTTCTTCAGTGAGACCTGCAACGCCGATTCTCCCTGTGCGTTACATGACGTCTGGGCACCTGTGATGCTCCAGACCGTGAACACGTTCTCGAAGATGACACTCGCTGATATCGACGCTGCGCTGCCGTGACTGCGGCCTAACCGCCGAGTGCCGCGAGTTGCTTCGCCACCCGTTGCAGGCTCACCGAGCGGGAGGTGCCCAACTGCTGCGCGAACAAGCTGACGCGCAGTTCCTCCAGCAGCCAGCCCAGGTCGATCACCTCGGCGGTGATCTCGTCGCGGTCGAACCGGCGCAGCAGCGACACATAGCGCTGCTCCAGCGCCGCGATCGAGCGCAGCGTCATCGCGTCACGAGCCGTGTTCTCCGGCAACTTGTGCAACCGGTGGTCGATGCCCTTCACGTAGCGCAATAGGTCGCTGAGGCGACTCAGCCCGGCAGCCGTCACGAAGCCGGGTCGCACGAGGCGCGCGAGCTGGGCTCGGGCGTCGGCAGCACCCACGGCGACGGCGGGGGCCACCAACCGGGCGAGTCGTTCGTTCACGGCGTTGGCGATGACGACGACTTCGGCAGCGCCGGCCAACGCGGTTGCCGCCCGGTCCGCAAGCTCATCGCGGGCACGCGACACCAACTGGTCGAACTGTGCACCGGTGAACGGCAACTCACCGTGGTCGACGATCACTCGATCAGAGGCAGCGGTGAGGCAGTCGTCGGCCAACTCGGCTGCCGACATGTCGCCACCGCGTGCCAACGCCAAGCGATCGGCGGCGGTGAGATCGCGCTCGATTGCCCGCTTGGAAACGGGCACGGTGAGCAGCAAGAGGCGACGAACGCCGTTGCGCATCACCTTCGCCTGCAACTCGGGGTTGGTGAATACGCGAATGCTGACGCTCGTACCGTCGTCCAGCAGCGCCGGGTAACCGCGTATCGACAAGTCTGCTCGCGGAGTGGTCACTTCCTTGGGCAACTCACCGAAGTCCCACCCGGCGATGCCTGTTCGTTCTTCGATCGCTGCCTGGCGGGCGATGGTCACGCGTAGGCGCGGTGCCAGCAGTTTGCGCAGGGCCAGTAGGTCTTTGCCGGTGGCCAGCGTCGCGCCCTGCTCGTCGTCGACTGCGAATGTCAGACGTAGGTGCGATGGTGTCTTGTCGGCGTCGAAATCCGTCGGCGACACCGCGATACCGGTGACGTCGATGACGGCGGTCGTCAGGGCCGATGCCAGTGATGTGCCGTCCTCCCACGAATGCGGGGCGCCAACTGCGGCCACAACCTTTTCGATCACCTCTGCCATCGGCACCATTTCGCGGCGATGTTGTTTGGGCAACGACTTGAGAAGTGCACCGATCAGGTCGGCACGAAACCCGGGCACACCCCAGTCGAACCCGACAGGCTCCACTTGGTTCAGCACCGCTATCGGCATGTGCACCGTCGCCCCGTCGAGTGGTGAGGTCGGATCGAATCGATATGTAACTGCCAACGGCAGCGCGTTCTGCAGCGAAGGCACGTGCCACGTCGTCGGAAACGCCTCGACGGCGATGCCGTCGCCACTGACGAAGTCATCCATCCGCATGTGCAGCCGCTGGGGGTTGTGTACGCGTTCCACCTTCCACCAACGATCGAAGTGACGTGTGGTCACCGCCTCGGGGCCTACCCGTTCGTCGTAGAACCGGAAGACAGCATCCTCGTCGATCAGGTCGTGGCGCCGCACCCGTTCTCCCCATCCTTCCAAGTCGGCAAGGAATCGTTGGTTGTGTTCCCAAAAGACGTGCGCGGTGTTCCAGTCGCCCTCGACCAGTGCACAGCGGATGAAGAGTTCGCGTGCCTCCGTGTGATTGACGCGGTCGTAGCCGATGGTGCGACCGGCCACGATCGGTAGTCCGAACAGTGAGACTCGCTCGCTGCACACCGCCCCGCCGCGGTGAGAGTCCCAGTGCGGTTCACCGTAGGAATACTTGGCCAGGTGACTGCCCAACGACTCGGCCCACTCGGGTTGTACTGCCGCCAGCCTGCGACCCCACAGCCGATCCGTTTCCACCAGTTCGGCGGCGATCACCCACGATGGCATCGTCTTTCGTTCGACCCCAGAGCTCAGCACCGAGCCGCGCCCGATCATGAATTTCGAGCCGTGCGCACCGCGGTACTCCGGCGCGCCGCCATCCCTGAAACCGCCATCCCTGAAGCTGCCCTCCCTAAAGCTGCCCTCCCTGAAGCCAAGATGACTCAGCAATCCCGCGAGCAACGCCTGATGCACGCGGTCGGGGTGGCTCGATTAACTTCCCTGCCGAATGCCGATCTGGCCGGCGACCTGTCGCAGCTGGCTGAACAGGTCTTGCCATTCACGCACTCGGAGGTAGTTGAGGTACTCGGTTCGACAGAGCTTGCGAAACTGGCTGTTGCTCAGTTCGTGCTGCCGCTGGCGAAGGTAGTCCCATAGTTTCAACAGCGACAAGAAGTCGCTGCCGGGCACGTCGAAGCGGCGGTGCGATTCGTCGGCGGCGGGCCGATGCTCGGCGGGTCGCTCGCGCGGGTCCTGGATGCTGAGCGCCGCGGCGATGACCGTTACCTCGCGTGTGCAGCCGTGGCGATCGGCCTCCAACATCATCCGACCAAGTCGCGGGTCGATCGGCAATCGCGCCAAC
>JACQZX010000082.1 GCA_016213665.1 Actinomycetota bacterium | reverse complement strand
TTCCTGGGTTCCGCTCAGCGAGCCGGCCACGTTGCGGTAGAAGCCGTTGTTGAGAATGCGCTCGGCCTGCTCGGGGCTCTCGGCGTTGGCGCGCACGAGACCATCGAAGGTTGTTGCGGTGTCGAGCATCAGCGCCCACATCTCGCCGCCTTCGGCAACATCAGGCAGCTTCAGGCGCGCAGGCTCGTTGCTGAGACCGCCTGGCACGCCGAGCGCGTCGGCAAGTCGCTTCGCCGGATCGATCGTTGCCACCACCGCCCGTCGGCCAAGGCGTGCCGCCTGCATACCGAGTGTCGCCGCGACGGTCGTCTTGCCGACGCCGCCGGAACCGCAGCACACGACGACTTGTGCGCTCCCAATGTGTTCGACGAGCGTGCTCATTGATCGGAACCCGGTAGCAGGGCGGTAGCCAATGTGTCGATGTCGGCGGGCAGCAGCTGCGAACCGGCAATCAGGGGTAGGTGCACCTGCGGCAGCGCCAACTGCTCGGCGAGTCGTCGGCACTGCGCAGAATGCAGTTCGCGGCGAGCGTTGCGGAAATCGGCCGCCAATCGCATCGGACTGCCCGGCTCGGATATCTCGGCCACCAGCGTGGCACCGGCGTCGACGGCGTTGACGAGCATCGGCCCGAGGTGGATACCGACCCGGTCCTCGAGTGCGTAGGCGGTTTCGACCGCCTCGTTCACCGGCGTGGACTCGGGCAAGGTCACGAGCACGACCTGGCAGCGGGCGGGGTCGGTCATCATCTCCGCGACCTCGCCCGCCTGGGTGTGGATAGGCCCGCCACGGATTGTGTCCATCAGGCTGTGCGGCGACTGCAGGAACGAGATCGCGTGGCCGGCGGCCGGCCCGTCGATCACCACCAGGTCGTAGTCGCCGGTGCGTTCGAGCTGTTTGATCTTGCCGAGGACCAAGATGTCGTCGATGCCTGGTGCCGCCGCCGCCACGACGTCGATCACACCCGTCTTGGCGAGGCGTTTGGCGACCCTGGAGAAACCGTGCACGTCGAGGTACTCGGCGAGGGCCGCCGAGGCGGAGAGTTGCTGGACTTCGATGTCGGGAAGCAGTCGGTTGATCGTCGGTTTTCCGTCGAGTTCGACTACCAGTACCCGCAAACCGAGACGGATTGCCGCACGCGCCAATACGGCGGTTACCGTTGTCTTGCCGACCCCACCCTTGCCGGCCACGATCGTCACCGTGGCAGCGGTGAGGAACTGCAACGGATCCACTCTCTTCGGAGGCACTTGTGCGCAGACTAGCGATTACGTTCCTCGTTGCCCCGCTCGCGGGCCTCGTTGGGCTGTCACTGTTCAGCGCGGTGGTCGCCGCCGACGGTGATACCGCGGCCTCCGAGTTGGCGCCGGTCGACGTCTTTGAGGTCTCCGGCTTGCTCGACGATGTGATGGTGGAAGCGATTGAGGACGCGATCACCACCAGCGAGCAGAATGGTTCGCAGGCCATCATTTTGCAGCTCAACACCGGAGGCGCGGTCGTCAGCGACGAACGGATGACGCGACTGCTGCAACGGGTTGCCGACGCCGAGGTGGCAGTGGGGCTGTGGGTCGGTCCCTCGCGCGATGCTCATACTTACGGCCGTCCGGCGCAGTTGTTCGGCGTCGCCGACGTGACGGCGATGGTGGCCGGAACCCGCATCGGCCATACCGGCGCGCTACTCGCGCTGGATGGCGCCGAAGTCGACCTCGGTGCCGGAGCTGAGCAACTGCGCAACGGGACGATGTCGTTTACGCAAGCGCGCACGTCGGGAGTTCTGCGGCTCGACATCACCGACGAGGGTGTGCCCACCGTTCGCAGCATGGTGCTGGCACTCGATGGTGTGGAACTCGATGACGGAACCGTGCTCGACACAGTGGTGCAGGAACTGAATGATGCCGGTGAGTCCAGGAATGTGTCCACTCTCGTGCGCTTCTCGCAGCTCGGCCTTGTCGACGAGCTCTTTCACACGGTGGCCAGTCCTCCGATCGCGTTTCTGTTCTTCGTCATCGGTTGCTGCCTGTTGATCTTCGAGCTGTTCACCGCTGGTGTCGGCATCGCCGGGTTCATCGGTGCGGTGCTCGTGATCCTTGGCAGCTATGGATTCGCGGAGCTTCCCACGCGCCAGGGCGCGATTGCTTTGCTCGTTGCGGCGATGGTCGCGTTCGCGGTCGACGTGCAGGTGGGAATTCCACGCCTGTGGACCGGGGTCGGCACGACCCTGTTCGTGCTCGGCGCCTGGTTCCTGTACGAGCCGTTGCCGGGCAACGATCTGCGCCTCAGTTGGTTCACGCTGGCCGTGGTGATCATCGGTGTGCTCTTGACCTTCATCGTCGGCATGCCATCGATGGTGCGCACTCGCTTCGCGACCCCCACGATCGGTCGCGAATGGATGATCGGCAGCGTCGGAATTGCTGTCGGCGCGATCGACCCTGAGGGAGTCGCCCAGATCGGCGAGTCGAAGTGGCGGGCACGCACCAATCGTGCGACGCCATTGGCACCGGCTGCCGAGTTGCGCGTAGTCGCGATCGACGGTGTCACCCTCGAAGTCGAACCGATCGAGGGTGCTGCACGCGACTATCGCGAACGTCGGGCGAAGTAAGCAGTGACCGCAGTGACAGTGGTTGAGCGGCGCACGTCGGTGCAGGGCCGTCCCGCCGGCTACAGCGTCGCCGGCAGCGGAATGCCGGTGTTGTTGCTGCACGGCTGGGCGCTGGCGCACCACACATACCGCGGTGTGATCGCCACGATCGCGGCGCAGGGCTGCCAAGTCATCGCGCCGGCGATGCCGGGCTTCGGTGGAACTCGTGACCTACCCGGCGACTCCTTCTCAATGTGCGGATACGCGCAATGGGTGGCCGAACTGCTCGACGCGCTGGAGATCGACGAACCAGCGGTTGTGCTCGGTCACTCATTCGGTGGCGGCGTCGCCATTCGGTTTGCTCACGATCATCGGGCCAGAGCGCGCAGTTTGGTGCTGGTCAACTCGATTGGCGGCGCGTCGTGGCGGCGCGGCAAGGCTCTACGCAACGTTGCCGATCGTCCGCTGTGGGACTGGGGGCTTCACTTCCCCAGCGACGTGTGGCCGCTGCGCCAGGCGACTCGAGTGCTGCCGGTAGTCGTCGAGGACTTCCTGCCCAACCTGATGCGTAACCCACGTGCGATCGTGCGAGTGGCCAATCTTGCCCGTCGCGCCGACCTCAGCGCCGAGTTGGAATCGCTACGCGACAGTGGCATGCCGATCAGCATTCTCTGGGGCAAGCGCGACGGCATCATCACCCGCGAATCATTCGAAGCGCTCTGCGTTGCTTCCGGCGTGCAGGGGACAGTCGTCGAGGGTTCGCACAGTTGGTTGCTCGCCGACCCAGCGCGGTTCGGCGAAGTGATAACAAACGACGTGCGCGTGGCGCAAGCTGCCCGCGAACTTGAATTGCGCGCTCCCACGTCGAAGCGCAGAGGTCTGCGCCGCGTGCAAAGCCTGATGCGCCGCCGCACGTCGCGGTAAGCACCCGGCTTCTGGGGCTGGATCGTCCCAAATACGCTTCTGGGGCTGGATTGTTTCGGCGTCCGCAACGAATCAGCCCCCGAACGTCCGTCGGCGAATTAGGTCGGCAGCTTCGGGCCTGCGATGCGCAGGTCGTCTCGCCGGCGGGTGACACCGGTCGCGTCCAATTCGGCGGCGAGCGGAAGGGCGTGTTTGCGGGTATTGCCAAGTGCTTCGCGGAACTGGCTGATGGTGAACCCCTGCGGTTGCGCGCCGAGCAACGCGGCCGCGACGCGGGCGGCAGCTGCAACGGTGTCGGGATGGAAGTAGACACCGTCTCGCTCGATGACCAACTGGCGGCGGAGCAACTCGCTCAGCTGCGCCCGGTCGATTCCTGTCGCATCGGGCGGCGCGAACCCGCCAGCGAGCAACGCGGCGCGAAACGGATGCTCGGCGATGGCGTCGCGACTCGCTGCCCGTCTGGCTCTGCCGTCGCGTAACTCGATGCCGTCGCGCTTGCTCAGCTCGCTCAAGACGGCGCGCTCGCGAGCGTCGAGTGCCGCGATGTCGAGCCCCATCTCACCGGCGGCGGAAACACGCGC
Source organism: Actinomycetota bacterium (assembly GCA_016213665.1). Classification (GTDB taxonomy): domain Bacteria; phylum Actinomycetota; class Acidimicrobiia; order Acidimicrobiales; family Ilumatobacteraceae; genus UBA668. The sequence continues at coordinate 11,632 of JACQZX010000082.1, read as the reverse complement.
TCGCACGGAGCGCTCGATCTCGGCGACTCGTGTCGGTGAGGCCACCCAGCTGCCAACCGTCGCCTCGCGCCGCTCGCCGGTTAACGCTTCGAGATCGTCGGTGGTCAGCCAGCCGTGCTCGTCGATGACGCGGTCGACCAGCCGATCGGGTTTGGCCTTCGATGCGGGCAGTTTCGGCGCGACATCGAGCACTTCGCCACCGCCCACGGTCTCATCGCGCCCCGACTCGCGCAGCACGAAGCGATCGCCGGGAAGCACTGGCAGCGGCGACGCGCTCGTGATGTGCAGTCGCACGAGGCCGCTACCGCCGCTGGCGATCGCATCCGGTCCCAAGATGCGCAGCCGCACCGCGAATTCGCCGGAACCGATGTAAGCAAAGTAGGCGCCTCGCCGTGAGACAGAATGCGTCAGCGAGGGCAGGACTGTGAGGCGGGCGTCGAAACGCGTCGTCGGCCGCCACTGCTCGCCCCGAACGACCGCATCACCGCGTTGCAGTTGTGTGTGGTCGACGCCGGCCAAGTTGAGCGCCACACGATTGCCGGGTGCAATTTCACTCTGCCGCTCGCCGTGCGACTGAATGGCGCGCACGCGAACCGCGTGACCACCGGCCAACAGTTGGTCGTCGGCGGTGAGCGATCCGCCGGTGAGCGTTCCGGTCACGACCGTGCCGCTGCCTTTGGCCGCGAACACGCGGTCGATCCATAGCCGCGGGCGACCGCGGTCGGTCGCCGACGAGGTGGTCGCCACCAAGTTGGCGAGCCCATCCTTGAGCACGTCGAGTCCGGTTCCGGCGACGGAACTGACGGCCACGATCGGCGCCTGGGCAAGAAATGTTCCGGCAAGCCGCTCGCGAACGTCGAGCACCTGCAGATCGCGCCATTCGTCGTCGACCAAGTCGACCTTGGTGAGCGCGACCAGTCCGTGGCGCAAACCGACCAGCTCGAGAATGCGCAGGTGCTCCTCGCTCTGCGGTTTCCAGCCCTCGGTGGCGGCGACCACGAACAGGCATCCATCGACTCCGCCGACACCGGCCAACATGTTGCGCAAGAACCGAACATGGCCTGGCACGTCGACAAAGCTGATGCCCTCGTTGTTGGCGAGTTCGGTGTGTGCGAATCCGAGATCGATCGTCAGCCCGCGTCGCTGCTCCTCTGCCAGGCGATCTGGATTGGTGCCGGTGAGAGCCTGTACCAACGACGACTTGCCGTGGTCAACGTGGCCGGCGGTGGCTATGACGCGCATGCGCGAAGTGCCTCGACGAGGTAGCCGTCATCTGCCGGATTGACCGTGCGCAGATCGAAGACGGTGACCCCGTCGCGAGTACGCGCAATGATCGGTGGTCTCGCCCGGCGCAGCGCAGCGAGGTGATCACCGGCAGTGCTCACGCCGACCGAGGCGATGGTGGTGCCGGGGGCAGACCCAGCGCCGGGCACAGACTCGGTAGCAACGACCGCCCCACAACCAGCTGTGGCCACCAACTGATGCGCCCGTACGGACAGCTCGTTGACGGAGGCAGTAGCCATCTGCCAGAACGGCAGCCCTGCGTCCCACGAGTCAGATACGACAGCACGTTGCAGGTAGGCGAGCGCAACCTGTTGCAACGCCAAGAGAATGTGGATGCCAGGACGCAACGCACGGGCTAACGGATGGTGCCCGCACGCGGCCACCAGGTCGGCGCGACCAGCGATGATGCCCGCCTGCGGGCCGCCGAACAGCTTGTCGCCGCTGAACGTGACCAGCGCGGCCCCAGCGGCAAGCGTTTGGCGAGCGGCCGGCTCGGTGGCAAGCCACGCCGGTGGTGGCCCGCTGAGCCAGGGACAGTTGGCGTCGATCAGTCCACTGCCGATGTCGGCGACTATGGGCACGCTCAGCGTTGCCAATTGCTCGATGGAAGTTCCCTCGGTAAACCCCTCGACGCGGTAGTTGCCGGGGTGAACCTTCAACACCAAGGCCACATCGCTCGTCCGACGTGAAATCGCCCTGGAGTAATCGGCAAGACGGGTGCGGTTGGTGGTGCCGACATCCAGCAGGCGGGCGCCGCTTTGCTCGATAACTTCCGGCACGCGGAATCCGCCGCCGATCTCGACACTCTCCCCGCGGCTCACCAGCACGTCGCGCCCGTTGGCGAGAGCGGCGAGAACCAGCAACACGCTGGCCGCGTTGTTGTTGACCACCATCGCCGCCTCGGCACCGCACAATGTTGCCAGCAGACCGCCGACCACTGTCTGGCGCGACCCACGTTCGCCGGTTTCGAGATCGAACTCGACATTCGTGGCCTGCGGTGACTGCGTGAGAGCAAGTGGCGCTCGACCGAGATTGGTGTGCAACAGCACGCCGGTCGCATTGATGACCGGCGCCAGCAGTGAGCGTCGGTATTGGTGCGCACGTTCTGCGGCCGCCGCCGGTTCGTACGCTGCCGGGCCGGCTGCGATCGCATCTCGGGCCAGTTCGACGCAGACGGCATGCGGAAGTTCGCTGGCGGCGGCCATCACTCGCGCCAAACGGTCGACGCTCGGCGGTCGCAGGTGCGCACTCACTCGGCCGAGCGTACCCGTGGTCTCGATTGCGTGCTGTCCTACACTCGCGACGTCATGCTGTCCGTGCCGATCATGCAACTCGACGCCGAGCTGCCATTGCCCAGCTACGCCCACCCCGGCGATGCGGGTCTAGACCTGCGGGCTCGCGACAGTGGCGTAGTCGCAGCCGGTGGTGGTCGGCTGCTGATGCCGACCGGCATCAGCGTCGCTATCCCCATCGGATACGCCGGGTTGGTGCTTCCGCGCAGCGGGACGGCGCTGTCCCACGGCCTCACGGTTGTGAACGCACCGGGCCTGATCGACGCGGCCTACCGCGGTGAGATCAAAGTGATCTTGCTCAACACCGATGCGAGTGAGCCGTTTCATGTCAACCGCGGTGACCGCATCGCGCAGTTGGTGGTGCAACGAGTCGAGACGGTCGAGTGGCAAGCCGTGGAGCGATTGGATGGCAACGACCGCGGCGGCGGTTTCGGTCACTCTGGCCGCTGAAGACATTGGCCGCTAGCGGCGGCGAGGTTCGATGAATCTAATCTCTCGGCATGGACCTGACCGTGGCCGTGACCCCGCTCTACTTCGGGTCGATGGCGTGGGAACACAAAGCACTGGAACGGCGTGTGCTTGCGGTCGATGCGGAGGAAACGACCGCCGCGAACTACACGAAGCCGGATACGACCGCCAGTCTCGGCATGGGCGTGCTCAGCCTCACCACGCCGCTCACGATGGCGCTCGTGAAGTACGCGCTGCCGCGGCGCGGTGGTCGGGGCCGCATCGGGCGGGCGGTTGTCGCCGTGGCGGTCGTGAGTGGTGCCGTTACTACCGTCGCCGATGTCGTCGCCGCGCGTGCCGACCTTGCCAGCGAATCCGGCCGGCGCCTGAAGGCGCGGGCCCGTAAGGTCGCCGAGGTCGGTGGCGTGGCGACAATCGCCAGTGCCGGCGTGGTGTTGTGTGCCGCCGCTTCGGTCACGACCGGGATCAAGCGGCAGTGGAAGAAAGGTCAGAGTCGCGATCTCGGCAACGGAGTGGTCGGGTGGACGGCCGCGATGGTCGGGTGGGATCTCATCTATTACTGGAACCATCGCCTGATGCACGAGGTACGCGCATTGTGGGCGATCCACGTGCCGCACCACAGCAGTGAGCACTACAATCTGTCGACGGCGTTGCGGCAACCTGCTGCCGACGCGTTCGGGGTATTCGTTCCTTACGGCGCGCTCGCACGGCTCGGCGTGCGACCCAAACTCATTGAAACTTCGCGGGCATTGAACCTGATCTACCAATACTGGATCCACACCGACACCATTCGGCGAATTCCCGTGATCGAGCCGACGCTCAACACGCCGTCACATCATCGTGTGCACCACGGCAGCAACAAGCGTTATCTCGATCGCAACCACGGCGGCATCCTCATCATCTGGGACAAGTTGTTCGGCACCTTCCAACGCGAGCTACCCGTCGAGGACCCGGTCGTTTACGGATTGACCGAGAACATCCACTCCTACAACCTGGCGAAGATCACCACCCACGAGTACGCAAACATCTTTCGCGACGTCGCACGCAGCGCCAACTGGCGCGATCGGCTCGGCTTTGTGCTGCGTGCTCCGGGATGGGCCTACGCGCGTCGCGATGAGTTGGCGGCGATCGACTCCGTCGCCACTGACTGACCGCCGGTCGTCACCCTGGCAAGAAACTCGAGTAGCACGCGGTTGAAGGTGCTCGCATGCTCGACCATCAAGCCGTGCGCGGCGCCGCTGATGACAACCAGTTCGGCGTTCGGTAGCAGGTCGACAATCTCTTCGCTGTCGCCGCGGGGCGTGAGAATGTCTTGGTTGCCGACCATCACGAGTGTGGGAGCCTCCACGAGTGCCAATTGGTCGGAAATCGATTCATCGACTTCGAGGATGGCGCGCACCTGTGAGATGAATGCGTGTGCTGGTCGCCCGCCGGCAGGAGTGCCCAACCATCCGATTGCGGGCAGCAGTCGGCGGAACGAACGCGGTCCGATTACCCAGCGTGCTGCTTCGCGCGTCATCGCCGACATGCCATGCTCGGCCGCGGTCGTTGCCCAACTCTGCAGCAACTCCCTGCGCCACGGGTGGATGCGGCAGGCAGTGCAGGCCAGCGTCAACGACAGAACTCGCGCTGGGTACTTGAGTCCGATGATCTGTGAGATCGCCCCGCCCATCGACGCGCCGACGATGTGTGCCCGTTCGACGCCGACGGCATCGAGCACTGCGATGGCATCGTCGGCCATCTGCTCGAGCGAGTACGCCCCTTGCGGCTTGTCACTGCGACCGGCACCGCGGTTGTCGAGTGCGATTACCCGGTAGTGAAGCGACAGCGGAATGCGCTGGAGATCCCAACCGTGTTTGTCGGCACCGAGGCCCTGGATCATCAGCACCGCCGGCGATTCGGCTCGACCTAACACCTGGTAGTGCAACCGCGCTCCGTCACCGGCATAAGCGTGGGGCATGACTCAGGACCTGCCGTACGAATCGAGCATGCGTTGTAAGTCTTGCCGAACTTGCTCGGCCGGGACCGCATCGCCGACCGCAACGCGCGCTGTGCGACTGATCAAGCTGCTCATCGTGGTCACCGGCAGCACCGGAACTTCGGCGATTACCGCTTGCTCGAGCAGTTCATCGGGTACCTCGCCGGCATGGCGAAAGTCTGCCGTTCCGGCAGCAGAGATCAGGACCAGTTCGCCGTCGCGTAGCGCGCAGAGCACGTCGGCCGGGTGGGCTAACAACGCGCCGACGCGGCGCATCAGTGAACCCAATGGTGCAATGTCGGGGCGGCCCACGAAGCGCACCGTGCGTGAAGTTGCGTCGCTCAGCGCCAGCGCGGCGTACACCGCGCTCAGCGAGAATCGACGCGAGTTGCACACCAGCAGCGCGGCGGTATCGACGGGGAGGCGCTCAGCACCGGTGACCGTCACCTTCCAGCGCAGGCGTACCAGCGGCGACAAGGCGGCGACCAGGTGCGGATCGCGGCCGTAGTCGTCGAGTGACTGCACCGGCCAACGGGATCGTTCCGCCAGTTGCGACATCATGCGACGACCGGCCTGATGCTGCCGACGCGCACGATGCTCTCCCATGCGTAGAGATGGTCGATGACTTCCGGCGTGGAAGCGGTAGGTGCAACACCCAGCAGCTCGGTCGCTCGCGAACCATCGCCGAGCCGCCCGCGGTGCAATAACTCGACAACGTGATCAGGGATCGGGGCACCGAACACATGGCTCAGTCGCCCAGCGAGCCCCCACCCAGGGCCCAACAACGGAAACGGTATCCGCCGACCGCGCATCGCTGACTGCAAGGCAGTGATGGCTCCGGTCGCCACCAGGTTGGCCGGCTCGCGCAGCCGGCGTGCTGCCGCGGCGACAAACGCATCTGCCGCGTCGCCGTCTTGAACGACTGCGAAGGGTGCGTCGGCGAGCGCACTGTATGGAACGACCGGCTGGCGCAGCAATCGGCCCAGCGGGCTGGGGACGTGCTTACCCAACACCGGCGCGAGACGCAGCGTGCCCAACGCGATTCCATTTCGCATCGCGAACACATTGAATTGCTCTTCGAGGTGGGTGAGCATCTTGCCGAACTCGCTCGTGGGATTCAGCGGTGCCGACTCGTCGGGACGTGTTGGTGTGCCGCGGCCCCGCCCGTACACCTCGAGCCCGCTGCGCATCACGATGGCTTCCAGTGCTCGGCAGTCGGCTGCCGCGGCGATGATGGCCTGTGCCGATTCGGCGGTGAACCTTCGAGCGTGCGACAGCCCAACTCGCGCATCCGGTTCCCAAACGCTGATGTTGAGCAGTACATGCGGGTTGAAGCCGGTGACGAGTTCGACGATTCGGTCGTGGCTCGCTGTTGCCAACAGATGAAACTCGGCTCTGCGTAAACGCCGACGCGGGGGATCGACGTCGATCCCCATCAGTGAACCGACCCACGGCTCGGCCTCAAGCTTTACGGCGACGAGCGAACCGAGCTCGCTGCCCATGCCGCTGACCAGCACCCGTTGACCGCCATTCTGCCCCGCCACTAATTGCACGTTAGTGGTCAGCCGAGGCCGCGACTGTCCTGCTTCAGAGCGGTATCGACGGACAGTGCCGACGCCACCACCAGGCTGTTCAGGGGCTGCGGCAGCACTGTGTGGATCTGGACGACGTAGTTGTCGGCAGTGGTGAACAAGGTCTTGGCGACCCCTTCGAAGGTCTTGGTGATACGAGCGACTTCCTGGCCGGCGTGATCCTCGATTCGGAAGTTCCATGCCCGCCAGTTCTCGGCCTTGATCGCGCCGTAGGTGTGACCGCCGGCCTGCAGCGAGAAGTGGATCTTGCCGAACATGTTGTCCTGCACGATGCGACCGATCTCTTGGTCGTTGCCATCGCTGACGATCACGGTGCTTTTCATAACCTTGGCCGGACGGGTGATCTTCAGCACGATGCGTCCCTGACTATCGCTGATTTCCAGACGATGAGTCATGAACTGATCGAGGTTGGTGAGCAGGCGCAGCGCCTTCTTGGCGGTGCTCTGCCCGACCTGATTGACGGCCGCCAGCTGCTGACCATCCTTGTTGAACACTCCGTATTGGTTGTTCAGCTCGATCAGTTTCGCCTTCTGGTTGACGACCAGAATCGGCTCGGTGAAGATCGTGCCGCCTCCCTGGAAGGCTGCCTGGCCGACCTGCGCGCCGCGGTACTTCGCCTGGCTGTGCAACTGCTCTTGAATCTTGTTCGAGTCGCCCTCGTTGCCGATCGTCAGCGCGCTGTCGACGCGGTCGAGACCCTTGGCCTTTATCGGGTCGACGGATTGGATCCCGTTGTCGCTGACGTGCTCGGTCCAGGCGGTGCCGCTCCAATAGCGCATCTCATGGCGATTCATAGGGTCGGGATACCAATTGGCGGGGGTTGTGCTCATAGCGCCAGCGTAGACCCGCGATTGCCGGACTGCTCAGCCGTGCTCAGCGCAGCTCGTGTGCCATCAAGATGACCTGGCGCGCAAACGGGTCGAGCTGCCGCTTGGCGATCTGCTCGGTGAGATTGATGACCGTCGAGGGATCGTCGACCATGCCGCTCCAGCGGATGAAGCCGCCCATGATGCCGATGATCCGGTCGTCGACCGACTCGTTGTGGGCAACCAGCTTCGTGCTCGCATCGAGCAGGCCCTGCAATTCGCCGTAGAAGGACTTCAACCACTCGCCCAGGTCGTCGACACCGGTGAAGGGGCGATGCAGGTAGGGCATGCCGAGCTCGTCGTAATTGTGCAGGTTGTGTGGCGCGGGGATGATGCTCACCACGCACCCGAAGCCGTTTTCGCGCAGCCAGATGATCTCTTCCTGACGCCGCACGCGACGATGGTTGTCGCCACTACCGCCGGGTCGCTCGCAAACGGCAAGCTTGTCTTTCATGAACCACGTGAAGCTGCGCGGCGTAATGCCCAGCGCCCATTTCCCGCGCAGTCTCGGAGGCATCAGCTTACGTTACTAGCGATTCGGAGTGTTCGTTGGGCCGACATCCGGGGTGGTCGACATCACAACGCTCAACTTCTGGCGCGATCTGCGAACCGACTTCCCGCCACCGATATCGGTGGCCACTGCCTCGCCACCCGCCACCGCCAATACCCGTTCGACGGTGGCCGCATCGGGTGGATGATCGGCACTCAGCCACCTTCGAACGGCGCGCCTGGCGAGTGCCTTCGGCGCTGCCATCAGTGAGTGGGCATCGGTGGGATCGACTTCCTTTGCAAGGTCGTCGAGAAAATCGGCATCAGCGCGCGCGATGTCGGCCTGCCGCACCAACACGGGCACGGGGTCTCGGCGCGACATGTCGGCGATCAGCGGTAACAGTTCGTGGCGTACGCGGTTGCGAAGGTGGCGAGGATCGTCGTTGGAGGGATCGTGAACAACCGTCAACCCGAGTTCCGCGCACAGCGCGGCGGTTTCGTGACGACGCAACGCCAGAATCGGTCGCCTTGGGCCCGGTCGCATCGCCCCGAGGCCAGCGCTCGCCGCGCCCCGCAGCAGGTTGACGATCAGCGTCTCGGCCTGATCGTCGGCGGTGTGTCCGGTCATCACATCGGTGGGCAATGCGCCGTAGCGGGCGGCGCGCGCCCGGGCCTCCTGGTTCGGGCCGCGACCAACCTCGACTCGTACGGATCGAAAGGCGGCCCCGAGCCGTAGCGCCGTAGCTTCGACGATCGCGGCCTCGGCTGCGGAGTCGTCGCGCAGACCATGATCGACATGAATCGCTGTTGCGTGGCAGTTGGCGGCCACGGCCAGCGCCAACATCGCCGTCGAGTCGGCGCCCCCGGAGACCGCACACGAAACTGCGGTGCCGGCCGGCGGGAACGTGCAACGGGTCAGCAGCGCCGCCGGCGGCATGCGGACCGTCAGTCTTCGCGGCTTCGCTTGCTCGGGTACTGCGGAGCGGTGACCCTCTTCAGGTAGCCGGCTACCAGCCCGACCGTGGTGAGCACGCCGATAATGGTGAAGCCGATTCCGAGCCACCAGTGGAAGATTTCCGCGATCATTCGACCAGCGTAGCCAAGGGCTGCCTGTGGGCGTCTAACCGATCTTGCTGTCGCCGTCGAAATCCTCATTGAAGCAAAGTTCGATTCTCGCGATCAGACCTGGGGGGATCTCCTCGTTACGGCACTTCTCGCTGATCACTACGCGTAACTCGGCGTAGAAGTCGAAGGCCTGCAGACAGTCCACGCAATCGCCGAGGTGTGCCTGGATCGCGGCCCGCGTTTCATCGGGCAGTTCGCTGTCGAGGAAGGTTTCCAGTTCTCGCAGGGTTTCGTTGCAATCAGCCATTGAGCAAGCCTCTTTCGGTGGCGAATTCGATCAACGCTTTGTGCATCGCCTTTCTTCCCCGATGCAACCGCGACATGACCGTGCCGGCAGGGATGTCGAGCATCTCGGCGATCTCCTTGTACGAGAAGCCCTGCACGTCGGCCAGCAGCACGGGCATACGGAAGGACTCGGGCAGGTTCTCCAGCGCAGATTTCACCTCGTCGTCGGTGAACAGATCGAAGAGGGTGTCCTCGGCACTGCGGCTGGCGATGTCGAGGCCGCTGATCTGCTTGTAGAGGTAGAGATCCTCCACGTCGTTGAGTTCGGTCTCCTGTGGGCGCCGCTGGCGGGACCGGTAGCTGTTGATGTAGGTGTTGGTGAGGATGCGGAACAGCCAGGCTCGCAGATTGGTGCCATCTTCGAAGTTCGCGTAGCCACGGTAACCACGTAGGTACGTCTCCTGCACCAGGTCTTCGGCATCGGATGCGTTGCGTGTCATGCGCAAAGCCGTGCTGTACAACTGCGGTGCGAACTGCATCGCTTGCGCTGCGAAGTCGGCACGTTCTGCCATTGCTATCTCACCCTACTGACCAATCGGGAACTCGCTTGGGGGTTGCTCGGCGAACAGCCAAGTATCGAAGAAGTCGCCCATCGGTGCCCCGGCCACGGTTTGTGTCAGGTCGATGAAGTCGGCGGTGGTTCGCGATCCCCCGCTGTTCTCGGTGGCCCACCGTCGGAGCAACTCGAAGAACTTGTCGTCGCCGATCGTCAGTCGCAGGGCGTGGAGTACGACAGCGCCACCGTCGTAGCTGTTGTAGCCGAACAGGTCCTGCGCGCTCGGGTCGGCCGAGCTGCCAGGAGGCCGATTCTCGAGGGCGAACGTCGCTTCTTCACCGGCCAAGCTGAAGCCGGCGTGCTCCAGCCACATCCACTGTGCGTAGGTGGCGAACGACTCGTTGAGCCAGATGTCGACCCAACGCGCCGGGGAGACGGCGTCGCCGTACCACTGATGGGCAAGTTCGTGTGACAACAACAACTGTTGGGTGTAGCCGAGTCCGCCTAGGAAGTCGTCACGGCTGAACAGTGAGCGACCCTGCGTTTCCATCGCCAAGCCACCGAAGCTGTCGGTCATCGCGATGCCGTAACTGTCGAGTGGGTACGGGCCGAAGAAGCCGTCGAAGAAGTCGATCATCGCCGGGGTCACGTCGATGAACTGCTGCATCGTTGCTTTGTCGGCGCGCAGGACGACGCTGATCAGCGGCAGACCGTCAGGCCCGGTTCCGTCGACCACCTCATAATCACCGGTGAGCAATTGGATCAGGTAGGTCGCCATCGGGTCGTCTTGCTGCCAGGTCCAGACCTCTTGGTCGCCAACCGTACGATGGTCAGTGAGGGTTCCGTTGGCGACTGCGGTCAGGCCGGCCGGCACCGCGATGGTGAACGTGTAGGTGGCTTTGTCGCTCGGGTGGTCGTTGCACGGCAGCCAGCTTCGGGCACCGTCGGGTTCGTTCAAGACGTACGAGCCGCCGGGAGTGTTGAACCATCCGATCGAGAAGCCGATCGGTGACAGGATCTGCGCGTTCTCGAAGCCGTACGAAACCTCGATGCGCAGGCTGTCGCCTGCACTGCCAGGCTGCGGAAGCGGAATGCGCAGCTCGGGACCGTCGGCAACGGCAACGACCGACTCACCGCCGACGGTGACGTTCGATGCTGTCAGCCCGACGGCGTCGAGGGTGATCTCGTCGCGGGCGCTCGTGAGCGTGACATCGAGGCCGACCGTGCCATCGACCCGCTCCGTGGTCGGATCGTACGAAAGCTCGACGTCGTAGTGCACGACGTCGAGCCCGGGGTTGCCGAGATCGGGGAAGAGCGCATCGCCGATTCCATCTCCTAGTTCGTCGCCGGCCGGAGACGAAGATGTTGTAGGAGATGTTGTAGGAGATGGTGTCGGAGACGGCTGCGACGTTGTGGTGACTTGGTCGGCCCGCTCGCTGCGCACGCCGGGTGCTGTGGCGCAGGCGACGAGCGTCGCGACCGTCGCCGCCAGCATGAGCGGTCGGCGAATCATGTCATATCCCAAGTCAGAGCGGTGGGCGCGGCCATGCGAAGGTCACCCTACCGACCCGCCTTCAGCCAGTTAGTGCAGCTCCATCGCAGCGGAACGAACCAAGATTGGAGCCCAAGAGGAGAATCGAACTCCTGACCTACGCATTACGAGTGCGTTGCTCTACCGACTGAGCTACCTGGGCGCAGGTTGCAATGCTAGCGACGGTAAGTCGAGTAGCAGAGACTGCATTAACAACAGCTCGTTT
>JACQZX010000007.1 GCA_016213665.1 Actinomycetota bacterium | reverse complement strand
CGGAAGCGCTCGGATTGGACAATCCTGTTAACAAGTATTCACATTCAGGGCAACTTAAGAGGAGTCGGTAATGGCCGTTGTCACTTTTGTCTCCCACGACGGCGACAAGCACCAGGTGCCTCTCGATGAAGGCCAGTCACTGATGCAGGTCGCGACCAACAATGCGGTACCCGGCATCGACGGCGACTGCGGAGGCGAAGCCGCGTGCGGCACCTGCCATGTGATCGTCGATCCGCAATGGACCGACAAGGTCGGCCTCTCCGGCCCCGCTGAAGAAGAGATGCTCGCGATGAACCCGGAGCGTCACCCGACCTCCCGGCTGTCCTGTCAGATGCCGGTCTCCGAGGAGTGGGACGGCTTGATCGTCCAACTGCCCGAGTTCCAGATGTAATGACGAGCGAAAAGGAATAAGACGTAATGAAGGTTTCTGAAGCAATCACCGAGAAAGTTCAGGCGACCATCCCGATCGACCTGCAGATTCAAGGTGCACACCTGTATGACAAGACCCGGCGTTTGGTGACCGGAACGAACGGCAAGAAGATCTTCGTCGAGAGCCCCCTCCCGCCGGTCGAGGACGTCGAACTCGCCGACATCGACCTCAGCAACCCTTTCCTCTATCGTCAGGGGCTCTGGCAGTCGTACTACGAGCGCCTGCGCAACGAAGCTCCGGTCCACTACCAGCCCAACAGTCCGTTCGGTCCGTTCTGGTCGGTCACGCGGCATGCCGACATCGTGAAGGTCGAGAAGAACCATGAGGTCTTCTCCTCCGAGCCGTTCATCGTCATCGGGTCCCCCCCTCGTTTCCTGGATGTCGCGATGTTCATCGCGATGGATCCGCCACGCCACGACAGGCAGCGGGCCGCCGTCCAAGGGGTGGTCGCGCCCAAGAACCTGCGTGAGATGGAGGGGCTGATCCGCTCGCGCGTCCAGGAGGTGCTGGACGATCTGCCCCTGGATCAGCCGTTCGACTGGGTGCAGAATGTCTCGATCGAGCTGACCGCTCGGATGCTTGCGACCCTCCTGGACTTCCCGTACGAGCAGCGTCGCAAGCTCGTCGAGTGGTCAGATCTGGCAACCTCGATGGAGCAGGCCAATGGCGGTCCCTCGGACCTTGACGAGACGTTCGCAGGCATGCGCGATATGGCGCGGGGTCTCAGCGAGCACTGGCACGACAAGGCGGCCCGGACCGCTGCCGGGGAGGAACCCGGCTTCGATCTGATCACCATGTTGCAGAGCAACGAGAGCACCAAGGATCTGATCAAACGACCAATGGAGTTCTTGGGCAACCTCGTGCTGCTGATCGTCGGAGGCAACGACACCACCCGGAACTCGATGAGCGGCGGTGTTCTCGCGTTGAACCGGTACCCGGACCAGTTCGAGAAGCTGAAGGCCAACCCCGACCTGATCCCCAACATGAACTCGGAGATCATTCGGTGGCAGACGCCGCTGGCCTATATGCGCCGGATCGCCACGGCCGACACCATGCTCAACGGGCAGTTCATTCGCAAGGGCGACAAGGTGGTGATGTGGTACGCCTCGGGCAACCGCGACGAGCGCGTATTCGATCAGCCCGACGACTTCATCATCGACCGGGCCAACGCCCGCAACCACATCTCCTTCGGCTTCGGTGTCCACCGTTGCATGGGCAACCGGCTGGCCGAGCTGCAGCTGCGGATTCTCTGGGAGGAGCTGCTTCCTCGCTTCGAGAACATCGAGGTCGTCGGCGAACCCGAGTACGTGCAGTCCAACTTCGTGAGGGGTATCAGCAAGCTGATGGTCCGCCTCACCCCGAAATCCGACGCATGACATTGGAGCGGGCGCTCATCGTCGGGGCCAGCCATGCCGGGGCCCAACTCTCGGCCAGTCTGCGCCAGGAAGGGTGGACCGGTGAGATCGTCCTCGTCGGCGACGAGTCGGCGCTGCCCTACCAACGCCCTCCGCTGTCGAAGGCATACCTGGCCGGCAAGTGCACCCTCGAGGAGCTCGCGATCCGCAGCGCCGAGTTCTACACCAAGCAGCGAATCCAACTCCTGGATGCGACGGTGGAGGCGGTCGACCGTGCGGCGGGCCACCTCTCGCTGAGCACCGGCGAGTCGCTGCCCTACGACAGGCTCGCGCTGTGCACGGGCGCCCGCCCTCGTCGGCTCCCCACCCCGGGAGCCGACCTGGCCGGAGTCTTCTACCTACGCACCGCGGCGGACGTCGAGAAGATCCGAGACGCCACCAGACCGGGGCGTCGAGCCGTGATCGTCGGCGGCGGCTACATCGGACTGGAGACGGCCGCCTCGTTGCGTGCGTTGGGCCTGGAGGTCACCGTGCTCGAGGCGACCGAGCGTGTCCTCGAACGGGTCACCGCCCCGGAGGTATCGGCGTTCTTCGACCGGATCCACCGGGAGGAGGGCGTCAACATCCGGACGGGTGCGCTGGTCGAGGCTCTGTCCGGCGACGGCAGGGTCCGCGAAGTAGTCCTGGCCGGTGGTGAATCGATTCCCGCCGACCTCGTCATCGTCGGCATCGGCGTCGAGCCGAACACTGAGCTCGCCGCCGCCGCGGGCTTGGTCGTCGACAACGGCGTCGTGATCGACGACCAGGCCCGGACCAGCGACCCCGCGATCGTGGCCGCCGGGGACTGCGTCAGCCACGACATGGCCCGTTACGGGCGCCGCATACGCCTGGAGTCCGTGCCCAGCGCGGCCGAGCAGGCCAAAGTCGCCGCGGCGACCATCTGCGGGAAGTCCAAGACGATAGCGGCGCTGCCCTGGTTCTGGTCAGATCAATACGACCTCAAGCTCCAGATCGCCGGTCTTAACACCGGCTACGACGAGGTCGTCCTCAGCGGCGACCCGACCCGGGACCGCGACTTCACCTGCTTCTACCTGCGCGCCGGCGAGCTCATCGCCGCCGACTGCGTCAACCGCCCCCGCGACTTCATGTTCAGCAAGCGGGTCATTACGCAGCAGGTCCCCGTCGAACGGGCCGAACTCATGCTCGCCGGCTCGGTCTGAGGTCATGGCTGCATGGGCGATGGGACGGCGACTGCGATTGCGACGCGTGTCTCGGAGACGAACGTCAGCGAGAACCGCCATCCAACTCCGCTGGCCGCGGGGACTGGCTAGCGGATGCCGCCGGGCACCTCGGCGGTGTTACCGCAGCGCATCAGAAGCTAGTGGAGGTCGCCAACAGGCGTGACGATTTTTGCGGGGGGAGCATCGTCTTGAGTCGATGCTCGCGACTGTTCTGTTCTGACAACGAGATTGGTGGAGATTGACGGTGGCGGTATTCAAGGACGAGGACGAGGTCTATGCCTTCTTGGGTGGGATCTTTCAACGGGGCTTGGAGAAGGAGGGACTGGCGGACAAGCTCGCAAATTCGGGTGTGGTGTTACGGGTGCACTACACCGATCCGGACGCGGTGGTAACGGTGGACATGCCGAAGAAGGTGGTGGAGACCGGAGCGGCCAGTACCGCGGTGCCCAACGTGGAGTTGTTCATGTCGGCGGACACTGGAAACAAGTTCTGGCTGGGCAAGGTGAACCTGACGATGGCGATGGCCAAGGGGACGGTGCGCGCAAAGGGCCCGGTGCCGAAGTTGATCAAGTTGATTCCGCAGGCCAAGAATCTGTTCCCCGAGTACCGGTTGATGCTGCAGAGTCAGGATCGGCAGGACCTCATCGATGCGTGACCGTCGCCTCATCAAGGGTTGTCGGGCGGGCTCTCGATGAGGAGCACGATGCAGGACGTTGCGTTGACGGTGCCCGCGATCGTGGCCCATGCTGCGGCAGTCCATGGCGATCGCGAGGTGTTGACCGCACGCGGACCCCAACAGATCTCTGGGGTGTCGTATCATGAGTTGGGGCAGCGTGCGGCGCGGTTGGCGAATGCGTTGCGCGAGATAGGCATTTGTGGAGACGAGCGTGTCGCGACGCTGCAGTGGAGCAACCAGGAGCACCTGGACTGTTACGCGGCGGTGCCGTCGATGGGTGCGGTGCTACATACGTTGAATCTGCGGCTGCCACCTGAACAGCTGACGTGGATCGCCAATCATGCCGAAGATCAGGTGATCATCGTCGACGGTACGGTGCTGAACCTGTTGGCGGCGGCGTTGCCGTCGATGACCTCGGTGCGCACGGTGCTGGTGACCGGCACGGGTGATCTTACCGCAGTGCAGGGCTGCGGAAAGGACGTCCTTCGCTACGACGATGTGGTGGCAGCCCAGCCGAGCACGTTCGACTGGCCCGACGTCGACGAGCAGTCGGCCGCAGCGATGTGCTACACGAGCGGTACTACCGGGCACCCGAAAGGCGTTGTCTACAGCCACCGTTCGACGTGGTTGCACTCTCAATCGGCGTGCACCTCGAACGCCTTGGGCATCGGTCATGACGACACGGTGTTGGCGATCGTTCCGATGTTCCACGCTAATGCCTGGGGG
>JACQZX010000010.1 GCA_016213665.1 Actinomycetota bacterium | reverse complement strand
GCTGAGCGATGCGCGAACAACCCGTCCGTTGGGTGCGTCGCGAGTCGTGACGCCAACCAATGAATCGCCATCGAAGTGCAGGCTCGTTTGGGCATCTACTCCCTCGACAACGGGCATCCATGTTCCACTGGCAACGTCGAGTAGATGGATGTCGATCTGCGTCCAAGTCACCATCAGGTGCACGAGCAGGTAACGCCCGTCGCGGCTGCTCGTCACATCCGGCCACGATTCGGGGGTGGGCAGGCGGTCGAAGGCGATGGCGTCGTCAGTCGGATCACTTCCGAGGCGATGGAAGCGGATGTGGCGGTTGTATTCGTCGCCAGTTGGATAAACGGCGTACCAGAACGCAGAGTTATCCGGCAGCCAGGCCACGCTTGCCGCACGCGTGTTGCCGATGCGCAGTGGGTCTATGTGCCCACTCGCCACATCCATCACGTGCAGAACGCTGTTCTCGCTGCCACCCTCGCTAAGTCCGTAGGCGACCATCGTGCCGTCGTGCGACGGGTGAAACCAGTCGATTGCCACCGCGGCATCGGCCGCCAGTTCGGCCGGGTCGACAAGCGTGCGCGCAGGCAGCGACGCATCGGAGGCGCTGCGCAGCACGAGTGCGAACTGGTCGGCGCCGGCCGCCCGTTCAAGAACGAACAATCGGTCGCCGCGCACCGTCAACGACAAGGTGGTGGGTAGCGCGGTTAGCGCCGCCAATCGTTCGTGCCAGTGACCGCGCGTGGGCCGGGCGTCGAGCACCGCCCGAGTTCGTTGGTTGTGCTCGTCGACCCACTGAGCAACCTCGGCGGACTCGCCGTCTTCTAGCCACCGGTACGGATCGGGCACCTCGACGCCATGGTAAACGTCGACCTCGGCACCACGCCGGGTGGCGGGTGCACGGGTCGGAGAGGCCTCAGCCACGCCCCATATTCGGGCGCTTGCCGTGGTTGGCCTTGCTGCGGCGCAGGCGCGCCTTGCGCTTCTTGGTCTTCTTCGACATAGCCGTCGAGCCTACCGGCCGCCGCCTGGGTTCGCGTTTGCACGGTTGCGCACGCCCGGCGTGCGCAACCGTTCAAACGCGGGTCGTCCAGGCGAGAAGTTGGTCGGCGGGCCAGGTGTTGAGCACCCGGTCGAGGGGTACGCCCATTTCGGCGGCGCGATTACAGCCGAGGGGTTGCCACTCCAATTGTCCTGTGGCGTGGGCATCGCTGTCGATGGCGAAATGGCAGCCGTAATCGATGGCCATTCGCAGCAGTGGGCGCGGCGGGTCGAGACGCTCGGGGCGACAGTTGATCTCAACTGCGGTGTGGAACTGGGCGCAGGCGGCGAAGACATAATCGGGATCGAATGTGCTCGGGTCGCGCTTGCCGATCATGCGTCCGGTGCAATGGCCGAGGATGTCGACGTGCGGGTTGGCGACTGCCCGCACCATCCGCTCGGTCATCGCCTTGCTCTCCATACGCAGCTTGCTGTGCACGCTGGCCACGACGACATCAAGCTGCGCCAACACTGCATCGCCATGATCGAGCGTGCCGTCCTCAAGGATGTCGACTTCGATGCCGGTCAGGATTCGAAACGGCGCCAGTTGCGCGTTCAGCGATGCCACATCGGCGACCTGTTGGTGCAGGCGCTCCTCGCTGAGCCCGTGTGCGACCGTCAGGCGCGGCGAGTGATCGGTGAGCACCATGTACTCATGCCCTATCGCCATTGCCGTACGCGCCATCGCTTCGATAGTCGCGCCACCATCGCTCCAGCGGCTGTGCATGTGCAGATCGCCGAGCAACGCGTCGCGGTAGACAGCCCCGGCGGCAGTAATCGGTAATTGTGTTTTGGCCTCCAGGTCCGCGAGGTACGCGACCTCGCCGCCGGCCAGTGCTTGGCGAATCACCGTTGCCGAACTGTCGCCGATGCCGTCGAGCTCGGTGAGCGTGTCGGCGGCCGCGCGCTGTGCAAGTTCGTCGGCCGAGAGGCTGCGGGCGACTTCCAACGCTCGAACAAAGGCCTTGGTCTTGAAGCCCGTGTCGTGCGCGCGATCGAGACAGTGAACGACGCGTTCCAGGGCCGCAACGGGTGTCACCCACGCAAGTCTAAGTGAGCGACCGACGACGACGCAGCGTGCCGATGAGACCGACGCCACCCACCACGAACGCTGTGCCCAGGTAGGCAACCGGCATGTCGCCACCGCCTCCGGTACGCGGCAGTTGCCCGGGAGCGGTCGTCGTCGGCGGCGCCGTTGTCAGTTCCGCGATCACCGGCTCGGCGGTCGTGCCGGTCACTTCGGTCGTCGGTTCGGTGGTGGGAATCACGGCCTCCGTCGTCGGGGCGATCGCTTCCGTTGATGTGGTGGTCGTCGGCGGCTCGGTCGTCGGCGGCGCCGCGGGTGCGACTTCCACGAGCACCTCCGTGCGCAACAATCGTGAAACTCCACCGGTGATCAGGGTCTGCGCGCCCTGCCCGTTGTCGCTGGCCGGCTGGCCGCGATACGTGTCGGCTGGGCCCGGCGCCGCGGCAGTGGCGACCACGGTGACGGTGCCAAGCGGCAGAAGCACCGTCACCGTGGCTGAGCCATCCGTACCCGTGGTGGCAACCAGCGGCGCATCGAGCCCGCTCACGAGGACGGAGATTGGTTGGTCTGGAACAGGGTTCGCACCGGCGACGAGCGTCGCCGTCGCAACACCATCTGCCCCGACGGCGAGCGACAGCGTCCACGGCTCGACGAGTTGATCGGCCTCGTTGTGCAACGCGATCGCCGTCGCTTGCAGGTCGGGGCGGCCCGAAGCGGCGCCGACGCCGCCGAGCGTCGGTACCAACGGCGCGTTCGGGTCGGTCGCCCGATTGGGACCGGCCGCGTCCTGCGCGTAGTAATGGAACACGGCCCACAGTCCCGCGGCGATGAGGTTGTCTGTGGTGTCGCCGTATTTCCATGCCAGGTAGGCGGCACGCTCACCTCCGGGATCGTTGGGAAACGACTGCGCTACCCACCGCGACGGTGAAGTGATGTTGGGGTGCACGCCCCTGTTGAACGTGCAGGACCCCACGCGAAAGTTGCTCGATGGGTCGCGGAACAGCCATTGCCCGGCCCATATCGGAAACGGCGAGTTCTCCACACCGGCGGTATGGAACTCGATCGCGATTCCCGCGCAGCGATAGTCGTCGCTCGCATCGTCACCGTCGCTGAATGTCGTGTGCTCAATGCAGTGGCCAGGGATTGTGGTACCGAGGTCGTTGGCTGCAACCCGCGTGACCAAGGCGGCCGGTAGCAGCGACGCCGCGACCATCACAAGAATCACGAGTCTCGAAAGGGCGAAAGGTTTCACGACTGCACTGGGCACAGTCATCGCGGCCGAGCGGCAATCCTCGCCGGTGCGTGCCGCCGGTAGTGTGCACCCTCCCTATGGAACGCTTCGGCCTGGTCGGTCTCCCCAACGCGGGCAAGAGCTCGTTGTACAACGCACTCACGGGCGGAGGTGCCCTGGCGGCGCCGTACCCGTTCGCCACCAAAGACCCCAACATCGGCGTCGCGCGGGTGCCCGACGATCGCGTCGAGCGGTTGGGTGCGATGAGCAAGACCAAGGTGTTGGTGCATGCGCAGGTGGAAGTGGTCGACATCGGCGGCCTGGTGGAGGGTGCGTCGAAGGGAGAAGGGCTCGGCAACAAGTTCCTCGCCAACATCCGTGAGGTCGATGCGATCGTGTTCGTGTTGCGTGCGTTCGTAGACGACGACGTGACCGGCCCGAGCGATCCGATCGAGCATCTGCGCGTGGTCGAGATCGAACTGGCACTCGCCGACTTGGAGACGGTCGAGAAACGACTCAACCAGGCAACTCGACAAGCGAAGCTCGACAAAGGTGCCGCCGCCGAGCTGGAGGCACTGCAAGCTGCCTACGACGCGCTCAGCGAGGGTAAGCCGCTGTATCGCGCCGGTCTGTCCGGCGAATTTCGCCAAACGTTGAAGCCCTACTTCCTGCTCACCAACCGTTCGGTCCTGGCGGTGGTCAACGTTGGAGAGGACGAGTTGCCGCAGGTCGACGCGATCGAGCAGCGAGTGCGCGACGAGTTCACTTCCGCAGGCGACAACGTGGAGGTGATCGGCATGTGTGTGCAGCTGGAAGCAGAGGCCGCGACGATCACTGATCCGGTAGAACGCGCGGAGATGTTGCAAGGCTTCGGACTCGGCGAGGGTGCGCTGTTCCGAATGGTGCGCTCGGCGTATCACCTACTCGGGCTACGCACCTACTTCACGACCGGCGAAAAGGAGACGAGGGCGTGGACGTTCTACGCCGGTTCGTCGGCGCCCGAGTGCGCCGGCCGCATCCACACCGATTTCCAGCGCGGCTTCATCAAGGCCGAGGTCATCCATTGGGACGACCTGTTGGAAATCGGCGGCTGGAACAAGGCCAAGGACCTCGGCAAGATCCGCATCGAAGGCAAGGATTACCACCCCATCGACGGCGACGTGATGGAGTTTCGCTTCAACGTGTAGGTCACTTGAAGTTGAGGCGCATGACTACCCGCCGCTTGGTGGGATGCGTGATCTGTTTGAAGCCGGCGTCCTTGAAGACCTGGCGGGCGCCGACGTAGAGCTCACCCCAGGTCACCTCCTTGCCAGGCTCGGTGATCATCGGGTAGGCCTCGATTGCCTTCGCCCCCCGTTCGCGCGCGAACTCCGTAGCCGCTTGCGCCAGCAGGTAGGTGAGGCCACGCCCGCGGTAACCCTTGCGCACAATCATGCAGGTGACGGCCCATACGTTCTCGTCGGTCTTGTCCTCGTTGCGCCCCTTCCAAGGAATCGGCATCTTCGCAAGTTTGGGGTACTCGGTGCGTGGCTCGACCGCCACCCAGCCCGCCGGCTCGCCATCGACATACGCCACCAGCCCACTGGTGGCCAGCGCGTCCGGGTCACCGCACGCGGTTCCTTCGGCCAACATCTCGCAGCGCTGTTCGATGGTGGTGTCGCGCCAAAGCCAGCCTGTGACCTTCAGCCGCTGACAGAGACAGCGACTCGCGTAGTCGGCGGTGCCGAAGACGGCAGTTAGCTCGTCCCACGTCGTCTCGTTGGCCGGAACGACCGAGACCTGCTCTGGCATGTACGGATCTTTGGATTTCTTGTCGACCATCGTGATGAAACCTACTTGCGACTACCAATTACTCTACGAATAGCCCTGAGGAGGACACGATGACCGATGCCCGGCATGCGATCCGACCCGACCTGCATTCCGCTGCGATCGTGCTCGCGGACGCGTTCGCGAACGATCCTTGGTTCAACTGGGTGTATCCATCCGCCAGTCTTTGGCCACATTGCCCGCAGCAGTGGTTTGGTCTCGTACTCGACCGCACCTTCGAGAGAGGGCACACCTACATCGCCGAGTCGGGTACGACGACTTGGATCCCGCCGGACGGGAACTTTCCAGACGACTCCGATCTGGCGCTCGCTGTGTCGCTGCTCACCTCCCAGATCGGCGAACGAGCGGGCGTGACGCTGGGTCTCATTGGACAGGCCGGTGCCTACTTCCCGCATCGGCCGAGGTTCCACTGCGCCTATGTCGGTGTCGGTCGCTCGGCGCAAGGGCGCGGCACCGGCGCAGCGCTGATGTCGCGCGTACTGCAGGTGTGCGACCGCGATCAATTTCCGGCATCTTTGACGTCGACCAACGACGCCAACCTGGCCTGGTATCGCTCGCTCGGTTTCAACGAGGTCGGTTCCGTCGCAGTGCCCGGTACCGAATTCAGTCTGCGTCCGATGTGGCGCGAACCCGCAGGCAACGCCTGACAGGGGAAGTCACCACCAATTGAAGGTCGCTCGCGTACGCTCGGGCGATGCGGCCCAACATCCTCTTCGTCACGCTCGATCAGTTTCGCGGCGACTCCTACGGGGCGGCGGGCCATCCACTCGTACGCACGCCAAACCTCGACCTGATCGCCGCCAACGGTGTTCGACTCTCGCGCCACTACGCGCAAGCCGCTCCGTGCGCACCTGGCCGGGCGGCGCTCTACACGGGCACGTACCAGGCGAACAACCGCGTCGTCGCCAACGGCACGCCACTCGACTTTCGCTTCGACAACGTCGCTCGCGCCGCACTGCGCGCCGGCTATCAGCCGGTGATGTTCGGCTACACCGACCAGGCGGCCGACCCGCGGCGAATCACCGACCCCGCCGACCCGCGCCTGTCGAACTGGGAGGGTGTGCTCCCCGGTTTCGAGGAGTTGTTGTGCCTCGACGAACGCCACCAACCCTGGCTCGACTGGCTGCGTAGCCTCGGTTACACCGGCGCGGTGGTAACAGACGCGGAATATGCACTCGCTACGGAGAACGAGCGCCCCGCAGAACAGTCCGTCACCCAGTTCCTCACCGACCACTTCTTTGAGTGGCTGCGCACTCAGCACGGTCCTTGGTTCGCCCACGCGTCCTTCATCCGTCCGCACCCTCCCTTCGTCGCCGCCGGCGAGTTTGCGACGATGTACTCACCCGCCGATTGCCCGCCGCCGCTACCGATCCCGGGGCAGCGCCACCGTCTTCACGACGAACTACTGCAGTTGTCCGGCGCGCCAACCGATTCCGGAGAATTGGCCAGTCTGCGCGCCCAGTACTACGGAATGATCAGCGAGGTCGATCATCACCTTGGCCGCATCGTGGACGCGTTGAAGACACGTGGCGAATGGGAGAACACGATCATCATCATCACTGCCGATCATGGCGAGCAGCTCGGCGACCAGGGCCTGCTTCAGAAGTTGGGCTACTTCGAAAGCAGCTACCAAATCATCGGTATCGTGCGCGACCCCTTCCGCGTAGCGGGCCATGGCACTGTCGTCGACGACTTCACCGAGAACGTCGACATCATGCCGACGCTTTGCGACGTGATGGACGTGCCGGTGCCCGTGCAGTGTGATGGACTTCCGCTCACCCCATTTCTGAACGGCGAGCGCCCACCGCACTGGCGGCGAAGCGCCCATTACGAATGGGACTGGCGCGACGGCATCATCGGGCAGCGCGAGCATCAATGGCCGTGGGATCGGCGTCTGGAGCGCAAGAACCTCGCCGTTCTCCGCAACGACACGAATGCGTACGTGCAATTCGGTAATGGTGATTGGCTGTGCTTCGATCTTGCCGGCGACCCAACGTGGCAAACGCAGGTTACGGATCCAGCGGTTGTACTGCCGCTGGCACAGGAGATGCTGGTATGGCGCCAGCAAAACCTGGATCGCCAACTGACGGGAATGCTGCTGCGCTACGGCGGTATCGGTCGCCACCCCGACCCACCGCCGGTCAACTGATCCGTTCGTAGATCAGATCGATCGGCTGGCGGCCTGCCACCAACCCGCGCGTCTCGAACTTCGTGACCGGACGCCAGTCGGGCCGCTCGACAACTCCGCCACGCAACCGTTGGTCCAGCGCGCACACCGCCGCGACCTGTTGCGCGTAGCCACTGCTGTCAGTGGCAACGTGCAGAGTTCCGCCGCGGCGCAGGCGGTCGACCAGGTCGGGGACGACGTCGGTTCGCGCCAGCCGCCGATGCCGCTGCTTGGTCTTCGGCCACGGGTCGGGGAAGAAGAGCCGCACCCCCGCGAGCGAATTCATCGGCAACCTCGGTAACAGTTCGAGAACGTCGTCCTCGACGACGCGCACGTGCTGCCAGCCATTGGCCACGATCGCTTCCAACACGTGCGCTACGCCCGACGTGTGCACATCGACGCCGATCACCGCTTCGTCAGGACGCTGCGCGGCCAGCGCCACCAATGCCTCGCCCCCACCAAAACCGATGTCGAGCACGACGTCGATGGGTGGCTTCAATGCCGGAAAGAGGTGCGGCCACGGCGGCAACTCGTCAGCCACCGGCAGCGACCAAATCGCGCGGCGCTCTCGGTACATCGTCATCCGGACAGGTGACAGCCGCCGACGCCGCAAGCGGAAACTGCGCGCCGGCGGATGGGGCGAAGGCTGCACACATCATTGCTACCGCCGACGCACCGTGTTTTCGCGACCGGTTCCTGCGGCAGAGCCAAAGGCAATACATCCGTACCGCTATTCTGGAAGCAACCATGAGGGCGGATCAACGACCGGCACACGAGCGATTGCCGGTCGTCGCATCGCTGCTCGCGCTTGGTTCCGGGGTTGTATGGAGCATGGGCATCGTCACCGCCCGCAAGGCCACCCATACCGACGCGTTTCAGTACCTGATCTGGCGATCGATCGGTGTGATCGCCGTGATCGAGATGATCGGCTTCGTTCGTGGGCAAACGGGTCGAACCTTGATCGCGTGGCGGAGCGGCCGCGTGATGGCGGCCGCCAACCTCGGCATCTTCCTCGCGTCGATCGCGTTCGTCTACGCGGTGAAAACCACCACTCCTGCAAACGCAGCGTTCCTCAGTTCCTTGACGCCACTCGTTGCGATGGTGTTCGCCACCTTCCTCGGCGAGCGACTGACTCGTTCCACCGTCATCGCGCTCGCCATTGGCGTCGCCGGGCTGGTCGTCACGGTTTTCGGCGACCTCAGCGCCGGCAACATGAAAGGGAACATCGCCGCCTTCGCCTCATCGGTCGGGTTCGCGCTCTATGCGACATGCGTTCGCACCGACCGGCGGCGTGATTGGTCGCCGGTGCTCGCTGGGTACTGTGCGTTGATGGTGGTGGCGTGCTCCATCATCACAATGGCAAACGGTAGATCGCTCGTGCCACCTGCGGCCGATGTGGCCTACGCGATCTTCCACGGAGCTGTGCTCATCGTCGTTGGCACATTGATGTTCAACGCAGCCGCCAAAGAGGTGCCGACCGTACCGATGACCGTGTTCACACAAACCGAAATGGCCTTCGCTCCGCTGTGGGGAATCCTGTTACTCGACCTTCATCCGAAGGGCTGGACCATTGTCGGCGGAGCGATCATCTTCAGCGCTGTGGTCGGCAAGGCTGCGTTCGACTCGACGCACGGCGCTCGACAACGTTTCGTCGCCGTACCCGACGTCCCACTGCTTTAACCCAGACTTGTGGACGTGCCATTGTGTAGGCCATGGCATCAGACGCGTGTTGGCTGGTCTGCGGCGAACACGTCCTTGCCAGCGCTGAACGCGCCGACAGCCGCCGCACCCGCGCCCGCGGATTGCTCGGGCGCGACGGCATCGGCGGCGCGCTCGTGCTGTCACCTTGCCGGGCAGTGCACACACTCGGCCTGCGCTTCGCCATCGACGTGGCGTTCTTGGATGCCGACGGGGTGGTGATCAAGATCGTCCACATGCACCGGCACCGAATTGGGATGCCGGTGTGGAAGGCACGGACGGTGGTCGAGGGCCAGGCGGGTGCCTTCGAGCGCTGGGGATTGCAGGTCGGGCAACAGTTGGAGGTTCGCGGGTGACCGGCCAGTTGTGGCTGATCAGCACCCCAATCGGCAACATGGACGACCTGCCCCCGCGGGCGGTCAACACTCTGCAGGCGTGCGCACTGATCTGCTGCGAAGACACACGCCATAGCGGCAAACTGCTGGCAAATGCAGGTGTGCGCGGCGTTCGCTTGGCCGTCGCCAACGAGCACACTGAGAGTGACCGAACGGCCGAAGTGCTCGAGCTGCTCGCGGCCGGCAGCGATGTCGCTGTCGTCACGGATGCGGGTACTCCCGGCATCAGCGACCCTGGCGCTCGCCTTGTGCGGGCGGCGGTCGCGGCCGGACACCGGGTCAGCGCCGTGCCCGGACCGGCCGCGCTGGTGATGGGATTGGTACTCAGCGGCTTCGACACGACTCGATTCGTATTCGAGGGTTTCCTGCCGCGAACCGGCAGGGATCGCGCGGAGAGAATCGCCTCTATCGCGGCCGAGCGGCGGACGGTCGTGATGTACGAGTCACCCCACCGCGTGCGCCGAACAGTGAACGACCTGCTGGCCGCATGCGGAACGGATCGCGGAATCGCGCTTGCTCGTGAGCTGACCAAACTCCACGAAGAAACGTGGCGCGGCAATCTCGCCGATGCTGCTCAGCACTTGCTCGACCAGGCACCCCGCGGTGAATTCGTATTGGTAGTCGAGGGCGCATCACCGCAACCACTCGCAACCGATGAGGCCATTTCCGGCGCGTTACGGATGGCACTGGCCAGCGGCGTCGATCGACGGACCGCGATCGCTACCGTGATAGCGACGACCGGCGCCGCCAAGCGCCGCGTCTACGACTTGGCCCTCAGCATTCCGCGCTGATCCGACAACCACGATGACCCCGCTGCCGACCTACTCAACCGGCTCGAGCGCCGCCGCCTTCTTCGACCTCGACCGCACACTGATCGCCGGTTCGAGCGCGTTCGTGCTTGCGATCGCTGCCTGGCGCGGCAAGTTGGTACCGACCCGTCGCTTTGTTCTCGACGCGCTCAGCGCCATCGCTTTCAGATTCACGGGGGCCAGCGACGACACATCCAACGGCGTGCGCGATCGAATCCTCGGCGCAGTCAAGGACGTCCGTGTGGAAGACCTGGTCGCGCTCAACACCGACATCGTGCCGAAGTTGATGGCCAAGCTGCGTCCGGAAGCCCGGCGACTGCTCGATCAACACCGCCAGGCCGGTCGCGCCACCTACATCGTCTCTGCTTCGCCGATTGAGCTGGTCGAGCCCCTGGCGAAGTCACTTGGAATGACCGCCGGCATCGGTACCAAGGGTGAGATCGTCGGCGGCGTGTATACCGGCGAACTCTCCGGACCATTCTGCTACGGGCCGGGGAAGGTGGAAGCCATCGCCGAACTTGCGCGGTGGGAAGGCTTCGACCTCGCGCACTGCTGGGCGTACAGCGACTCCGCCAGCGACCTACCGATGCTGGAAGCAGTCGGTCATGCGGTAGCGGTCAACCCCGATGCCAAACTTCAACGCGTCGCCGAGCAAGAGGGATGGCCGGTGGTGGTGTTCAGCAAGCGCACCAAGGCCGTGATCCGCAGAACAACCCAAGCCGTCGGCGCCGCCGGATTGGTGGCTGGCGGCTTCGCCGCCGGCACCCGCCGATCCCGCTGACCAATCCCGTTCCGGGGGTTTCCTGCCCACCTGCGCTCTCGGGGGGTTTCGTGCACGAATACGGGCACGAAACCCCCCGAGGCGCCGATTCGGCACGAAACCCCCGGACTTGGAACGTTGGAACTTGTAGCCTTGGTGTTGTGACCTCCCTGGCTCTGATTCGTCGAATGTGCACCGGCTCCTGACCAGCCGTTTGTTCGCCATTCCCCGAAAGGACCACTCGTGAGCACGTACTACCTGACGACCCCCATCTATTACGTCACGGCCAAGCCACATCTCGGCCACGCCTACACCACAATCATCGGCGACGCGCTCGCGCGATGGCACCGACTGCTCGGCGACGAGGTCCACTTCGTCACCGGGACCGACGAGCACGGCCAAAAGGTGCAGGACTATGCCGACGCGGCCGGCAAGAGCGCCCAGGAATTCGTCGACGAGATCGCCCCCCTATACGAGGAGGCGTGGCGGCGGCTCAACATCAGCCACGACGACTTCATCCGCACAACAGAGCCGCGCCACAAGATCGGCGTCGCCGAGTTGCTGCAACGCTGTTACGACGCCGGCGACATCGAACTCGATCTCTACAAAGGCAAGTACTGCGTGGCGTGCGAGGAGTACTACACCGACGACGAACTGGACGCCGGCGACCTGTGCAGAATCCACAAGCGGCCGGTGGAGTACTACGAGGAGGAGAACTACTTCTTCCGCCTCAGCCGCTACCAAGAGCCTTTACTGAATTGGTACGCAGCTCACCCCGGCGTCATCGTTCCCGACTTCCGCGGGAATGAAGCTCTCGGCCTAATCCGCTGTGGCCTGCGCGACTTCAGCGTCAGTCGCACGTCGTTGAAGTGGGGTATCCCACTGCCCTGGGATGCCAAGCACGTCGCCTACGTTTGGTTCGATGCGCTGGCCAACTACATCACGGCGATCGGTTTCGGCAGCGACCAGCCCGAGCGGGCGGCGCAATTCGAAACGTTCTGGCCGGCCCATCACCTGATCGGCAAGGACATCATCCGCCATCACTGCGTGTACTGGCCGGCGATGCTGCTCAGTGCCGGCATCGAACCTCCGCGCAGTTGGGCCGTCGGAGGCTGGTTGCTCTCCGGTGGCGAGAAGATGAGCAAAACGAGCGGCAATGTCGTCAACCCGCTCGACCTCATCGACGACATCGGCGTCGACGGCTTCCGCTACTACGTGCTCGCCGAGACGACGTACGGACAAGACGGTGACTTCACGTACGAAGGTCTGATCGCTCGCTACAACAGCGACCTCGCCAACAACCTCGGCAACCTGCTCTCGCGCGTCGCCACGGTGGTCGACAAGAAGTGCGGCGGCATTGGCCCGGCACCACGCACCGACTCGCCGCTCGCGATTGACGCCGAGAGCGCCTACACGACTTCGGCGCAAGGATGGGCCGCGGTGCAACCAAATCGCGCCCTCGATGCCACTTGGCAACTGATTCGCGCCACCAACGCGTACCTCGAAGCCAACGAACCGTGGAAGACCGAGCCGGGACCGACGGTCGACGCGGTGATCGGCGATGCGCTGGAAGCCCTGCGCATCATCGCCATTCTCGCCAGCCCAGCAGTTCCCGCGAGCAGCGACACCATCTGGCATCGGCTCGGCCTGCCGGGCGAGGTGACCGATCAACGGTTGCCCAACGCTGCAAAGTGGGGCGGTTATCCCGGCGGGCTACCCGTTGTGAAGGCCGACCCACTTTTCCCCCGGCGATGACCACCGGCATGGTCGGCGCCGAGTACATCGACAGCCATTGCCACCTTTACGACACGCGCGGGGCCGACCTCGATGACGTGATTGTGGCGGCGCGCGCCGTCGGGGTGACGAAGATGATCAACGTCGGCTGCGACGCGGCGACAACGGAACTCGCCATCGACATCGCGACGCGACACTCGGGCGTGTACGCAACCGCCGGGCTGCACCCACACGAGGCGGTGCACGGCGTCGAGACGATCCATCGATTCCTCGACGATCCGAACGTGATCGCAATCGGAGAGGCCGGACTGGACTACTTCTACGAGCATTCGCCACGAGAGCAACAACGCGTCGCGTTCGCGGCGCAGATCCAGCTTGCCCGAGAACGCGGGCTGCCGCTGGTGGTCCACACGCGCGACGCGTGGGCCGACACTTTCGACGTGTTCCGTGCCGAAGGCGTACCGGAACGCACCATCTTCCACTGCTTCACAGGCGGACCCGACGAAGCCAGGCAGTGCCTCGATCTCGGCGCATACCTCAGTTTCAGTGGCATAGTCACCTTCACAACGGCGACCGAGCTTCACGATGCAGCCCGTATGTGCCCTGTCGGCCGACTGCTTGCCGAGACCGACAGCCCCTACCTGGCGCCGATCCCTCACCGTGGCCGCACGAACAGACCGGCCTACGTGATTCACGTCGTCGAGGCCCTCGCCGAACTCCGCGGAGCGAGCGTCGAGGACATCCGTCGCGCCACCGTCGACAACGCCTGCCTTGCGTTCCCAGCGCTGCGTCCGTAGCCTTTTGGGGCAGCCGAACCATCGGTATCGGTTTCCGACAATGCCACTCGCGACATGAACAACCTCGACCGCCGCCGCATCATTGTCGCCGGGTTGATTACGGTGACCGTGCTTGCCCTCGTGTGGTTGTTCAACAGCGGAGCGTCCGACGGCAACGAGTCGTCCTCGTGCACCGACTGCGCTGACTCCGCAGGCAACTCGGCGCCGGTGACCACCGAATACGAGCCATACCCGCCACTGTTCATCGGCGGCGCCGACGACAGCATCCCCACGCGCATCGTTGTTGTCGCCACCGCACCACCGCCGGAAGCCAACCAGGTCCTGACCACCAGTCAGTTCTTTCGCTTCGTTGTCACCGACACCGATGGCAGTGTCCCGAACGCCAGGGACGCCTCCATGCGTCGCTGTTCCACCCTGCTGGCCCCCGAGGGCGCTTTTCTCACGGTTCTCAACGTCGACAACGGTCAGTCGACGACGTGTATCAACACGCAGGGAATAACGGTGCCGTCCGGTGTCGGAATGGTGATGCACACCGAGGTGTACGCCGAGATCGGCGACCTCGCTGACGCACCGCTGGCTGTGCGCGTCACATGGACCGACACGGCCGACGAATAGCCGTGCACAGTCGCAGGACCATCGCTGAACTGCTCGAGCGCGGCGGGTTGAGTCCGCGTCGCGACCTGGGTCAGAACTTCGTCGCCGATGCCAACACCGTCCGCCGGATCGCGAGGCTTGCCGAGATCGGTCCCGGAGACCATGTCGTCGAGGTCGGTGCCGGTCTCGGCTCGCTCACCCTCGCTCTCGCCGAAACCGGCGCCGAGATATTGGCGATGGAGGTCGACCGTGGGATGGTTCCGTTGCTGCGCGAGATCGCGGCGCCGAACAAGAACGTGACGGTGATCGAGGCCGATGCGATGCGCAGCGACTGGCACCGGTTGCTCGACAAGGGCCATCGGTGGGTACTCGTCGCCAACCTGCCCTACAACGTCGCGACGCCCCTGATTTGCGACTTGCTCGACGACGTTCCACAAATCGAGCGCATGTTGGTGATGGTGCAGCGAGAGGCAGCCGAACGATTCTGCGCGGCGCCGCGCACGCCGCAATACGGCGCCGTCAGCGTCAAGGTCGCCTACTGGGCCACGGCCCGCATCGCCGGCATCGTCCCCGCAAGCGTGTTCATACCGCAGCCGAAGGTTGAATCGGCACTCGCCGACATTCGCCGCCGCCACGAGCCGGCAACCGATGCGGGGAGCGACGACCTGTTTCGACTGGTGCGTACCGCCTTCGGGCAGCGACGCAAGATGTTGCGGCGGTCGCTCGTCGACGTCGTGTCGCCAGCAGTGTTCGACGCGGCGGAGATCGACGCGACGCGGCGACCGGAGGAACTCGATGTGAACGAGTGGGGGCGACTGGCCGTCAGTTGGAGGCATGCCGCCGGATCGGGGGCAGCATGAATGCGATAGCGACGGTACGCGCACAGGCCAAGCTCACTCTGTCGCTGCGGATCACAGGAGTTCGTTCCGATGGCTACCACCTCATTGATGCCGAGATGGTCACCCTCGATCTTGCCGACATTCTCACCATTACCCCCGGGTCCGTCGGGCTGACCTGCGACGGACCCTTTGCCGAGGGCGTACCGATGGACGGCAGCAACCTCGTCGCGCGAGCACTCGACTTCGTCGGTCGCACCGCCGCGGTGCACATCCGCAAGGAGATCCCCCATGGAGGCGGACTAGGAGGCGGATCGAGCGACGCGGCGGCGATATTGCGTTGGGCGGGTTACCGCGACACCGTTGGCGCGGCGGTACTTGGTGCCGATGTGCCCTTCTGCCTAGCAGGCGGACGGGCACGCGTGCGCGGGATCGGCGATGTCGTCGAACCGA
Source organism: Actinomycetota bacterium (assembly GCA_016213665.1). Lineage (GTDB taxonomy): Bacteria > Actinomycetota > Acidimicrobiia > Acidimicrobiales > Ilumatobacteraceae > UBA668. Next base: position 31,683 of record JACQZX010000010.1, on the reverse strand, counting down.
TGCCGTTGTTGCCCAAGTTGATCACGCTGGTGATTCCGCCGCTGACAGTGAGCACACCCGCCGTCTATCGCGCGTGGGACGAACTGGGTGGGCCGTCCTCGAACTCGCTGAACGACGGGTCACTGAACGACCCGCTACTGAACGACCTGGAGTCGGCGGCGCTGGTGGTGGAACCGCGATTGACCGAATGGCGCGATCGCATCACAAAGGCTGCCGGTCGACGTCCGACACTGGCCGGCAGCGGCGCGACGTGGTTCCTAGAGGGTCATCACCGAATCGCGGCAGAGCTGCCGGAAGCGCTGGTCATACTCACTGAAGCTGCACCGATAACGGATTAGCGACGCTGGTGACGCGTGCGGCGGAGCATCTTCTTGTGCTTCTTCTTGCGCATGCGCTTGCGGCGCTTCTTGATCAGTGAACCCATAGCTCGTGAGACGCTATCGGCTCGCGGGCCGTGACCAAACGCAACGCCGATCAAACATATTCCGCGTGCGCGACCGCTGCCGCTATCCTTCCATTCGAGGCGGCCATGCGAGGCGGGTGACCGTTCCTTCCGGGGTCGTTCAATGGTAGGACAGCGGGTTTTGATCCCGCATATAGGGGTTCGAGCCCTCTCCCCGGAACTACCGGCGCCGACGACGATGCTCGGCCTGGCGCAAATCGCGCTAGAACGGTGCCATGACAGTTTCGGTGATCGTGCTGGCCGCGGGCGAGGGTGCCCGGATGCGGTCTACACGCCCCAAGCCACTGCACCTGATCTGCGGGCGACCGATGGTGTTGCACGTCATCCAGTCGCTCGAGAAGGTCGCACCTTCGCGGACCGTGGTAGTGGTCGGCCATGGTGCCGAGCAGGTCACGAAGAAGGTGCAGGAACAGGCGCCGGCCTGGGCGAACGTCACGTTCGTCGAGCAAGCCGTGCAGGCCGGCACCGGCGACGCCGCCTTGGTCGGACTGTCGGCGCTCCCCGGAGATGGTGTCAATGACGACCTCGACGACACCTCAACGGTGGTCGTGCTGCCCGGAGACTCACCGCTGCTGCAGCCCGAGACGATCGACACACTGGTCGCCGCGCACAATGCCAACCAGTACGCGGCGACGCTGATCACCTCAGTGATGGACGATCCAACGGGCTACGGACGGGTCATTCGTTCGCCATCCAAACACGGCGACGGTCGCGTATTGCGAATCGTCGAACAACGCGATGCCAACGAGCAGGAACGCGCGATACAGGAGGTGTGCACGAGCATGTACGCGTTTCGTCGCGACCTGCTCGGCCCGGCGCTGCGCCATCTCGGACCCGAGAACTCCCAAGGCGAGCACTACCTCACGGATGTCGTCGGGGCCTTGGCCAAGATGGGCCATCGCATCGGCTGCATTCAGGCTCCTGCCAGCGAAACCCAGGGCGTCAACGACCGGTGGCAACTCGCACTCGCCGAACGCGAACTGCGCAGCCGCACCAATCGACGCTGGCTGCTCAACGGCGTCACGATGCTCGATCCACGCCAAACCTTCATCGACGTAACCGTCAAACTGGGCCGCGACGTGACGTTGTACCCAGGCACCATCCTGCAGGGCAGCACCCGCGTCGGCGACGGCTGCGAGATCGGACCCGACACCCGCCTGACCGACTGTGAAGTTGGGGCCAACTGCACCGTCGAGCACGCCGTCGGCCAGGAATGCGACATCGGCGAGGGTGCCCACGTCGGGCCCTACGCGTTTCTTCCGTCGGGAAGTTCGGTGAACCCCGGTGCTGTCACCGGTGCGTTCTACACTGCCCCTGTCGACTGAGCACCGAAGAGAATCGCAGGAGAACGATGGAGAAGGTCACCACCAAGCGGATGTCGCTGTACTCGGGCCGCACACATCCGGCTTTGGCAGCGGAGGTGGCAGAACATCTCGACATCGAACTTGGACACCCCGGTTTGGTTCAGTTCGCCAACGGTGAAGTGCGGGTTCGATTCGGCGAAAGCATCCGCGGCAGCGATGTCTTCATCATGCAGACACACTGCGGGCACGACGGTCTCAGCATCAACGACTCGATCATGGAACAGCTGATCATGTGCGATGCGGCGTTTCGCGCTTCCGCAAAACGAATTACCGCTGTGTGCCCGTTCTACGGTTACGCCCGTCAGGATCGCAAGGCCGAGGGTCGCGAACCGATCACAGCACGGCTGATCGCCGATCTGTTCAAGGCGGCCGGTGCCAAGCGAATGGTGAGTATCGACCTGCACAGTGGCCAGATCCAAGGCTTCTTCGAAGGACCGGTCGATCACCTCACCGCCATGCCGGTGCTCGAGAACTACGTCCGCAAGCACGCGAAGGACGCGCCCGTGATCGTGGCTCCCGATGCCGGCCGGATCAAGGTCGCCGAGCGAATGTCGCAACACCTTGGTGATCTCGGAGCGGATCTTGCCTTTATCTACAAACGACGTCCGAAGGGCACGGCCAACGTCGCTGAAGCCAAAGAAGTGATGGGCGATGTCGCAGGTCGGCTGTGCATCGTCATCGACGACATGATCGACTCCGGTGGCACCATCTGCTCAGCGGCAGAGGTAATGATGGCGCGCGGCGCCACCGAGGTATGGGCGATGGCTACGCATGCCGTGCTCAGTGGCCCGGCAATCGACCGGCTGAAGAACTCGGTGATCAGCAAGGTGGTGGTGACCAACACCTTGCCGCTGTCCGAGGAGAAGCAGATCGACAAGATCGAGGTGCTCTCGATCGCCCCGCTGATCGCCGACGCGTTGAGCGCGGTGTTCGACGACACCAGCGTCAGCGAAATCTTCGGTGGCGAGAACCAGTCGTGAAATTCCAGCGCTTTCGCCAATAACTCCGCATGCACACCCGCCCCGAGCACCGGTGAGCCGCGCATCACCGACGTGCCAAAATGGTGGCGATGGAGATTGACGACTATCTGGGCGTGATCGCCGTCGAGGCGGCGCGGATGGCAGCCATCGCCGAGGAGACGAGTCTTGACGCGCACACCCCGACATGTCCGACATGGAACCTTCGCCAACTGTTGTTGCACACCGGCGAAGTGCACCGCTGGGCGACGGCCGTCGTGGCCGGGCGGCACACGAGTCTGGCGAACGTTCCCAACGACACGCTCGGGCCACTGCCGAATGACAACGGGATGGTTGCCTGGTTCCGTGATGGCGCGGCCAAGTTGCTCGAAACACTCGCCAGCGCCGACCCGTCGGTGGATTACGACACTTTTCTCAACGACCCGCCGATTCCGCGACTCCTGTTCTGGGCGCGCCGCCAGGCGATGGAGATCTGCATCCACCGCGTCGACGCCGAATCGGCAGTCGGGCGCTGCACTCCGTGCCCGCCGAAGGTTGCCGCCGATGGCATCGATGAGTTCCTCACCGGTTTCATCACTCGCGGCAAGGGAGCGGTCCACCGTGACACGCCGCACACGATCGGAGTCGTGCTCGTCGACGCGGCGCAGCGATGGGCGGTAACCATCGGCGACGGACCGATCACGACCGAACGCTCAGTGGCTGAGACCGATTGCACGATCACGGGCTCAGCCAGCGACGTGTTCATGGGGTTATGGAACCGCGCCACACTCGACGACGACGCAATCACGGGCGACCGCAGCCTGATCGCGGACCTTGGCGCCAATGTACGCATTCGCTGGAATTAGACGTCGCCGGTGGTGACTTCTGCGACCGACTCGTTTGCCCGGACATCGTCGACTTGCCGGAGTGTCTTCAACTGGCTGTCGACCCGGCGAAGAGAAGTCGGACTCATCGCAATCTTTGCATTCCTGCTGGTGGTGTTCTTCTACACGTTCCTTTTGGTTGTCTTCACCGACACCCGGCCAATCGGCCACCTGAACACGGGCGACTCAAACAACCTCGTCAGCGGAACACGCGTCGCCCTGGACTGTTTGCGCGCGGGTCATGTCTTCGACTGCGGACCTTCCGTGGGGCCATACCCACTTCTGCAATACCTCCCCTCCGCCGTTCTGGTCGAACTCGGACTCTCGGACGATCAGATCTTGGGGGTACTCGGCACGATCAGTTTTCTGGCGGTACTCCTGCTGCTGCTGGCGACGCTCGCCGTCTTTCGCACCCGCCCGAAAGTTGCGACCCTGCTGATTCTGATGCTGCTGCCGACTTCACTCATGTATCAATCGACCTCGGCGTTCGGCGAGGCGCTGACGGCGAGCCTCGTAGGTGCGGCGGTGCTTGCCGCGATCTCCAGACGCCCCTTGCTGTTGTTCGCGCTTGTTGTCGCTGCCTCGCTGGGCAAGGAAACGCTCGCTCCGTTCGTTGTGCTGCTTGCGCTCGTTTGTGCCCGATCGGCGAGCGATGGTTTGCTTCCATCCCGGAAGCTCACCATTGCCGCCGCCGGCGGAGGACTAGCCGGAATCGCAATCTGTCTCGCGTTCAACGTCTTTCGATTCGGGACGGTAAGGAACGTTGCCTATCTCGACCCAATCCTGCGAACTCCAGGAGTGGGACGCAAGGCCGAGTTCTTCGCAGGAATTGTCGCGTCGCCGGCCGCAGGTGTCGTTTGGTATTGGCCAGTTCTTGCTCTCGTCACTTCGTTCGGGGCGGCCCGCGGCATACGTCAGCTGACCCAACGCCCGCATGATCTGCGCAACGGTTTACCGGTTCTATCTGTGCTCGGAGTCATGCTGGGCTGGTTCGCGCTCTTGAGTCTCTGGTTCGCCCCGTTCGGCTGGGAAGCGTACGGGCCCCGCCTGGCCGTACCTGTCCTGGTTGGGGGTGCCGTCGCGATTGCGCATGTCGCCGGCGAGTCGGTGATCGAGTTCATCGCGCGACGACGTCTTGCGCTCGCGGCCGTCGGAAGCTCGCTGGCAGTCGGCTGTATTCAATTCGGAGCGCCGTGGAGATGGTCGAATTCGATGGCTCAACTCTTCGGGACGCCGACCGGACCATGTAGCGAGAGTCCGGTCGCGGTCCATCCAGCCGTAGATGCCGACCTTTACTACCGGTGCGTCTCCGAAATGATGTGGCGCCGCTCTCCGCTCGTTGTCGATGAGGTGATTGACTTCTCCGCATCCGTGGCTGGCTCGGCTTGGCTTCTTGCCGTCGCAGGATCATTCATGCTGCTCTGGTTCGTCGGCTCCGGCAACGAGCTGCACGGCCTGCCGGGTGGCCATTCGGAGATCTGAGCGGGTACAATTTCGAGCCGTTCTGTCACGCTCCGATCGAGGCCCGCTATGTCCGAAACCAAACTTATTGCCCAGCCCCGCACCACGTCGGGCTCGCCCGCGGCCCGTCGGCTGCGCACCGAAGGCCACATCCCGGGGGTCCTCTATGGCCAGGGCATGACCCCGATCAGCGTCACCGTCGAACGCCGCGAGCTCCGACTCGCGCTCAGCGGTCCCGCCGGTTCCAACACCGTGCTCGCGCTCGAGGTTGCCGGCAAGAGTTACCCGGCCGTGGTCAAAGAGATGCAGCGTCACCCGGTGAAACGGTCGGTCAGCCACATCGATTTCCTGCAGGTGAACATGAACGAGGAAATCACCGTCAGTGTGCCGCTGCACCTCGTGGGCGAAGCCAAGACCGTTATCGCCGAAGGTGGCCTCGTCGACAAGGCAGTCGACCACATCGACGTCAGTTGCACGCCGTCGGACATGCCGAACTCGTTCGATGTCGACATCAGCCACATGCACCCGCACGACGTCATCCGCCTGTCCGACCTCACGATGCCCAAGGGCGTCACCGCGCTCGGCGACCCCGACATGCCGATCGTCACTGTGCTCGTCACCTCGGCAGCCGAAGCGGCCGCCGACACCACAGCCCCGGCGGCCGAAGGTACCGGCGAAGCAGCAGCCGGTGGTGCCGAGGCCCCCAACAGCAGCGAGTGATCCAGGCGTCGACGTGATCGACGCGATCATCATCGGATTGGGCAACCCCGGCAAGGAGTACGCGCGCACGCGACACAACGTCGGCGAGGAGGCCGTCGCGCTGCTTGCGCGCCGCCGGGGTGAGGCGCTGAAGGCGGGTCGCGACAAAGCCCTGGTCGCCGAGGGCCGCATCGCCGACAAGCGGGTCGTGCTCGCGTTCCCGACCACGTATATGAACGAAAGCGGCCAAGCCGTTGGAGCGTTGATGCGCCGCCATCGAATCGTCGATCCTGCGCGACTGATCATCGTTCACGACGAACTCGACCTTCCGGTCGGCGGCCTGAAGGTGAAGGTGGGCGGAGGTCTTGCGGGCAACAACGGGCTGCGCAGCATCACCCAGCACCTGCATACGCAGGAATACATCCGCGTGCGAATCGGCATCGGCAAGCCGACCAGCAAGGAACGCGGCGCCGACCACGTGTTGTCACGAGTGCCCAAGGCTGAGCGCGAAGTGCTCGACGTCGTCGTCGAGCGCGCCGCCGACGCCGTCGAGTTGATCGTCACCGAAGGCGTCGACGAAGCGATGCAGCGCTACAACGGGTTGTAACGCATCCCAGCCACCAGGTTCACCCGGTGCGCTGAAAGATCATCGAAGCCTTGCCGCCGGCCGCGCCGGTCGTGAGCGTCAGCGCCGTGGCCGAGCAGTCGGCAACTCTGTAAGTCCCCGGCGGGGTATCTGTGGACACGGTCGCTCCGGCAAGTTCGGCAAGCGAGCTGTCGAGGATGACCTGCTCGACGGATCCAGTGAGCCGGGCCTTGAGGCGCACGCCCGACGAGTCGCCGCCGCCGGTGTATTGCCCGTCGCCGTCAACCGACCAGCTTCCGACAGTCGCTCCCGAATAGGTGAGCTCGACCGAGAGCTTCTCGGCAATCTCCCCGACGAGTGGAGTCATATTGTCGAAGTTGACGCTGAACGTAGAGTCCGCGCGGAACAACGCGAGAATGCCGCTGCCACCCTGAAGTGGGGCCGACCCGTTGATCGGCGGAGTGGTCACAGAGGTCGACGTCCACTCGCCGACCATGCACGGATTGCCATCGGACGGCAACGCCGACTCCCCGGTGCACCACTGATCGAGCGTTTGCACCTCCAATTGCGGCGTGAGGTCTGGCGAAGGTCCCCAGCCGACGAACAGTGAGCGACTGCCGGCGGCAGTGATCGCACGTCCACCGCCACCGACATCGGTTCCGTCGGGACAAACGCAGCCTGCAGGTATAAGGCAGTAGTCGGCGATGAACGATCCGCTGAAGCGAAGCTCTCGGCCATTGTCGAAGTGCAGACCGCCGAACCCGTTGCCATTTATCACCAACACATCACCCTCGGCGGCGAGCGTATAGACCTGCGCGCCGGAACTCCGATCGCCAGGGGGAAGAGGAAACACCGCCGGACCGGCATTGACGCGCGCACGGATCATCTGCCGCTGCGGACCGGCACCAACGAACGGTGTGGTGCTCAGCGAGTAGGCAGCTCCCCAATCACCTTGGCCGGCGTAGCTCAAACCCCATTGCACATCGAGCTCGGGTCCGACGCGCGAGCGCATCGTCGCGATGGTAGGAGCGTCGAGCAACTGATTGATGTATGAGAACATCGATACGCCGGCTTCCTCTGCAATAACGAACACGCCCATCGCGTCGTAGCTGCGTCGCGTTATCGCCCGATTGGGAGTCGTGATCCACCTTTCCGCCCAGCCGATCGACACGGCAGAACCACCGGCAAACCTCGCGCCCGCCCACTCGGCGGAACCTTCAATGACCCACGCCGGCCCACGACCATCGTCGATTGCATATTGAAAACAGTGGAACATCTCATGAGCCGCCGTCTCGCGCAGCAGGAAGGGCTTGACAGCTGTCAAGTTGAGACGGACAGAGCAGACCGTACGGCCGTCAACCTCGCGGGTGGTCGCATCGGCCAGCACTCCCGGCGGAAACCGACGAACACCCCCGTCGTTTTCGGAGTAGGCAGCAACTCGAACCGAAAACGGTAACCCGCGACCGAGTTCAGCTGAGAAGAACGCCTGCGCGTCGCGCAAATGCGCTGCGGCATCGCGCAGAATCTCGTCGCGCGCAATGCCGGCGCGAGCTCCCGCGCCCGCAAGCAAGTCTTCCAACGGAGCGCCGACCGGCCCGAGCGCTTCCTCAATGACGATCAGCTGCGCAGCCGTCAGTTGCTCCCTATTCGCGAGCAACACGCGCAACACGGTCGAGGATTCGTGCAGATCGCCGTCTATTTCGCCTGCGGTCACGCCCGGCAAGGGGGAAAAGGCGGCGGCGAATACTGCCTCCGCCGCCTCCAATGGCAGCCGACCTTCGTCATCGAGGAACGCCTCCATCGGATCGATGGTCGCTTCGATGTCGCCGGCAACCGACCCGGTTACAGCGGGCGAAATCTCCGTTGACTGATCGCTTGAACCGCATGCAGCCAGCAAAGCAATGAAAACCACACCCGTTGAAAGTGAACGCATGTCGCCAGTGTGGACCGATTGAGTACTCATTTCGCCACCCGGTCAGTACTCAAATCACGCCGCTACCCTCGGGTGCTCATGTCGCTTGCTTCGCTTCCACGTCTGCTGCGCAGCGACCCGGCGCTGACCCAGGCGCTGGGCGATCCCAGTGGCTTCGTGGCCGTGCCGGAATCCGCGCGGGCGATTGCTATCGCCGCGCTGGCGCAGCTCAGCGAGCGGCGACCGCTGGTCGTCGCCTGCCCGACCGGCACCGACGCCGGGCAGCTCTACGACGATCTTGTGCAGTACATGCCGCCGGGTGAGGTTGAGCTGTTCCCGGCTTGGGAGACGCTGCCGTTCGAACGAGTGAGCCCGAGCGTGGAAACGATGGGCCATCGGCTGCAGGTGTTGTGGCGGCTGCGGTCACCCGACCGCTGCCCGGCAGTGATCGTTGCAGGTGTCCGCGCGCTGCTACAGAAACTCGGACCGGGCGCGACCACCGTCGAGCCGATCGAGGTTCGCAAAGGAGCCGTCGTCGACCTCGATGCGTTGCTCGCAGAGCTCGTTCGATTCGGCTATCGACGCGAGGAACTGGTGGAGCATCGGGGCGAGTTCGCGCAACGCGGTGCCATCGTCGACATCTTCCCATCGACCTCCGACTCGCCGATCCGCCTCGACCTCTGGGGCGACGAAGTCGATCGCCTGACGGAGTTCGCGGTCAACGATCAACGCAGCACACAAGAACTCGCCGAGGCATTCTTGTTCCCGGCACGCGAACTGATGCCGACCGACGAAGTGCGCGCCCGCGCCAGGGCACTAGTTGCAACCGAAGCCTGGGGGCGCGAGCAGTGGGAGCGACTGGCCGAGGGGACGCTGTTCGACGGCATGGAGAGTTGGCTGCCATGGTTACTGGGAGACCGGTTACTGGGAGAAGGGTTAGTGGATGGCGACCGGCTACTGACCGATGTGTTGCCCGCCGCCGCAAAGGTGGCGTTGGTCGAGCCGCGCCGCATGCGCGACCGGGCCAACGACCTACTCGCCGAGGAAGACGACCTGGCGCGGGCACTCGCCGGCACGTGGGCCCGCGATCCGAACGTGACGTTTCCCCGACTTCACGCCGAGACCGAGCGATTGCTCGCAAGCGGTCAGGCGATGTGGACGATCAGTTCGGTTCCGGAGACTCCAGATTCACCGGTCGTCAACGCCAGCGGTTGGGGACCCGTATTCGGTGGCGGCGGTGACGACGAAGGTCTCACCGGCCGATTGCGAGCACTCCTCGCCGACGGCTTCAGGGTGGTTGTTGCAGCCGACGGCGAGGGCTCGGCACAGCGCATGGCAAGCTTGCTGCTTGATCGTGGGTTGTCGTTCGCGACGCTCAACCACGATGCCGAGATCACGCGGCCCGGTGGCTACGTGGTCACCGCGCCACTGCACCGCGGCTGCAACCTGCTGCTCGCCAAACTCGCCATCGTCGCCGAGGCTGACCTCACCGGTCGCCGGCGCGCACATCGCCGAGCGCGACCACGCAAACGCCAGGGCACAGGGCTGTTCGAGGACTTGAAGCCTGGCAACTACGTCGTCCACTACCAGCACGGCGTCGGTCAGTACCAGGGAATGGTGAAGCGTTCGATCGGCGGCACCGAGCGCGATTACCTGCTGCTCAACTACAAGGGCGGCGACAAGCTCTACGTCCCGAGCGATCAGATCGACGCGCTGCGGCAATACGTCGGCGGCGAGACACCGTCGCTGCACCGCCTCGGCGGCAGTGACTTCGCGAAGGCCAAGAGCCGAGTGCGCAGTGCAGTGCGCGAGATCGCGCAGGAGCTGGTCGTGCTTTATCAGAAACGAGTCACGGCCGTTGGTCACGCGTTCGGGCAGGACACGCCGTGGCAGCACGAGATGGAGCAGGCATTTCCGTTCGTGGAAACACCCGATCAACGCAAAGCGATCGACGACATCAAGGTCGACATGGAACGGGCATACCCGATGGATCGTCTGGTGTGCGGCGATGTCGGCTTCGGTAAGACCGAAGTGGCGATTCGCGCTGCGTTCAAAGCAATTCAGGACGGAAAGCAAGCGGCCGTGCTGGCACCGACAACACTGCTCGCTACCCAGCACGGAAACACATTTGCCGATCGCTTCGCCGGTTACCCGATCCGCGTCGAGGTACTCAGCCGCTTCCTCACCGCCAAGGAAGCCAAGAAAGTCCTGGAAGGACTCAAGAGCGGCGAGATCGATTGTGTGATCGGCACCCATCGCCTGCTCCAGGAAGGAGTGACGTTCAAGGACCTCGGACTGCTCGTGGTCGACGAGGAACAACGTTTCGGGGTACAGGCCAAGGAAGCAATGAAGAAGCTGAAGCACGACGTCGACGTCCTCACGTTGTCGGCGACGCCGATTCCTCGCACGTTGGAGATGAGCCTCGTCGGAATCCGCGACATGTCCCTGCTGCAAACACCCCCCGCCGACCGGCAACCGATACTCACCTTCGTCGGCGGTTACGACGAACGAGTTGCGGTCGAAGCAATACGGCGCGAGTTGCTACGTGAGGGCCAGGTGTTCTGGGTACATAACCGGGTACAGACCATCGACATGGCAGCGGCCCGTCTGCGCGAATTGGTTCCGGAGGCTCGCATCGCGATCGCGCATGGGCAGATGGATGAGGGCTCGCTGGAGCAGGTAGTTGTCGATTTCTGGGAGGGTCGTTTCGATGTGCTCGTTTGCACCACCATCATCGAAAGCGGCATCGACATGCCGACGGTGAACACGCTCGTCGTCGAACGGGCCGACCTGTTGGGCCTCGGCCAGATGCATCAACTGCGCGGCCGCGTGGGGCGCAGCGGGTCGCGCGCCTACGCCTACCTCTTTCACCCACCGGAGGCGCGGCTCAGCGAAGAGGCATACGAGCGGTTGCGGACGATCGGGGAAGCAACAGAACTGGGAAGCGGTTTCAAGATCGCGATGCGCGACCTCGAGATTCGCGGCGCCGGCAACTTGCTCGGCGAGTCCCAGAGCGGACACATAGCGGCCGTCGGTTACGACCTGTACTGCCAGATGGTCACCGAAGCGGTCGGCGAGATGAAGGGCGAGTCACCCAAGGAACCGAGCGAGCTGAAGCTCGACGTTCCCACCGACGCCTACCTCCCCACCGACTACGTCGCCAAGGAAGAACTGCGCCTGGAGGCATACCGTCGGCTGGCGGCGGTCACGACCGCCGACGAAGTCGCCGACATTCGGGCAGAGTGGGAAGATCGTTACGGCAAGGTACCGCGCCCGGCCGAAGCGCTGTTGGCGGTCGGTTCATTGCGAGCCGAGTGTCATCGACTGGGATTGCGCGACGTGCAGATCGTCGGCGTGCAGGCGCGCATGGCCCCGATCAACCTCAAAGGGAGCGAAGAGATGCGTCTCAATCGGCTCAGTCGCGCCGCGCTGTACAAGCAGGAACAGAATCAACTGGTGGTGCCATTGCCGCACAACACGGAAGCGGCCGAGTTCCTCGTTGGCTTTCTGCAACAGCTGATCCCGCCGCCGGAGCCGGCCAGCGCTGCCTGAGCCGCCGCGCCTTTACTGAAGGGGGTGCAGGTAGCCTGGCTGCCCAATGAGCCAGCTCAAGAACCGCCTACAAGCACTGACGTTGCTCGACCGTGCGTTCACGTCGATCACCGACGATGAACTTGCTGAAATCGTCGCCACGCTGCCTGAGGATCACGTTGCCGCGCTCGACGAGATGTGCGGTGCCCGCGAGGGTGGCTTTACCGACGTCGCCGCCCGCAACATCGCCGCTCGCGCAACCGCCGTTCGCGGTCGCATGAACGGTGAGCTCGAGCAGATCTGCACGCTGCTGTGTGACCCGTGCCTGGCGAAGTGCATCGACCTGCTCGGCGATAACTCCGACAACCCGACCGAAGACCAATTACTGAAGGTGACCCCCAAGCTGATCAAGGAGTTTGGGCTTGTCACCACGCGCCTGATGCTGGCGTCATCGATCGCCGGCGAAGCTCCGGCGTCGGAGATGCTCACTCGATTGCTGAAGCACGACAAGAAGTTGGCGCTCCCCCCGGTCGAGAGGACACCGATCGAGACGTTGCCGGTACGCGCCGCCGCCGACGAGATCAAGGCCAAGCGCAAGGCGGCCAAGGAGCGCAAGCAGGCTGCGGCCCGCGCGAGCCGCGAACAGCAACTGAAGGCCAGGCACCGCTAACTACCCGGGGGTTTCGTGCCGCCGCGGCATCTCCGGGGGTTTGGTGCCTGAATTCAGGCATCAAACCCCCCACTCTCTGGTCTTGGGCAGCAAACCCTCGACTCCGCGATCAGCCCATGTTGGGGAGGCTGAGCTTGCCTTGCTCGTGGCGTAGTAGCCAGGCCTTGGCGTCGAGGCCAGCAGCGAAGCCGACGAGTTGGCCGTTGCTACCGACGACGCGATGGCAGGGAACGATGATGCTGATCGGGTTGCGTCCGTTCGCGGCACCGACTGCGCGCGACTTGTTCACATCGCCTAACCGACGTGCCTGTTCGCCGTAGGAGATCGTCGAGCCGAACGGGATCCGTCGCAACTCCAGCCATGCGGACAGCTGAAAGTCGGTACCGACCGGATCGAGCGGCACGTCGAACTCGCGACGATCGCCTGCGAAATACTCCTGTAACTCGCGACGCGCTTGCTCAAGCACCGCAGCCGACCCTGGGTCGCCATCAGCGGCTAGCGGTATTTGCTCGGCATCGTCTTCGCGCAGCGACACGAACTCATTCGGCCACAGCACAGCGCGCAGACCGCGGGGGCTGGCGATCAGCGTCAGTTCGCCGACTGGGCTGGTGACCGTCGTTCGCGAGAGTTCGGATGTGTCGCCCAACGGCGGCATGGTGGATTCGGCTCGGTTCATGATTGCTCCCTCACAAGCTTGCCCATAGATGGTGCAGCGCATAGGTACGCCACGGTCGCCACGCCTCGGCACGTCGTGCCGCGGCCGCTGGCGAAGACCCAGCGCCAAGCGCATCGAGCGCATGACGCACGCCCAGATCACTCGGCAGGAAGACATCCGGATCGCCGAGCGCGCGCATTGCGACGTAACCGGCCGTCCACGGACCGATACCACGCAAGTTCTGCAGCGCGGCGGTCGTCTCAGCGCGGTCGCTACCGGCGTCGAGCACGATCGATCCGTCAGCAACGGTGGCGCACGCCTCGATCAGCGCGGCTCCGCGAGAGCGCGGCATTGCGAAATCCTCCGGACTCAGTCCGGCGATTGTTGCGGCCGAGGGAAAGGCGTGAGTGATAGCACCGACTGGTTCAGCGAGTGGCTCGCCATGCGCGGCAACAATCCGAGCGGCGAGCGTTCGGGCGCCGGCGACGCTGACTTGCTGGCCGAGAACTGCGCGCACCAACAACTCTGTTCCATCGGGATGACCTGGCGCGCGTAGCCCGGGACGCTTCTCGACCAGCGGTGCGAGCAACGGATCGGCTGACAGGTGCTCGCGAATCATTGCTGGATCGCAATCGAGGTCGAGCAACCGACGCGTGCGCTGCACTGCGGCTTGTGCGTCGGCGACATCGTCCAGCGTCATTGCGCACGAAACCGTCGTGCTACTGATCGCAACCGAGATCACACCGTTGCCACGCGACAGACGTAGCGAGCGGCGATAGGTCTCGCCCGCAACACTCTCCACGCCGGGCACGGCCCGTGTACCAAGAAAACTGAACAGCGCATCACCGTCGAACGGTTCGCGACACGCGAGACGTACGGTCAAGGGCTCCTTAGTCAACGGCCCGCCGTTCATCTGACCCTTAGTTAACGGCAACGACTTCGGCGCTTTCGCCTGGCGCAGATCCGTCGGCGAAGCGGCGTACACCTCGCGGACGGTGTCGTTGAACTGACGAACGCTTTGAAAGCCCGCCGCGAACGCGACTTCGGTGATCGGGAGCGTCGTGGTCTCGATCAGAATGCGAGCGGTCTGCGCACGCTGCGCGCGAGCGAGCGCAAGCGGCCCAGACCCAACTTCGGCGACGAGCACTCTGTGCACCTGGCGATCGCTGTAGCCGAGTCGAGCGGCGAGCGCTCCGACACCTTCGCGGTCGACGAGACCGTCGGCGATGAGACGCATCGCGCGCCCGACGACATCGGCGCGACTGTTCCACTCCGGTGACCCTGGCGATGCATCCGGACGGCAGCGCTTACACGCGCGGTAACCATGCGATTGCGCGGTTGCGGAGGCACGGAAGAACTCGACGTTCTGGCGCTTCGGCGTGATCGCCGGACACGACGGCCGGCAATAGATGCCAGTCGTGCGCACGGCCGTCACGAACCAGCCATCGAACCGCGGGTCGCGGCTCTGGCAGGCTCGGTAGCACTGATCGTCGTCGAGCGGAAGCACGTCACCATTGTGGCCGCCGCGCGGGCGGTTCACTAGCGGAATTCAGACATCACCGTCTCGCGGTTTGACCGACGAGCAATGACTCGGTCGCGAGCAGAACGGAGTCGAGGCGCTCGATGATGGCGTCAATCACGCTGGGATCGATGGTGAGCGGAGGGCTCAGCAGCAGCCAGTCGCCGAATCGGCCGCCGTTCTGTCGCCGGGCATAGAGCAACAAGCCGTGATCAAGCGCAACCCGGGCGATCTGCTGCGCCGGATCGATATGCGCGGGGAATCGTGCGGCGGTCAGCGGATCGGCGACAAGCTCGATGGCCTGAAGCAACCCACGTCCGCGCACATCACCGATGATGGGATGTCGTCGTCGCCAGCTCTTCCGCGAACTCCGCCGAAGTCAAGACTGCGCCGAGTGGGGCATATCCTGCGCCGAGCCCTTTGGCCAACGTGACAAGGTCCGGTCGGGCAGCCTCATCGTGGTGTGCGGCCAACACCGCTCCGGTGCGGAACGCTGTGAGGGACGTTGACACCACTCGATTGTCCACCAATCGGTTCGACGAGGATTGCCAGCACGCGTTCAGGCCCGACCCGACAGAGCGTGTCGTGAAGGGCGGCAAGGCTGCTCTCTGTTGCGTGCTCCGCGCTCGGTGCCCGGAACGTCAGCGGCGCCGGGATGCGCTCGGCTTCTACCGTCATGGCGCCCCAGTTCGAGGTTGCAGTGTCGTCCCCATTGAATCCCAGCGTGGCAACGGTGGCTCCGTGATAGGCCGGCATCAGCGTGATCACTCGAGTGCGGTCGACTTCGCCACGCGCCAGTGCGAATAGGTGTAAGTCAGGCGCCGTCCCTGCTCGACCATCGCCGTGAGGACGCGCTCATTGCCCTGCCCTAGCGCCGCGAGGAATGGGCCTGAACACGCGTCAATGAGTTCTCGTCCGCGGTCATCGACCAGTACCGCTCCATGCCCGGAGACGATGGTCGGCATCTCATCAGCAAACGCTCGTGGGAAGTAGACGTCTTGTGTGTTGCCCCTCGGCGACGATGCTGATGTGGTGATTAGTCCAGTCTCCGCGAAACGAGTAGAGATCCACAAGCCATTTCGAGGAGACCACCGACACTGCAGTTGCTCAGGCGTCGACGATCTCCAATCGGACGCGTTTGTTGCCTTTGCCCTTGTTCTCCAGCTTCGTGACCCGAATGCGACCGACTTCGGCAGTAGACCGTACGTGAGTGCCACCATCGGCCTGTTTGTCGAGGCCGACGATGTCGACGACACGGATCTCGGTGACGCCCTCGGGGATCATGTTCACCTTGGTGCGGATGAGGTCTTCGTCCTGAACGGCAGCGTTGCGCGGAAGGAAGCGCACGTCGATCGCGCGGTCGGCGGCGAGTTCCGTATTGACGAGCTCCTCAATTCGTGGCCCGAAACCATCGGGCACCGGATCGAACTCGAAGTCCATGCGCGCCGAGAGCGGCTCCATGTTGCCACCGGTTACAGGAACTCTCCACTCGTTCCAGATCACTCCGCACAGCACGTGCAACGCAGTGTGCGTGCGCATCAACTGATGCCGACGTTCCCAATCGACTACGCCCGAGACGGTCGACCCGACTGCAGGAAGCGACGCTTCCGCCGCATCGAGCGTGTGCCACACATCTGACCCTTCCTTGCGCACGTCGATGACGCGCAGCCCGGCGAGCACTCCCGTGTCGTGCGCCTGGCCACCTCCGGTCGGGTAGAACGCGGTGCAGTCGAGCGCTACCGCGTTCTCGCGCGCATCTGTGACTCGCGCCTCGAACTCAGTGAGGTAGGCGTCGCGTAGATACAGCAGTTCTGTCATCGTCTTACGTCAGCGCCCAACTGGGTGCCAGACGGTCTTCATCTCGCAGAAGTCGGCGATGACATATGGGCTTTGGTCGTCGGGTTCGCCCCGTATCAGCCGTTTGACATTCTCGGCGGCCTCCGCGACAACCGAAGCCTCCAGGTCGGGCGAGGCGCCGGTGAGGTCGACTGCGTTGACGTCGCGATGCCCGAGCAGCCATGGCAACAAGTCGTGCGTTTCGCCGGTGAGGATGTTCACGACGCCCCCCGGCACGTCGGAGGTGGCGACGACTTCGGCCATGCTGACCGCCGTCAACGGTGACGCCTGGCCCGTCAACACAACGGCGGTGTTGCCGCTCACGAGCGCCGGCGCAAGTCGCGAAACGAGCCCGAGTAACCCCGGAGCATCGGGTGTCAAGATCCCGACCACACCGGTGGGCTCGGGCATCGTGAAGTTGAAGTATGGCCCGGCCACCGAGTTCACCGTGCCGGCGAGGTGATGGAACTTGTCGCACCAACCCGCGTACCACACCCAGCGATCGATGGCCCGCTCAACTTCCTGCCGGGCCGCGCTGGCTTCGACTCCACAACGACGCAACTCCTCGACAAACTGAGTGCGGCGACCTTCCATCACTTCAGCGACCCGGTAGAGAATTTGGCCGCGGTTGTAGGCGGTGCGCGCGGCCCACCCCGCCTGCGCCGATCGCGCCGCGACGACAGCGTCGCGCAAGTCTTTACGCGATGCCTGCGCGACGTTGGCGATGAGGGAACCATCGGTTCCGACCAACGCGAACGTTCGACCGGATTCGGACCGCGGGAACGCGCCACCGATGAACAGCTTGTACGTCTTCTGCACGTCGAGGCGCTCGGCCATCACGAGCCTCCCGTCGACGACGACAGTTCGTTGGACGACAGCGACACGTACGGCGATAGGCCCTGGAGTCCACCTTCACGGCCGAACCCGCTCTCCTTGTAACCACCGAACGGGCTCGCGGGGTCGAACTGGTTGAACGTGTTGGCCCAAACGACGCCGGCATCGAGGTGGTCGGCCATCCACAAGATCTTGGAACCCTTCTCGGTCCAGATCCCCGCCGACAGGCCGTACTGAGTGTCGTTGGCCTTCGCCACGGCTTCTTCGGGTGTACGGAACGTGAGCACCGACAGGACCGGCCCGAAGATCTCTTCGCGGGCGATGCGATGGCTTTGTTGGACATTGGTGAAGATCGTCGGCCGGAACCAGTAGCCGCGATCTGGCAATGAACACTGCGGTTGATAGCAGTCGGCCCCCTCGCTGATTCCTGCCGCGACCAATTCGGTGATACGACCGAGCTGCTCGGCAGAGTTGATCGCCCCAACGTCGGTGTTCTTGTCGAGCGGGTCGCCCACCCGCACCGTCGAAAGCCGCTGCTTGAGACGGTCGACGAATGAGTCAGCGATCGACTCTTGGACGAGCAGTCGCGAGCCGGCGCAACAGACGTGACCCTGGTTGAAGTAGATGCCGTTGATGACACCCTCGACTGCCTGGTCGAGGGCTGCGTCCTCGAACACTATGTGGGCCGCCTTGCCACCCAGCTCGAGCGTGAGTGGCACCCGGCGCGCAGCAGCCGAGCGCTGGATCTGTTTGCCGACCGAGGTCGAACCGGTAAACGCGAGTTTGTCGACATCGCCGTGCTCGACAAGAGCCGAACCCGTTGCACCCGCACCGGTGACGATGTTGACGACACCCGGCGGAAGCTCGATGTCTTGGAGCAGCTTCGCGAACAACAACGCGGTGAGCGGCGTCGTCTCCGCCGGTTTGAGAACGACCGTGTTGCCGGTCGCCAGCGCCGGCGCGACCTTCCACGCCAACATCAACAGCGGGAAGTTCCATGGGATGATCTGGCCGACGACGCCCCGCGGCGCGATCCGCCGACCGGGGAACGCGTATTCGAGCTTGTCGGCCCAGCCGGCGTGGTAGAAGAAGTGTGCCGCGGCGAGCGGGACGTCGACGTCGCGGCTCTCCCTGATCGGCTTACCGCCGTCGATCGTTTCGAGCACGGCAAACTCGCGGGCTCGTTCTTGAAGTTGACGGGCGATTCGAAACAGATATTTTGCCCGATCACGACCTGACATCGGGCCCCATACCTTGGTGTGCGCGCGCCGAGCCGCCTTGACCGCGCGGTCGACGTCGAGCGCCGACGCCGCGGCAATGCGAGCAAGTGGCTCCTCTGTGGAGGGCGAAACGGTTGTGAAAGACTCGCCGCTTTGTGGTTCGACAAATTGCCCACCGATGAAGAGCCCATACTCGGGGTCTATCGAGACAATCGATGTCGACTCGAGCGCTGGTGCGTAGTCGAGGTTGAACTTGGGGCTGAACGACAACGAACTCGACTCGACGGTGGGTTCGATTTCGTCGGCCATGCTCAGTCCACGCTCACGTAGTTGGGGCCGGAATAGCGGCCGGTGTCGAGCTTCTGAAGTTGCAAGAGTAGATCGTTGAGCAAACTCGAAGCCCCGATGCGGAAGCGGTTTGGTGTCAGCCAATCGGCGCCGAGGGTTTCTCCGATCAGAACAAGATAGTGCCAAGCCTGTTTTGCCGTTCGAATGCCACCGGCCACCTTGAGCCCGACCACCTCGCCGGTCTGCTCGGCATAGTCGCGAATGGCCTCGGCCATGCACAACGCCACCGGCATAGATGAGTTGTTGGCCACTTTGCCCGTGCTGGTTTTGATGAAGTCGGCTCCCGCCGCCATCGCCAGCATCGATGCCTTCCTGATCTGATCGAAGGAACCGAGCTCGCCGGTTTCGAGGATCACCTTCAGGTGCGCCCGCCCGCAGGCGGCCTTCTGTGCTTCGATCTCGTTGAACACGTAGTGGTAGTCGCCGGACAGAAACGCACCGCGGCTGATCACGATGTCGATCTCGCTCGCTCCGTCGGCGACGGCTTGTTCGATGTCCGCGATGCGCACCGAAAGTGAGGACTGGCCGCTCGGGAACGCTCCGGCCACGCTGGCGACGCCGACCGGGGTGCCGGCGGTGTACTTGACGGCGACCGGGACCATCTGGGGATATACGCACACGGCCGCCACTGGTGGAATGGCCGCATCCGTCGGGTCGGGTCGCACGGCCTTGCGACAGAGTGCAGCCACTTTGCCCGGCGTGTCCATTCCTTCCAGCGTGGTCAGGTCGATGCACGAGATGGCCAGGTGAATGGCGGCTCGCTTCGACGTGGTCTTGATTGAGCGCGTTGTGAAGGTCTTTGCACGCGCCTCCAGGCCAACTTCGTCAACCGGCGTTACCCGTAGCGCGACTCCGCTGCGAGATCGCGGGGCAAAGACGGACGACGCCGACGGTGTTGCGACTTCTGTGCTCACTTCGTCAAGTCTGCCCGGTCGTGGCGACGGTGTCACCATTCACTTCCGCGGCCGCCGCGAGAGCGCTGCTTTGGCGCGACAGCACTAGCTTTGAAGGCGTGGACAACCGGCCCGAAACGACGGCGTACTGATGATTCCCCAAGAGGTCATTCGTGCAAAACGCGACGGCGAGACTCTCTCCGACGACGCCATCGCTGGCTTCATCGCCGGGCTCACCAACGGCAGCGTGACCGAGGGTCAAGCGGCGGCGTTTGCGATGGCCGTCTACTTCAACGACATGAACATCGGCGAACGGGTAGCGCTCACCAAGGCGATGCGCGACAGCGGCACCGTGTTGCGGTGGGACGACATGGATGGCCCGGTGGTCGACAAACACTCCACCGGCGGCGTCGGCGACACCGTCAGCCTGATGTTGGCACCGATGATCGCAGCGTGCGGAGGGTACGTACCGATGATCTCGGGGCGCGGACTCGGCCACACCGGCGGTACGTACGACAAGTTCGAGTCGATTCCCGGTTATCTCGCCTCGCCGACGATGGACCTGTTCCGCACCGTGGTCCGCGACGTCGGCTGTGCGGTGATCGGCCAGACGCCCGATCTTGCGCCCGCCGACAAGCGTCTGTACGGCATTCGTGATGTGACCGCGACGGTCGAAAGCATCGGTCTGATCACCGCTTCGATTCTGTCGAAGAAGCTCGCCGCCGGTTTGCAGGGACTGGCGATGGATGTCAAGTGCGGTAACGGCGCGTTCATGCCGACCTTGCCCAAAGCGCGCGAGTTGGCACGCAGCATTGCCAAGGTCGCTACCGGGGCGGGGCTTCCCACTACCGCGCTGATCACCGACATGGATCGCCCACTCGCCGACGCGGCGGGTAACGCCGTCGAGGTGGCCTACGCGATCGACTTTCTGACGGGTGTACGTCGGGAGCCGCGGATGCAAGAGGTTGTGATCGCACTGTGCATGGAGATGCTGCTACTGGGCAAGCTGGCGCCCACCAAGGCGGCGGCGCGCGCTCAGTTGCAGGCTGTGTTGGATTCCGGCGCAGCGGCAGAGAAGTTCGACAAGATGGTCGCTGGTCTCGGTGGCCCGACAGGCTTCATCGACCAGCCGTGGAGGCACATGGAGCAGGCACCGCTGCGGGTTGCCATTACGTCGCCGAAACCGGGCACAGTTACCGGCATCGACACGCGGGCGGTGGGCATGGTCGTGGTCGCGCTGGGTGGCGGGCGTACTCGTCCGCAAGACCCGGTCGATCATGCCGTCGGGCTGACATCGCTCGCCGGACTCGGCGATGCCGTCGGCGCGGATCGACCGTTGGCCATCGTGCACGCTCGAACGGATGCGCAGCTCGCTATTGCGACCGAGCTGCTCCAAACGGCGTATCGCATCGGTGGCCGCCCGAAAGCGGCACCCGCAGTCGTACTCGACCGCATAACCGCCTAGCGAATCGCTCGCGGTGTCGCCGGGTCGAATGGCCCTACCGGCGGGTCAGCCGAGGTGAGATCGTGCGGTTATGCGGTCGAGTACGTGGGTCGTCGCCCTCGCATTCGCGGCTGCCGCGTGCGGCGACACGACCACGACCACGACGACGCCCTCCACATCGGCACCCTCACTCGCCACCTCCAGCACGACCGCACCGGTTACCACCGGTCCGCCGACAACTCTGGAACCCATCCGGACAGCGTGCGTCGATGAGTCGGCGACCGGCCCTTCATTCGAATTCGAGGACGAAGGGGCGCTCGACACATTCGGATTGTTGAGCGCGAAACCATCGCTGCAGCTGACGTTGCGTCTGGGGGAATCGCCCGCCGCGCCGGACCCGCAATCGGTCATGGTCAGCACGGCGCGCATTCCCGGCGGAATTCTGCTGTCAGCAAACCCGACGACGGGCGAAGGCTCACTGCTCACCGCAATCGACGCCGACGGAGATACACGCTGGACCCGATGCTTCGCGGATGGCTTCAAGATGTTCGTCGCTCCGTCAGCGACGGCGACCAAGGCACTGCTGCTCTTCTACGTCCCGCAGCTGAGCGTCAGCGAGGTCGTGCCCGATTGGCGAATAATCGATCTCGCGACCGGAGCGACCGTGGGTTCGTTGGCGGCGCTGTTCGCCGAGCAGGGTGTTGACGCCGAAGGAATCGACGGTTGGATGCTCGCCTGGTCGGCCCGCAGTGCGTTGTTCGGCCCTGCACAAGATTCGGCAATCGACATCGCCCGCGATCGCCTGATCCGCGTCGACTTCGCCGACTTCACGGCGACACCGATCGCGTTCCCGGCGAGCGTCGCCGGCCAGCAACCATTCGAGGTGCAATTCGGATTCACCGACGCGGATGATGTGGCCGTGATGGCCTACGAACACGGCATCGCGACACCGACAATGCTTTACATCAACGGTGCGTGGACCGACGATCCGACGGAATTCGGCATGCCCCCGATACGAGTCGGGGAGTCGATGGAGGACAATGGGGTCTCCTGGCTTACCGGAATCAGCCGCTCGGGCTCCGAGGTGTGGCGCGTCACTGATCTCCCGCTGATCTTCGGCGAGGGGTTCCGCCATGCGACATCAGACGGCGTGACAGTGATGGCGGGCTGCATCACGTTCGTCGACTTCGAGTGCGAGCAGACGCTGGCAGGTGTTGACACCGCCACCGGCAGTGTGCTGTGGACGCGGGACGATTACGGCGGAGTCCTCGCCATCGCTGACGGCTTGGCCCTCATCACGCCGATCACTCCTACCGGTGGGACCAGCTCGCGTATTTTGATCGACATCAGCACCGGCGAGATCGCCGACCCGTCGCAACGTTGGTCACCCAACGGCTACTACCAGGGTTGCTGCGGCGACGAGTCCCACTGGGTACAGCTCAGCGGTGGTGTCTTGGTAGCTAACGTCGACAATGTGATCGAGGTCTGGTACCCGGCCGACGTTGCGCCGCCGACACGCACCGTGTCGATCCCTTAGGTTGGTGGCAATGACAGAACCCACCGACAACTCCTTCGACGCTCTGCTACCGGCTGCAATGGCCGCCAAGGCGGAGCAGGTCGGCGTCGCCAAAGCGAACCTCCCGCTGCGCCGACTGGTTCCGCTCGGTGTGCTCGCCGGCGCATTCATCGCGCTCGGCGCCAACTTCGCAACCGTCGTCACCGCCGGCGGCGGATCGGCTCCTGGAGTCACCCGCCTGCTCGGCGGTGTGGTGTTCTCGCTCGGGCTGATCCTGGTGGTGGTGAGCGGCGCGGAGTTGTTCACCGGCAACACGTTGATCGTTATTGCGTACGCGGGTCGGCGGGTGACGGCGGTGAAGTTGTTGCGCAACTGGCTCGTCGTCTTTCTCTCGAACTTCGTCGGTGCCGCCGCGACCGCGGTACTGGTTGCGTGGTCGGGGCAGCTCAGTGCCGGCGACGGGAACGTGGGTGTACGTGCCCGCGCTATCGCCGAGACCAAGGGCTCATTACATTTCGGCGAGGCGGTGGCGAGCGCGGTTCTGGCCAACTGCCTCGTGTGCCTCGCCGTTTGGATGACATTGTCTGCGCGCACGCTGGTCGACAAGATCGTCGTCATCGTGCCACCGATCGCGGCCTTCGTGGCGGGCGGCTTCGAGCACAGCGTCGCCAACATGTATTTCTTCCCGGTCGCGCTCTTCCATGGAGGATCGGCGCCGCAGTCGGCAACAGCTGCACCCTCGCCGCATGTCACCTGGTCGCACTTTCTGCTCGACAACCTGTTGCCGGTGACGATCGGCAACGTAATCGGCGGCGCGCTGCTGGTCGGCCTGGTCTATTGGTTCGTCTACTTGCGCGACGTAGCTACCGTTCGCCCATGAGCCGCGCCGAGCCACGTGCTCGTTCGAAGCACATCGTCAGTCGAACGTCGCTCGTGGTGATGCTGCTTGCCGCGGTAACAGCGTGCACCGCGGCCGATAGTGCCGACCCGAACCACGCGACCACCACCGCTTCGACGACCCCGGTGACCGCGCCCGCGCCATCGATTGCCGCGACCACCAGCACGTCGTCCACCAGCACATCGACAACGACTACTACGACACTGCCAGTCATCTACACCGGAGTCTTGCGCGATGTGGTCGTCGCGGCATCGCTGGCGGCCGTTCCCGAAGGCACACCGGTGTCGTCGGCCCGCCAAGACCGATCGCCGCTCTACGGCAATGGGTGCCACGTCGGGTGGGGTGCCACGAAACCCAAGGATGGCTGTGTGTTCGGCGACACCTCATCCGACGTCGTGGTAGTCGTGACGGGCGACTCGCACGCGACGGCATGGTTCGGTGCCTTCGACGAGGCCGGTAAGGCCAACCACTGGAAGATCGTGACGGTCGACAAGGCGGGGTGCCCGGCAGCCGATGTAAGGGTTTACTCGGCGGCGTACACGGATCGATTCGACGTGCCCTATCCCGCGTGCGACGCATGGCGGGAAAACGCCCTGGAATACATCGCGCTGCTCCACCCGGATCTGGTGGTGTTCCCGATGATGTCGCGACGAGGCGTCGTCGGTCATGGCGGGGCTTCCGGCCTGACCGAATGGGGAGCGGGGCTGGGTCGCAGCTTGGATGCTGTCAGTGCGCCCGGAACCAAACTGCTCGTGATCGGGGACGCCCCAAAGACGAACGGTGACAACATCCCCAAGTGTGTGAGCAACCACCGAAACGACGTTGCGGAGTGTGGCAATTCACGTGTCGCGGCGGTCCGCGACAACCGACTGGCGGTTCTCGCCGAGGCGGCGCGGGCGCATCACGCCACCTTCGTCGACCCTTCCAACTGGTTCTGCACCGCCACCTTCTGCCCGGCGGTCATCGGCGACTTGGTGGTCTACCGTGACGAACACCACCTCACCGACAGCTTCGCCCGCTACCGGGCACCGCAGATCGCCAATTCGATTCGATTCGCACTTGCGAGCAACCCTTGATCTAGTCACCTATTGTCGTCGGCATGAGTGACACGCTTCGGACTCCCGCACAGGCGGGACGATGGACAGCGCAGTGGAAGGAACTGTACGCCGAGGTGATCACCACCGGCTTGTGCACCGGCTGTGCCGGCTGTGTGGTTACGTGCCCGCACGACGTGATCGGTTACGAACACGAAGAGGGCAAGTACATCCCGTTCCACCTAGAGGAGGAACTCGGGCTCGACAACTGCACTCACGGCGTCAAAGGCTGCACGACGTGCACGCGCGCTTGCCCTCGCTTCCGGGCCTGGGAACCGGCAGCCGATCTGCACCTGTTCGGCCGCGTTCGTCAGCCAGATGAAATGAGCGGCGTCTGGCGACAGTTGCTCCTCACCCGCGCTGCCGACGACACACAGCATTCGAAGGGGCAAGACGGCGGGTTCGTCACCGCGATGTTGAGCTGGCTGATGGACAACGACTACATCCAAGCCGCGATGGTAAGCGGCGTCGAGGACGACGATGCCTGGAAAGCGAAGCCGGCGCTCGTGCGCAACAAGGCGGAGGTGCTCGCGACCGCCGGGAGCCGCTACACCTACTGTGCGAATCCGCTGGCGCTGCGCGACGCCAAGGAGCAAGGGTTCGACCGTTTGGCGCTCGTCGGCATGGGTTGCCAAACCTCGTCGCCGCCGACCATGTGGGATCGCAAGGCGGGCAAGGTGAGCAAGCCGTTTCTGTTCAACATCGGGCTGCTGTGCAGCAAGACATTCGACGATGCCATCTTCACCGAATTGTTCGAAGCCAAGTACGGCTTGATGAAGCAAGACATGGTGAAGATGAATATCAAGGGCGTCTTCCAGATTTGGATGAAGGACGGCTCATACCACGAGATCGATCTCAAGGAATGTCACCAGTGGACACGCGAGGGTTGCAAGCATTGCCCCGACTTCGCCGCCGAACATTCCGACATTGCCACCGGCGGCATCGGCAAGGACAACGACTGGACGCTCACGATCGTGCGCACAGAGTTGGGCGAGGAAGTGATCAAACGCATGATCGACGATGGCACCATCATTGCCCGCCCTGCGCAGGAGGACGAGGTGGCGATGAAGCTGCTACGCACTCTCAGCATCGTCAGCCGTCGCCGTTGGCCCGACTGGGCCGACCAAGCTCCCAGCGTCGGTGTGCCGCCCCCGAAGAAGAAGCCAGACCTGGCGACGGCGGCTCACTGATGAACGCTCACGGCAGCAACGACGAGCACGCGATGGACTACGGCGACTATCTGCGTCTCGACGATGTGCTATCTGCACAGCACCCACTTTCTCCCGACCACAATGAACTGCTGTTCATCATCCAACACCAGACCAGCGAGCTGTGGATGAAGTTGATGTTGCACGAGTTGAGGGCAGCGATCAACAACATCGCCGTCGACCAACTCCAGCCGGCCTTCAAGATGCTGAGCCGGGTCAGTCGCATCATGGAACAGCTCGTGCACGCCTGGGATGTACTGGCGACGATGACTCCGCCGGAGTACTCCGCGATTCGCGCGCATCTCGGCCATAGCAGTGGGTTCCAGAGCTGGCAATATCGCTGCGTCGAGTTTGCGTGCGGTAACAAGCAGGTGGCGATGCTGGAACCACATCGCCATAGTGATGATCGCTTCGCCGAAGTCGAGGCCGCGCTGCACCAGCCATCGCTCTACGACGAAACACTGCGACTCATGCGACGGCGTGGAATTGCCGTGCCCGATCACGTGACGACGCGCGACGTCACCGACCCATACGTTTCCAACCCGGGCGTCGAGTCCGCGTGGTTGCAGGTATACCGCGACCCGGCAGCAAATTGGGACCTCTACCAACTGGGTGAGGAGTTGGTCGATCTTGAGGACGCATTTCGCCTATGGCGTTTCCGTCATCTCACCACTGTGCAGCGGATCATCGGTTTCAAGACAGGCACCGGTGGAACGGCTGGGGTCAGCTACCTGCGCGCGATGCTCGAAGTCGAGCTTTTCCCCGAGCTGTGGAGCATCCGCACCGCGCTCTAGCCGCTCTGGCCCGGACCAAATCGATAACGACCACTAGCCTGCGTGCTCGTGCCGCACGACCAGAATGTCTCCGAACAACTCGTCTTCATCGACGTCGAAGGCGACGTGCGCGTGGCCGCGAAGCTCTACCTGCCGACCACCGAGGCACCTTTCGCGACGTTGGTGGAGGCACTTCCGTATCGCCAGCACGACATCACCGCGTCGTACGCCGACAGCTATCGCCGCTTCGTAGGCGAAGGTGAGTTCGCGGTAGTTCGTGTCGATCTGCGCGGTACCGGGGCTTCGGGCGGGGTCGCCGAAGACGAGTACCCAGACATCGAGCGGCGCGACCTCCGCGTGGTGATCGAGTGGATCGCTGCCCAACCGTGGAGTTCCGGCAAGGTCGGCTTGTTCGGAACCTCTTACTCCGGCTTCAACTCCCTGCACATGGCGATGGAAGGTGTGCCACAACTTGGCGCGGTCGTCGCGACTTACGCAACTGACGATCGTTACAGCGACGATGTGCATTACTGCGGTGGCGTGCTGCGCGCGATCGACCTGATCGACTACCCGCTCTACATGATCGCGATGAACGGCCTGCCGCCTACCCCGGCGGTGTGGGCGCAATCGGGCGCCGCCCATGACTGGTTGGATGAGTGGAGGCGACGGATTGCGGACAACGAGCCGTGGTTGCTCGAGTGGCTTCGTCACCCGCTACCGGACGCAACTTGGCGACGCGGTTCGGTGCGTCTCGGGCCAACCAACGAGGGCTATCGGCGGATGAAGTGTCCGGTACTGCTGATCGCTGGCTGGGCCGACGGTTATCGCAACAACACGTTCCGCACGATCCATGAGATGCCCAATTGGCGTCTGATTGCCGGCCCGTGGAGCCACAAGGATCCTTCGACCGCGAGGCCCGGGCCGAACATCGACAGTGATCTTGAGATCATGCGGTTCTTCGATCAGCATCTGCGCGGCGGCCCGCGAGCCACCGCGCGGCGCGGTCAGATATTCGTTCGTCGCCCTACGCCGCCGGCGCCAGATCTCGCAGTGCACGACGGTCACTGGATAGAGGTGGACACCTGGCCGGCGATTGAGGTGAAGGAAGACCCGCGGCGTACCCGCGCCGACAACGACGAGGTCGATGAAACCGATGTACCCGGCGACGTCGGCATCATGGCGTGGAACTCATGTGCCGGTGCGCTTCCATGGGGGCAACCGCTCGATCAACGTCCCGACAACGCGCGCAGCATCACCTACGACTGGCTGCACAAGGACGAGATGATCTTGCTCGGTAACTGCGAGGTCACGATGCAGGTGCGTTCGTCGGCAGCGGTCGGCCACATCTCGGTGAAGTTGTGCGATGTTGCGCCCGACGGCACGAGCACGCTCATCACCCGCGGCATGCTCGACCTCACCCAGCGAGGGGTGTGGCCAAGCGACCCGTACGGTGAAGTTGGGGCGGCGCCGGCGGCAGTAACTCCCGGCGAGTGGATGGATCTCAAGCTGCAATTCGAAGCGACCACCTGGACGCTCTTACCGGGACACAGAATTCGCTTGGCGATCGCCGGTACCGATTGGCCCAACTGCTGGCCCGCGGCGCAACCGTTCACACTCGGCGTGCGGCGCAAGTCGGTGCGACTCGTCATGTGGACTGCGAAGTCGCTGCCTGCTGCTCGTGACATCTTCGAACCGGGTCGTGGTCCAGCCGACATCGCTTCCGAGAGCAAAGGTGTCGAGTGGCGTTACGAACACGACGTGCTCGCGCGCGAGACACGCGTGCACACTCGTTACGGCGGCGACCATGAAGGCACCGATGGCACTCGGGTGACCGACGCCCACGAAGGCTCACTCGGAGTGAGCACCATCGACCTATCGCGGGCGTGGGCCGTGGGGCGCTCGCGATTCGAGCTGACCATCCCCGAGTTCGGCACCTGCACGACCGAGGCGACACTGAACGTTCGCAGCGATCGTGAATGGTTCCACGTGGAAATTGAATTGCGTGCGGAACGCGACGGCGAACCGGTTGGCAAACGCCGCTGGACGGAACGCTTCCCGCGTTAGCCACGACACCGCCCGACCAACAATCTCGTGTGTGGGTCAGGGTCGGGTTGGCGGTTTCGCGTTGGTGCGGGGCAGCGACGGAGGACGTGGCACGGGTCGGCCCCGCGGCGGGGTGTTCCCCCGTCGCCGCGCGACCTCGGCGGCAAGACCGCGGCGGGCCCGCGCGGTAAGCGTGAGCGGCAACGGCTTGCCGGCACGTACGGCCTTCCAACCAAGCAGATAGCTCGCCGCGGCGAAGCCTCCGATCAAGCCGACGACGAAGAACCCGACTTCACCGGGCAGCGTAAAGAACACCGACGGCAGACAGCCGATCACCCATGACAGCTGAAACCGAGTCTCGAAGCGAGCGAACGCCCTACCCTGGTTGGCATCGGGGGCGTCACGCTGCACGATGGCATCGAAGGCCAAGCGACCGGTGGCCGAGCCGAGGTTGACCACGAAGGCCAGCAGGATGGCGGTGACCAGCCCACCGGTAGTGGCGGCCGTGATACCCGCACATGCGATCACGCCGAGGGCGACGGTAAGCATTATCTCCTCGCGCAGCAGCCGTCGTAACGACGGCGCCAACAGATTGCCGAGCATCGAGCCCAGCGTCGAGGCACCGGCGGCGATACCGAATTGAACGAGTCCGTAGTCCTCGCGTAGCCAGAAGAAGAGGTGAAATGTGAGAAAGCCGATCGTCGCCCGGATCAGTGCCATCGCGCCTGTCGCCAGAATGATTCCGGCGGAACGCAGTTCGCGCCGTTCCTCGCGCCGCGCCGGTGCCGCGGCCACCACGTCGCGGGGTAGGCGGCGAGCAGCGGCCGTGGCCACCACGAAGACGGCCGCGCCGACGAACAACGCCGCGCCGGCGCTGAGTTTGCCAATACCTGCGAGGGGACCGATGGTAAGCGCACCGACGGCTCCGGAGATGAGGCTGAGCTTTGAGTTGGCTTCGACCAACTCCACCTCGCTGTTCACCACGCTGGGGACCAGGGCCGACTTCGATACCGCATAGGTCTTCTGCATCACCATCGCACCGAAGATGAGCGGATAGAGCAACACATCGTTGACGTGAAACGCCATGATCACGTAAATGAATGCACGCAGCACGGAAGTGATCTGCATCACCATCCGCCGACCACCCGGAATGCGGTCGACCGTTGGCCCGATCGCCGGCGCGACCACGGCGAAAGGTGCGACCGAGACCAGCAGGTACAACAGCACACGGTCACGTTGCGCGTCGGGGCTGAGGCTGAACAGCACCGAACCAGCCAATGCGCCGTACATGGCCGCGTCGCCCATTGCCATCAGCGCGTGCGTTCGAGCGAGGCGACGAAACGGAGACTGTGCCTGCACCGGCCGGTGCCGCTGAGTCGGTCGCTGACTGCTCACGAACGCATCGTAGGTGGCGCCGACTCCGCTACGACGGCGATCAGGCCCGGGGCCGTTCGTATTTGTAGCCCAACCCACGGATCGTGGTGATCCGCGTCGGTTTGGCGGGGTCGGCCTCGACCTTGGCGCGCAATCGCTTCACATGCACGTCGAGAGTCTTGGTATCGCCGTAGTAGTCGGAACCCCAGACACGGTCGATGAGAACGTCGCGTGAGAGCACTCGACCGGCGTTAGCCAGGAACAGCTGCAGCAGCTCAAACTCCTTCAGCGGCAAGGTGATCTCCACACCATCGGCGAGCACCTTGTGCTCGCCGGGGTCGAGGCTGATTGCGCCAACGGTCAGAACTTCCGCCGACACTTCGGGGGCCGCGTTGGCAGAGTCACCTCGCCGGCGCATCACAGCGTGCATACGAGCCACCAGCTCGCGCATTCGGTAAGGCTTGGTGACATAGTCGTCGGCTCCCACTTCAAGGCCGACCACGGTGTCGATCTCGGCACCTTTCGCCGTGACCATGATTATTGGAACCGCGCTACGGCGGCGCAATTGTCGGCACACATCGATTCCGCCGACTTTGGGAAGCATTATGTCCAGCAACACCACATCGGGCTCCACGGTGTCGAAACAAGCCAACGCTTCAGCCCCATCAGTAGCCACCACGACTCGGAAGCCCTCGCGCCCAAGCCCTACCGTCAAGGCCTCGACGTAACTAGCTTCGTCCTCAACTACCAGCACAGTCTTAGTCATACAGTTCACCCTCTTGCCCCGGAATCCGCAGGATGAATGTCGACCCCTCGCCCTCGCGCGATTCCACGGTGACATCTCCACCGTGATTGGTTGCCACGTGGCGCACGATCGCGAGTCCTAGACCGGTACCACCAGTCTCCCTGCTCCTGGCCCGATCGACGCGGTAGAAGCGCTCGAAGATCCGGTCGAGATCGCGAGATG
Organism: Actinomycetota bacterium; assembly: GCA_016213665.1. Classification (GTDB taxonomy): domain Bacteria; phylum Actinomycetota; class Acidimicrobiia; order Acidimicrobiales; family Ilumatobacteraceae; genus UBA668. The sequence goes on along the minus strand of JACQZX010000010.1, from coordinate 535 downwards.
GAATCCCAATCCCCTCATCGGTAACCCGAATGGAGCTCCAGGACCCCTCGGCGGTGGCGCTGAGCAGTACCTTGTCTCCCCGATCGCTGTATTTGACGGCATTGTCGACCAGATTGCTGATTGCCGAAATCAGTTGTAAGCGATCCGCTTGCAACCCTTGAGAGGTCACTTCGCCGAAACATAGTCGGACACCCAGTGCTTCGGCTCGCAATCGGTGGCGCTCGACCGCTTCGTCGAGTAGCACGGCGACATTGACCGTCTCACGAGTTCCAGCACCGTCGAGCTCGATTCGCGAAAGCTCGAGTAGGTCGTTGATCGTGCTGGCGACCCGGTGGGCCTCCTCGGTCATCTTCGCCGCCAAGCGGCGATTCACTTCCGGATCGTCGCTGTCGGCGAGCGCCTCTGCGAGCACTGCCAATGCCCCGACAGGCGTCTTCAACTCGTGACTGATGTTGGAAACGAAGTCGGTGCGCACGGCATCGATGCGCACGCGATCGGTGAGGTCGTCGATGATCGCCAACCCTCCACCACCCGC
>JACQZX010000081.1 GCA_016213665.1 Actinomycetota bacterium | reverse complement strand
CGTCGACCGGTGAGCGCGAAGGTCATGCGGTTGCGGAACCCACCATCGAGGTTGATGCAAACCTTTGTCGTGGGTGGCGCCGGCAGGCCCTTGACGCCACCGACCTGAACTCGGTCGCGACCGACCTGGGTGAGTGCAATCGTGTCGAATCGTGTGACCACGTCGGGGTTCGCGTAGTCACTGCCCGCGATCTCGTACAACAGTTGCGCGGTGACGGTTCCGATACTGACCGTTCCTCCGGTGTCGGCCTGCTTGGTGATCACGCACGAGCCATCGGCAGCGACCTCGGCAATCGGGAAGCCGAGCGGCACCGCGAGATCGGGGATCTCCTCGAACCACGTGTAGTTGCCGCCCGTGGCCTGCGTACCGCATTCGATGATGTGGCCGGCGGCGACAGCGCCGGCAAGTCGATCCCAATCGTCGGTCGCCCACTCGTGCCACCAAGCCGATGGCCCGACCACCAGCGCGGCATCGGTCACCCGCGGGCACACGACAACGTCGGCACCCTCGCCGAGCGCCGTCGCGATACCCCAGCCACCGAGATAAGCGTTGGCGGTGAGCGGGTCGGCGATCAGCGGTGCGCCGGTGTCGAGATTGGTGAAGCGAGCGCGTAAGCCGTCGACGCGATCGATCAGATCGTCGCCCTCGATGTGGGCGACGACGGCGTTGACACCGAGCCGGGCCGCGATCTCACGGACTCGCTGTGCGCACCCCACCGGATTGAGTCCGCCGGCGTTGGTGACAACCTTGATGCCGCGGTCGATGCACGTGCCGAGCACCTGCTCCATCTGACGCAAGAACGTGCTCGCGTAGCCGAGCTCGGCGTTGCGACTGCGCTGTTTGTGCAGAATCAACATCGTCAACTCGGCCAACCAATCGCCGGTGAGCACATCGATGTCGCCGCCCTCCACCATCTCGGCGGCCGCGCTCAGCCGATCGCCGAAGAACCCACTGCAGTTGGCAATCCGCACCGCCCGCTTCGGCTCCGGTGACGTGTTGCTGTCCGGGGGTTTCATGCCGCCCGGCCCTGCTCCGGGGGTTTCGTGCCTGTGTGCAGGCACGAAACCCCCGAAGGGCACCCGCTGTGCATGAAACCCCCCGATCGGGAAGCGGTCATGTCGGATCGACTTTCAGGAGGGGTTGGCCGCCGTCGAGTTGTTGGCCGGCTTGCACGAAGATCTCGCTCACCGTGCCCGCGTGCGGTGACTGCACTTGGTGTTCCATCTTCATCGCCTCCAACGTGAGCAGCGGCTGACCTGCCGACACGATGTCACCGGCGGCGACGAGCACTCGCACAACGCGACCCGGCATCGGCGAGACGGTGGACCCTGCACGACCAGCCTCATCGGGTGAGACGAAACGCGCCGGCACGGTGAAGGTGTACCTGCCACCGGCGACGTACACCGTCGTGCCGCAGACTGGATCGCCGAAGACGGCGGTGTCGGTGCGCGCCAACACGTCGCGGCTGGCAATGTCGAGTTCGACAGGCACAGCGTCGACGACCAGCGCTTCGAGTCGGTTGGCGCGATCGAACCGGTACTGCACCGTGTGGATGGAGCCGTCGAGCACCAGTGGTTGCGAGTGCAACTGCGATGGGTTGTTGCGCCACCCGACCGGAAAGCGATACCCCGCCGATCGTGATGCCACCACGGCCAGCGCCGCTGCCGCAATTTCGAGTTCCTGCGGTTGCGGGCCACTGCCCAGTTGCTGACGATCGAGCCACCCGGTGTCGAGTCCCGCTCCACCGGGTCCATCGACATCGCCGAGTTGCTCCAACAGTTGCAGCAACAGCGGGCGATTGGTGGTAGGCCCGTGCAGCGTCGCGCCACTCAGCGCTGCCGTCAGGCGGCGGATTGCTTCCGCTCGCGTTGCGCCGTATGCGATCACCTTGGCGATCATCGAGTCGTAGTACGGCGGTACCTCGCTGCCCGATTCAATCGCGCTGTCGACGCGCACGCCCGGAACCGGTGGGAAATGGAAAGTGCGGAACACGCCGGAACTCGGGAGGTAACCCCGAAAGGCGTCCTCCGCGCACAACCTCACCTCTATGGCGTGCCCGCGCAGTGGAACTTCGACAAGCAGGTCGGCTGGAATCGGGTGACCGTCGGCGATTACCAGCTGCAGGGCGACGAGGTCGATGCCGGTGATCAGTTCCGTCACCGGATGCTCGACCTGCAGGCGGGTGTTCATCTCGAGGAACCAATAGTTGCCGTCGCGATCCAGCAGAAACTCCACCGTGCCGGCACCTACGTACCCGACGGCGCACGCTGCCGCCACCGCCGCGGCCTCCATCCGCACGCGCAACTCGCCGTCGACAACCGGCGAAGGTGCTTCTTCGAGAACCTTCTGATGGCGGCGCTGCAGCGTGCAGTCGCGCTCGTGGAGCGCGATGACGTTGCCATGCGTGTCGGCAAGAACCTGGATCTTGACGTGGCGCGCGTTCTCGAGGTAACGCTCGACGAACACCGTGCCGTCGCCGAACGCCGCCGTCGCCTCCCGTTCCGCGCTCGCGATGGCCTCGGCCAATTCGTCGGCTGCGCGCACAATGCGCATGCCGCGCCCGCCACCACCGGCCGAGGCTTTCACCAACGCCGGCAGCCCGATTTCATCAAGCGTTTCCACGGTGTTGTCCGGTGCTACCGGCACGCCGTGTGAGCGCATCAGTCGCTTGGCTTCGATCTTGCTGCCCATCGCCGCGATTGCCGACGGCGGCGGACCGATCCACGTCAACCCGGCGTCGAGGACTTGCTGGGCGAAGGCAGCGTTCTCGGCGAGAAATCCGTAACCGGGGTGAATAGCCGCCGCACCTGCGCGCAGTGCCGCTTCGATGATGAGGTCGCCGCGTAGGTAGGTATCGGTCGAAGCTGTGCCCGGCAGACGGATGGCCGTGTCGGCCTCGTCGACAAACGGAGCGCGCTCATCGGCGTCGCTGAAGACGGCGATGGTGCCGATGGCCTGCTCGCGGCAAGTACGCATTATGCGGCGCGCGATCTCGCCGCGATTGGCGATGAGCACCGACTGGATCTGCATCACATTCGGAACACGCCGTAGCCACGGGTGCCCTCGATTGCTTGGTTGTCGAGAATGCTCAGGCAAATGCCGAGCACCGTGCGGGTGTCGCGGGGGTCGATGATGCCGTCGTCGTAGACCTTGCCGGTGATGAACATCGCCACCGACTCGCGCTCGATCTGATCCTCGATCATCGCTCTCATCACGGCGTCCGCTTCCTCATCGAAAGCTCGGCCCATGCTCTCGGCCGACTGGCGGCCGACGATGCTCATCACACCTGCCAACTGCGCCGGACCCATCACCGCACTCTTCGCGTTGGGCCACGCGAACAGGAACCTCGGCGCAAAACCGCGGCCACACATTCCGTAATTGCCCGCTCCATAACTGGCGGCCATATTGACCGTCAGGTGCGGCACGCGACTGTTGCTGACCGCGTTGATCATCTTGGCGCCGTCCTTGATGATGCCGCGCTGCTCGAACTCCTTGCCGACCATGTAGCCGGTGGTGTTCTGCAAGAACAGCAGCGGGGTGTCGACCTGGTTGGCGAGTTGAATGAACTG
>JACQZX010000080.1 GCA_016213665.1 Actinomycetota bacterium | reverse complement strand
CCGGCGACATATCCGACGAGGGCCAGGATCCCGGGTTGCTGGGGCTCACCGCAGCTGCCGACGGCCCTGCACGAGCCGACGCGCTCGAGTCCTTCGGCACCATGCTCACGCCGGAGCAGGTCGCAACAGCCGTGCTCGAGGGCGTCGTCGACGATCACTTCTACATCCTCACCCACCCCGAACCGGCCCGGTCCCTCGTCCGCTCTCGCGCAGACGACATCATCGAGGCCCGACATCCTTCACCGCTCCGGAGCCGACCGTGACCCATTCCACCTTCCGTCCGTGCAACCCTACGAGCGATCACATGGCAGCGTCGTGAGATCGCCGATGCTTGCTCCTCCGCTGCAGTCGACCATCGACACAGGCAGCGAGCGGTTCCGCCAGAACCGCGACGACGCACTCGAGCAGGTGCAGGTCATCGACGAACTGCTCGCCCAGGCCGAGGCCGGCGGTGGCCCCACCGCGATCGCACGGATGCGCTCACGCGGCAAGATGCCGATCCGCGAACGAATCGCCAATGTCCTCGATCCCGACACTCCGTTCCTCGAGATCAGCGCGCTGGCCGGGTACGGGTCGAGTTACACGATCGGCGGCGGCATGGTGATCGGTATCGGAATCATCGCCGGGACCGAGTGCGTCATCATGGGCAACGACCCATCCGTCCTCGGCGGGGCGCTCACTCCGTATTCCGGCAAGAAGTGGTCACGGGCGATCGAGATCGCCCGCGACAACCGCATCCCCTACGTGAGTTTCGTCGAATCCGCCGGCGCGGATCTCCGCATGGGCGGTGCCGGCAACGAAGGCCCGATGACCCAGACGACGCATTTCGCCGAGAGCGGCCGCCCGTTCTACGAGATGATTGAACTGTCCAAGCTGGGCATCCCATCCGTCTGCGTGGTGTTCGGGTCCTCCACCGCTGGCGGCGCCTATCAGCCCGGTCTGTCCGACTACGTGATCGTGGTCAAGGAGCAGTCGAAGATCTTCCTGGCAGGCCCACCGTTGGTGAAGATGGCCACTGGCGAGGATTCCGACGATGAGACTTTGGGTGGCGCGACGTTGCACGCCGAGACCTCAGGACTCGGTGACTACTTCGCCGACGACGAGATGGATGCGTTGCGCTTGTGCCGCGAGGTGGTCTCGCATCTCAATCGGCAGAAGCCGGGGCCGCTGGCGGCATCCGTTGTCGACGAACCCGTCCACGATTCCGAGGAGCTCCTCGGGCTTGTGAGCCGCGACCTCCGGCAGCCCGTCGACGTACGCGACGTCATCGGCCGCGTCGTCGACGGTTCGCGCTTCGAGGAGTTCAAGCAACGCTGGGGTCCGACGATGGTCTGCGGTTGGGCCTCCATTCACGGCTATCCGGTCGGGATCCTCGGCAACAATGGCGTCATCTATCCCGACGCTTCCCAGAAGGCAGCCCATTTCATCCAGCTGTGCAACCAGATCGACGTGCCGCTGGTGTTCCTGCAGAACGTCACCGGGTACATGGTCGGACGGGACTTCGAGGCGGACGGGATCGTCAAGAAGGGTTCGCAGATGATCAACGCTGTCACCAACTCGACGGTACCGCACCTCACCGTGATCATCGGTTCCAGCTATGGCGCAGGCACGTACGGGATGTCCGGGCGCGCCTTCGGCAATCGATTCACGTTCATCTGGCCGACCGCCAAGATCGCGGTCATGGGGCCCAAACAGATCGCCGGTGTCATGTCGATCGTCCGCCGCACTCAAGCCGCCCGAAAGGGCATCGAGTTCGATGAGGAGGAGGACACGGCGATCGTGGCAATGGTGGAAGCAGCGCAGGAGAAGAGCTCGCTGGCACTCGCCGCCACCGGTGCCATCAGCGACGATGGGATCATCGACCCCCGAGACACCCGCACCATCCTCGGACTCTGCCTCTCCGTGGTCCGTAACCGCCCTATCGAGGGCGCCGAGACCTACGGAGTCTTCCGACTGTGAGCAGGCCCATCACCTCTGTCCTGGTCGCCAACCGCGGCGAGATCGCCCGGCGCGTCTTCCGGACTGCCCGCAGCATGGGCATTCGATGCATCGCCGTGTACGTCGATGCCGACGCGGACGCGCCGTTCGTCACCGAGGCCGACGAGGCGATCCGGCTCGACGACGGTGGCTACCTCGACGCGGGTTCGATCATTACCGCAGCAAGGTCGGCCGGCGCCGACGCCGTTCATCCCGGCTACGGCTTCCTATCCGAGAACGCAGAATTCGCCCGCAAGGTCACCGAAGCCGGCATCATCTGGGTGGGGCCGACACCGGATGTGATCGAAGCGATGGGCGACAAGCTCGGCGCAAAGCGGATCGCCGTGGCGGCCGGAGTGCCGACGCTGCCCTCCTCGGATGATCCGTCGAATTCGGACGCTGTCGGGTTCCCGTTGCTCGTCAAGGCCGCCGCGGGTGGCGGTGGCAAGGGAATGCGCATCGTCGAGTCCGCCGCCGATCTCGACACGTCGGTCGCCTCGGCCCAGCGTGAGGCGACGAACGCTTTCGGAGACGGCCGGGTTTTCCTCGAGCGGTACGTGCCCCGCGCCCGGCACATCGAGATCCAGATCCTCGGCGACGCGCACGGCGGGCTTGTGCATCTCGGCGAACGCGAGTGCTCGATCCAGCGTCGTCACCAGAAGATCATCGAGGAGAGCCCGTCGCCTGCGGTCGACGGGCCGCTCCGGGCGGCGATGGGCGCCGCTGCGCTCAGCCTCGCGGCGAATCTTGGCTACCAGTCGGCCGGCACCGTCGAGTTCCTGTTTGACGACGCGACCGGCGAGTTCTTCTTTCTGGAGGTGAACACCCGTCTCCAGGTGGAGCATCCGGTCACCGAAGCCGTGACCGGGATCGACCTGGTCCGCGAACAGTTCCGGATCGCCGCAGGCGACGCACTGGGCTACGACCAGACCGATATCACCTTCACAGGGCACGCCATCGAGGCCCGACTCTACGCCGAGGACCCGTCCAACGGGTTCCTTCCCGCAACCGGGACGTTGACAGCGTATGTCGAGCCCTCGAACCCAGAGGTGCGCTGGGACAGCGGCGTCGAGGCCGGATCGGTGGTCGGCGTCCGTTTCGACCCCATGCTCGCCAAGGTCATCGCACACGCCCCGACACGGGCGGAGGCAGCAGGGCGACTCGCGTTGGCGCTTGATCGACTCCACATCGGTGGCGTCGTCACCAACCGTGCCTTCCTCGCGGCCACACTTCGCCATGAAGCGTTCCTCTCCGGCGCCACCACGACCGACTTCATCGAACGAACCGCACGGGAACGGGCGCCGAGCCCCGACGACGCCGCAGAACGTCGAGCGGCCGTGGCCGCTGCCCTCTGGATACAGGGCAGGAACCGCCACGAAGCCCCGGTCTGGGAAGGCCTGCCCTCTGGTTGGCGCAATGGCCCGATGCCACCGCAGTCGGTGTCGCTCCGGCACGGCGATGAGGTGCTCGTCATCAGGTATCACTTCCGGCGTGATGGCGCAGTCACGCTCGTTGGCGGCGAAGGAGGAGGAGATCACGGACTCGCCCGCATCCACAACTGGAGGGTCGACGGAATCGACATCGAGATCGACGGTCGTCGCAGCGACGTGCGGGTCACCGACGACGGTGCTCGGATCCATGTGCAGTCGCTGCACGGGACGCTCACCTTCGATGTGCTCCCGCGCTTCACACCCCCCGCCGGGGACGACGTCGGCGGCGGTGGACTGTCCGCCCCGATGCCTGGTGCCGTGCTGGATGTGCGGTGTGCTGTCGGGGACTCCGTCGCCGCGCGACAGGTGCTGGTCGTACTCGAAGCAATGAAGATGGAGCACCATGTCAGCGCCCCATTCGATGGGGTCGTCAGCGAGGTTCGAGTGCAGATCGGCGATCAAGTCCAAAATGGTGCGGTGCTGCTCGTCATCGAGGCGCACAGCGGAGGCGATCTCTGATGGCCGACCCGATCCGCATCGCCAACTGCTCCGGATTCTACGGCGACCGCCTGGCCGCGGCCCGCGAGATGGTCGATGGCGGACACATCGATGTGCTCACCGGCGACTGGCTGGCCGAACTCACCATGCTCATCCTCCAGCGGACACGTGCCAAGCACCCGCGCGGCGGGTACGCACGTAGCTTCGTGACACAGATGGAGCAGGTGATGGGTACTTGCCTCGACCGTGGCATCAAGGTGGTGTCGAACGCCGGGGGCCTCGACCCCGACGCGTGCGCGGAGGCAGTTGCCGAGGTGGCCGGAAGGCTTGGCCTTTCGCCGACCATCGCGTACGTCAACGGCGACGACATCCTTGGCCGACTCGACGAGTTCGTCGCTGCGGGGATCGACCTTGCTCACTTCGACACCGGCGAGCCCATCGGCGACACGTCTCGGTTCATCACCGCGAACGCCTATCTCGGTTGCTGGGGCATCGTCGAGGCCTTGAACCGTGGCGCAGACATCGTCGTCACTGGACGCACGACCGACGCAGCCGTCGTGTGCGGCCCGGCAGCCTGGCACCACGGCTGGGCGCGTGACGATTGGGACCAGCTCGCCGGAGCCGTCGCCGCCGGGCACATCATCGAGTGCGGTACACAGGCGACCGGCGGCAACTATTCGTTCTTCACCGAGGTGGAGGGACTCGTTCATACCGGGTTCCCCTGGGCGGAGGTCGCATCCGACGGTTCGTCGGTCATCGGCAAACACGACGGGACCGGCGGGCAGGTCTCGGTTGGTACTGTCACCTCCCAACTGCTGTACGAGATCGCGTCGCCGGCATACCTCGGCCCCGACGTCACGGCCAGGTTCGACACCATCGAACTGGACCAGGTCGGTCCAGATCGTGTCCGGGTCAGCGGCACAAAGGGCGAGCCGCCGCCGACGACGCTGAAGGTGGCGATGAACGAGGTCGGCGGTTTTCGCAACGAGGTCGGCATCGGCCTCGTGGGGCTCGACATCGACGCCAAGGCCGCGCTGGTCGAGGCTGCCTTCTGGGCGGCGCTCCCGTACCAGCCGTCCGACTACGCGGGCGTGTCCACACGTCTGGTACGCACCGACAAGGCCGACCCCGCCACGAACGAAGAGGCGACCGCCATGTGGCGCGTCTCGCTCAAGGATCCCGACGAGCGCAAGGTCGGTCGCGTCGTGTTCAACGCCACGGTCGAACTCGGCCTGTCCACCATCCCAGGCTTCACCGGAATCGGCGGCGGCGGCCAACAGGCCCAGCCCTACGGCGTGTACCGGCCGGCGGTGGTGCCAGCTGATCTCGTGCCACAACACGTGGTCGTGCTGGGCGGCGACCGGACGGTGGTCGACTCGGTGGCGCCGTACCCCGACCGGACGGTCGATGTCGATCCGCGTCCCGGCCCCACCGTCAGTGCCCCGACCGCACCGACGCGGCGAGCGCCCATCGGGACCATCATCGGCAGCCGTTCGGGCGACAAGGGCGGCAACGCAAACCTCGGCGTGTTCGCCCGGTCCGACGAAGCATGGGCGTGGCTCGATCAGTTCCTCACGCTCGACAAGCTCCGCGAGCTGCTCCCCGAAACCGCCGCCTACGTCATCGATCGTCATCGACTCCCTTCGATCCGATCCCTGAACTTCGTCATCCACGGGCTGCTCGAGGAAGGCGTCGCGGCTTCCACTCGCCGCGACCCCCAGGCGAAGAGCCTCGGCGAGTGGCTTCGCGCACGATTCGTCGACATCCCCACCTCTCTCCTGCAAGGAACTTGACCATGGACTTCGATTTCCCACCCGACGACGACCCGCGACGGCTCGCGATCCGCCAATGGATCGCCAGCCATCCCGATGCCACGATGGCCGAGACCGCCGAGGCCGGTTTCGTGGTGCCTCACTGGCCACAGCCATGGGGCATCGAGGCCGATCCGATGCATCAGCTGATCATCGACGAGGAGTTCGACCGAGCCAAGATCCACCGGCCGGTCGGCATCGGCATCGGTTGGGCTGCGCCCACGATCCTGCTTGCCGGCACGGAGGCGCAGAAGGCGGAGTACCTCCCCCGGATCCTGTCAGGGGAGGATCAGTGGTGCCAGCTCTTCAGCGAGCCGGATGCCGGTTCCGATCTGGCATCGCTGCGCACGAGCGCCGTTCGCGACGGCGACACCTACGTCCTCAACGGCTCGAAAATCTGGACGAGCGGCGGTCACAACAGCCGCTACGGCATCCTGATCGCCCGGACGGATCCATCGGCTCCGAAGCATCGAGGGATCAGCTACTTCATCTGTCCGATGGACCTGCCGGGCATCACACTCACTCCCATCATCGACATGACCACTGCACACTCGTTCAACCAGGTCTTCTTCAACGACGTCCGTCTGCCGGCCGACCTGCTCGTCGGTGTCGAGAACGACGGATGGCGTCTCACCAAGGCCACGCTCTCCAACGAGCGCGTGATGCTGTCGTCGGCCGGATCGTTGTGGGGCGCCGGGCCGTCCGCCACCGACCTCATCAATCTCGTCCGCGCCGACGGCGGGCAGGAGGATCCGCTTCTCCGCCAGCGCCTCGCCCGGCTCCACTGTGAGTCCGAGGTCCTTCGTCTCAACCGCCTACGAACGCTTTCGGCTCGGCTCAAGGGCCGAACACCTGGCCCAGAGGCCTCGATCCAGAAGGCGATGGCAGATGAACACGGTCAGCACGTCATGGAGCTGGCCAAGGATCTCGTCGGGGCTGACGGGCTGCTCGAGGGCTCCGGCCCGGTGGGCGCAGTGCCCGAGGACGCGCGCACCGGGGCGACAGAGATCCGGCTCCGAGGACACCAGTTCCCCGGCGTCGACCCGATCTGGCACTACGGGTTCCTCTTCTCCCCGGCATTGACGGTGGGTGGCGGAACGTTCGCGATCCAGCGCAACATCATCGGGGAGCTGGTCCTCGGCCTCCCCCGCGAGCCGAAGGCCGACCGATGAACGATCTTGCCACCATCGCATCCGACCTCCTGGCCGAGCAGGAATCGCTCGACCGTGTGGTCGCCGATCTGTCCGACGAGCAGTGGCGCACGCCGACCGCCAGCCCGCGCTGGAGTGTTGCCGACCAGATCGGACACCTGACCTACTTCGACGGCACTGCGACACTCGCGATCGAGGATCCTGGCGGCTTCCGGGCCAGCATCGACGCGCTCATGGCTGCTGGCGACGGGATCGAAGCACTGACCCTCTTCCGCCACCTCTCGCCCGACGAACTGCTGGCGACGTGGCGCGACCACCGACGTCGGCTGACGGCAGCGGCATCCACGCTCGCCGATGGTGTGCGCGTGCCCTGGTACGGGCCGTCGATGAGCGGAAGATCGTTCCTCACCGCCCGCCTGATGGAGTGCTGGGCGCACGGCACCGACGTCATCGACGCGGTGCAAGGGCACCGACCCCCCACCGACCGGCTCCGTCACGTCGCGCAGATCGGCTTCATCACCCGCGGATGGACGTATGCGAACCGTGGCGAAGCGGTGCCCGAGGGCGCCATCCGGGTCGTGCTCGAAGCGCCTTCCGGCGAGACATGGACCTTCGGTCCCGAGACCGCGGCAGCCAGCGTCACCGGCACCGCCGAACAGTTCTGTCAGGTCGTCACCCAACGCCGACACGTCGACGATACCGACCTCGTCGTGATCGGCGGCATCGCCGCCGACTGGCTCGCCAAGGCGCAGGCCTACGCCGGCCCACCGAGCACCGGCCCGGCACCACGAGGCAGGAACTGATGTCCGTCGTCCGCAGCGTGACCAACGGCGGCGTGTGCACCGTCACGCTGTGCGACGAGGCGAACCGCAACGCCCTGGGCCAACAGTTGGTCAGCGAGATGATCGCCGCCTTCGAGTCGGCCGAGGCAGACGACGACGCCCGTGTCATCGTGCTCACCAACGAGGGCCGCACGTTCTGCGCCGGTGCGAACCTGGCGGAGCGTTCAGCAGGGCCTGATGATGCTCCACCCGCAGCGACCACCCCGATGCACCTGTTCGAGCGCTTCGCCCGTTCGCCAAAACCCTATGTCGGTCGCATCGCCGGACACTGTGTGGCGGGCGGCATGGGGCTCGCCGCGGCGATGGACATCTCCGTGACAGTGGACGACGTCAAGTTCGGCTTCACCGAGGTCCGCATCGGCGTCGCGCCGGCGATGATCTCAGTGGTCTGCCTGCCGAAGATGCGCGGTGCCGACGCCCGAGCCGCGTTCCTGCGCGGCAACAGGTTCGACGGAGCCGAAGCCGCACGACTCGGTCTCGTCAATCTCGCTGTTCCGCGGAGTCGACTCGACGACGAGGTCGACCTCATCGTCGAGGACCTGCTGGCGGCGAGCCCGAACGCCTTGGCCGTCAGCAAGCAGCTACTCGCGGCTGTCCCCATGATGCCGACAGACGAGGCGTTCGAGTGGACGTCGAAGGTGTCCGCTGAGCTCTTCGCCACCGACGAGGCGCGCGAGGGCATGACCGCGTTCCTCGAGAAGCGACCACCATGGTGGGTGAGATCGACACCAGCCAGGCGACCTGACGACGCGTGAAGACCTGAACGTCGAGCACCGGTCCAGGAGAGAATGCATTCGACTGTCTCCGACAGCTGCTCCTGTACGGCTCAGGTGTGCAGCATGGGGGCTCCATCCAACTTGCAGAGGATGCGATCGATCTGTCGCAGATCGTCCTTCGTCCAGGCGTCTCCCCGGTCGTCTCGAGCCATGAGAGTCAGTCGGCGCATCACCACGAGTTCCGGGTACGAGAGTGCCACGATGTAACGATCTCGGTTCACCACCACCGGACTGTCACCTCGATCTCTGGCCCGCACTCCGACCCGTCGGATCCTCGCGCACCGACGGACAGCCGGGAGATCCTGACGTCAAGTCGTCTCCCAGCCTCACGTTCACCTCGACGCGAGCCGAGACATTGGTCCCTCATCATCACCCACTTTGCTCGCATACGACAACCTGTAGCTATTGTCGCAAAGCGCATCCGCTCAATCACTATTGGTCGGTGTCCGCGACAGGCCTTTGCTGGTAAGGGAATCTGGCTCGCACGGGCGCCGTCAACACATCGGCTCGTCACTCAGATGTGCGACAGAGCACTCCATTCGTCTTGACCCAGCGCGGCGATTGCGGCCAGACTTGGCGTTGACGTTGCCGAGGAAGGGGATCTCGGGAGCCATTCACGCAGGTGCGGGGCCATCACGGTCGGCGACACCACATGCCGGCCCGGCTAGATGCCGGCGGGAGGAAAGCGATCGTGTACCCAGGCGCTCATGCAGCAACCCGACCGGACCACCCAGCGGTGATCATGGGTCGTTCCGGCGAGGTCGTGACCTACCGGCAACTCGACGAGCGTTCGAATCAGTTGGCCCGACTGTGGCGGGAGCGAGGCTTGGTCACCGGTGATCACGTCGCCATCTTCAGCGAGAACCAGCCGCGGTTCTTCGAGGTCATGTGGGCAGCGCTGCGATCCGGTCTGTATGTGACGACGATCAACAGTTACCTCTCGGCTGAGGAGGTCGGCTACATCCTCCAGGACTCTGGGGCTCGATCGCTCGTCACCACGTCCGAGAAGGCCAAGATTGCGAGCGCTGCGATGCAGCATGCGACGGGATGCGTCGTCCCGTTGCTGATCGGCGATGCAGATCCGCGATTCGAGCCATACGCCGACGCGATCGGTTCGATGTCCACCGATCCACTCGACGAACAGCCAGCGGGCGAGATGATGTTGTACTCCTCCGGAACGACGGGCCGTCCGAAGGGTGTCAAGCGTCCGCTGAGCGGCAAGTCGGTCGCCGACGGAATGCTGATCGCAGGGCTGGTGAGCGGCGTGTTCGGGATGAGCGGCGAGTCCACATACCTGTCACCCGCTCCCTTATACCACTCGGCACCGATCGGGTTCAGTCTTGGCGTTCAGTCACTGGGAGGGACGGTCGTCGCGATGGAGAAGTTCGACCCGGTCGACGCGCTCCATCTCATCGGCAAGCATGCGATCACTGATTCTCAATGGGTGCCGACCATGTTCATCCGGATGCTGAAGCTCGACGCGGAGCAACGATCCGGGTTCGATGTCTCGTCGATGCGGGTCGCGATCCATGCCGCGGCACCGTGTCCTGTGGCCGTCAAGCAGCAGATGATGGATTGGTGGGGTCCGGTGCTGTGGGAGTACTACGCGGGCACGGAGTTGAACGGCTTCTGCCTGGTGCGTCCCGACGAATGGTTGGCCAGGCCGGGGACTGTCGGACGGCCGTTGATCGGATCGATCCACATCCTCGACGAAGCGGGCGACAACCAACCTGCGAATGTGCCCGGCACCATCTACTTCGGTGACGGGCCCGCCTACGAGTACCACAACGCCCCCGAGAAGACCGAGAGCGTGAAGGACCCACGAGGCCGCGGCTGGACCACCCTGGGTGATGTCGGATACGTCGATGACGAAGGATGGCTGTACCTCACGGACCGCCAGGCGTTCATGATCATCTCCGGCGGTGTGAACATCTATCCGCAGGAGATAGAGGACTGTTTGGTGTTGCACCCCAAGGTTGCCGATGTCGCCGTGTTTGGGATTCCCGACGACGAGATGGGCGAAGCGGTGCATGCCGCGGTGCAACCTGCAGAGGGCATTGCCGGCGACGAGGCACTCGCCGTCGAACTGAGGTCACACGTGCGCGAGCACATCGCCCACTTCAAGTGCCCGCAGCGCTTCGAGTTCCACGACGAGCTCCCCCGGCTTCCGACCGGCAAGCTGTACAAGAACAAGCTGAGGTCACCGCACTGGGATAACCGCGATCGCGATATCTGATGATCCGACAACACACCGTGACCAAACCTGACGAGGAGACCCACCGATGAAATTCGACGTGATGACCGGCGGCCTGCCGCTTCGCTCGATGGCTGCATTCGCCCAGGACGCCGAGCGCGCCGGCTTTTCGGGAATCGTGGTCACCGAGGGCGGGCGCACCGCATACCTCGGCTGCGGCGCCGCTGCGCTCGCCGCCGACATCGACATCCTTACCGGTGTCGCTGTCGCCTTTCCCCGCAGCCCGATGGTGACAGCGGAGATCGCGTGGGAGCTGGCCGAGGCGACCGGCGGTCGCTTTCGTCTGGGGCTCGGCACACAGGTCCGCGCCCACATCACGCGCCGCTACGGCTCCGACTTCGAGCATCCCGGCCCACGGCTCAAGGAGTACGTGCTTGCGATGCAGGCGATCTTTCGTGCATTTCGGGGCGACGAGCCGCTGATGGTGGACGGCGAGTTCTACCACCTCGACCTGCTCCCAGCGCAGTGGTCACCCGGGCCGATCGGCGCACCGAACCCGCCGATCGACGTCGCTGCCGTGAACCCGTGGATGCTCCGCATGGCCGGCGAGGTCGCCGACGGGGTACACGTCCATCCACTGAACCACCCCACCTACCTCCGCGAGACGGTGATCCCCAACCTCCACGAGGGTGCCACCAAGGCAGGCCGCTCCGCCGAGGATCTGGAGATCATCGTCCCCGCGTTCATCGTCCCCATCGACGGCGACGAAACGCGCTGGCGCCACTTCGCACGGATGCAGGTCGCGTTCTACGGATCAACACCCAACTATGCGTTCATCTTCGAACAGTTGGGTTTCGAGGGCACCACCGACCGCATCCGCGAGCGGCAACGCGCCCGCGACCTTGCGGGCATGGCCGCCGAGGTGTCCGACGAACTGCTCGACCACTTCGTGGTCACAGGCCCGCGCAGCGAACTCGCCGACAAGATCCTGGAGCGCTACCAGGGGCTCGCGACGCGAGTCGTCAGCTACTTCGGGGGCCTCGACTGGACGCAAGATCCATCGGCGTTGCACGCGTGGGCCGATGTCGCCCGAGGCGTCACGAACCCATGACGAACGCACCAAGACTGGATCATGACGTGGTCGTCGTCGGCGCAGGCTTCGCGGGCCTGTACCAGCTGCACCGCCTGCGAGCGTTGGGGTTCTCGACGGTGTTGCTCGAGGCCGGCTCAGGGCTCGGCGGAATCTGGCACTGGAACTGCTACCCCGGCGCCCGGGTCGACTCGCACGTGCCCGTCTACGAGTTCTCCGACGAAGAGCTGTGGAAGGACTGGTACTGGGACGAGCGATTCCCGGACTGGACAGCGCTTCGTCGGTACTTCCAGTACGTCGACGACAAATGGGATCTGAGCCGCGACATCCGCTTCGACACCCGGCTCGACACGGCCACGTGGGACGAAGCGGCCACCTGCT
>JACQZX010000078.1 GCA_016213665.1 Actinomycetota bacterium | reverse complement strand
GTGCCGGATACTTCGAACTCGCGCGCCAGGCACTGCGCGAGGTCGGAGTTCGGCAACCATTCGAGCTGCGCGAACTCGTGCTGCCTGCTCCACTGGCGGCGGCCATCGATGAACCGACCTCCGTACAGGCAGTGCTCACACCCACAGATTTCGGCTATTCGTTGGAGGTCCGCCGCCACCTCGCCACTGGGTGGCTGCGAACGGGCGAGGCTCAGATCGTCCTGCGTGCGCCGGCCCCTGTACCCGACCCGGATCTGGCGTCATTGCGTCTGCACGCTTCGCAGCTCGCTCCAACTCGCACACGCCAGCAAGACCATCTGCAGCTCGGCCCGCGGTGGCGTGTTGCACACCAGGTGCACACCGGGTCGCAACACTCCATCGCCGATCTGGAACTGCCGGCGACGTACCTCGGCGACCTCCAAGGGTTCGCGTTGCATCCTGCGCTTGTCGATGTCGGCCTCTGCTTCGCGCTTGAGCAGGTACCGGGATACTCCGGTGATGCCTTATGGGTTCCGGTCAGTGCGCAGAGCGTTGTCGTCCATGATCCGGACGGACCGCGCGATCAGCTCCGTCGCGCAACAGTCATCGCGGTAATCCGACCGACATCCAGCGAAGTGGCCGGCTTCGCCACCTTCGACGTGACCTTCCTCGACTCCGCCGGACGAGTGCGGCTGAGCGTGCAGGGCTTCACGATGAAACGCTTGACCGGTGAGCTTGAACTGGATGTGGCTCCGTCGGACGCGACCCTCGAACCGCGCCTCACGCACGAACGGCCGATGACGCCAGCCGAAGAACTGTTTCGGTACAGCGTCTCCGGAGGGATTCGCGCGCAGGAAGGCGCTGAAGCTTTCGAGTCGGCACTAACCCACTACGCGGCGATCCCGCTTGCCGTCACTCCGTTCGACCTACTCGAGCTACAGAAGTCCGCGAATCGAGCGAGCGGGGCGAGTCTGCGACGTGGCAACGACTCGGTGGTGACATTTGCGCGACCGTTGCTGAGCAGTGCTTTTGTCGCTCCCCGCGACGCTGTCGAGCAGACATTGGCGGACCTCTGGCAGGAACTACTCGGTATCGAACAGGTCGGAGTGCGCGACAGCTTCTTCGATCTCGGTGGCCACAGCCTGATCGCTGTTCGTCTGTTCGCTCGCATTCGAAAGCTCTTCTCCGTCGACCTCCCGATGTCGGCGTTGTTCGGCGCGGAGACTGTCGAGACCAGCGCAGCCTTGATTCGCGCGCTGTTGCCGACCACCGACTCCGCTGGACGACTTGTCACGCCACCACCGAGTCAGTACCGATACCTGGTACCGATGCATCCTCGAGACGACGGAAGGACGACACCGTTCTTCCTCGTCGCCGGCATGTTCGGAAACGTGTTGAACCTGCGGCACCTCAGCAATCAGATCGGAACCGACCGGCCATTTTACGGGCTGCAGGCGCGCGGGTTGTTCGGCAACGATGTGCCGCACGACTCCTTCGAGGAGATGGCCGCCGCCTACCTTGAGGAGATTCGCACCGTGCAACCTCGCGGCCCCTATCTGCTCGGCGGATTCTCCGGTGGTGGTGTCACCGCCTTGGAGATGGCCCGTCAACTTCGCGATGCCGGCGAACAGGTCGCCTTACTCGCCTTGCTCGACACGCCCGCACCATCGCTGAGATCACCTCTGACGACTGTCGACCGGGCGGCGATCCAGCTTCAGGACGTGCTCAAACATCGCTTGCGCTACCCCCGACGCTGGTTGCAGAACAGGCGCGACTGGCAACGAACGCTCTCGGCACGGCAACAAGGCAACGCCCCCGACACCGGCATGCAACACGATCTTGCGATCGAAGCCGCGTTCATGCGAGCGCTCGATAAGTACGCCGTAGGCCATTTCGACGGCGAGATAACGCTGTACCGGCCCGACCACAGAGTGCTCTATCGACTACCTGGTGGCCGCGGTATCGATGAGCGTCGCGATTTCGTGGAAGCCGACAACGGTTGGCGACGGCACTGCCAGCACGTGACCACCATCGACGTCCCTGGCGATCACGACTCGATGGTGCTCGAGCCGCATGTGCGGGTCCTCGCCGCTGCGCTTCGAGCTGCTATCGAGGCTGCCGAGACCGAGACCGAGATCGAGACGACAAGGCGACTGCGGAATGCGCGACCAACTTCGTGACGCGATCACGGAACTCGCGCCGCAGGGCGTGCGCTGCGGCGTACTGGCCATCGACGCCGGGCACATCGTCGACTTGGCGCCGGAAGAACTGGAACTGATCGCGACCGCCGGCGATCGACGCACTGCCGAGTTCGCCACTGGTCGCGCGCTACTGCACCAACTGCTCGGCGACACCAACCCGATCACGCGCACGGCCCATGGCTCGCCGAACTGGCCCAAGGGTGTCGTCGGTTCACTCTCTCACGACCGGCAGCACGTTCTCGCCGTTGTCGGCGATGCCGGGCAATACCGAGCGCTCGGCATCGACATCGAGAGTGAACACGAGAGCGACGAGGAGTTGCGCGCCTCGGTCGTGCGGTCCGACGATCCGCTGATCGATGCGGCGGCCGCGTTTGTGATGAAGGAGGCCGCCTACAAAGCCTGGAGCGACTGTGGCGGCGCACTGATCGATCACCTGGCCGTCCACCTTTGCCTCGACGACAACAACTTCATCGCCGAGATGCCCACGCCGAAGATGAAGGTACGCGGTGGATTCACTAAGGCCTGCGGTAGCTGGATAGCGGTGGCCGCGATTCTTACCTCGCTCTCACCAAACGATCACGATTCGCTGACACCTCGTTTCTAATGTCCGCGCGATGAGATCAAGGCGCCCCACCTCCATACTTCTGGCCGCCGGGCTTGCTGTCGCCGGCTGTGCCACGACCAGCTCAACGACCGCCGACACGACCGCCGACACGACCGCCGACACGACCGGCTCAACGACCGCGGCCACGACCGCAACAGTTGCGCCGGCAACCGTCGCCGCGGGTGCCGCCGTGCTCGACCTCGCGCTCACGATCCACGTAGAGCGCAACGACACTGAACTCGACAACGAAACGGTGTACGACGCCCACGTTGCCATGCTCGAACAGTTGGCCGACATGGCCGAGCAGTACGGCGTCGTCCTCAACTTCGAACTTTCGACAGTTTTCGTGCAAGCCGTCGACCAATGGGACAGCACGTTCATAGAGGACATGACCGCCCGTGGCCATGGCGTCTCCCAGCACTCCGGCGACAAGTCGACGGACGGACTCACCGGGCAGGCTCGGGTCGACGAACTGACCAGCCAGCGTGAAGCAATCGAGGCCCACGGCGTCTCGGTCAACTACCTGTCGGGCGGCTGCTCGGAGGACGCAGGATGGGTCGAAGCGGCGATCTCAGCCGGCTTTTCGGCGGTGACCGGCATCACCGAAATCTGCCTCTCGTCGCTGTCCGACGAGTCACTGCCGGCTGGGATGGAGTGGATCCGCGAGTGTCACAACGCCAGCGTCTGCCACGATCCACTACAGATTGGTGAGCAGCGGTGGCTGCACCCGTGGACGACGAGCACGTCCTCCGATTGGTTGACCGATGATCCCAATGGCGCATTGGTGATCGTGTCGGCAGCCGAGGCCGACGCGTTCGTTGCAATGTCGATCGATGGCGACGCCGACCTTGAGGGATCGATGGAGCAGTGGAACACGATGCTGGAGTCCCTGCTCGCAGCCGTGGTCCCCGGTCAGGTGAACCTGTGGAACCTCGTCTTGTCCGTCGGTCCCGAGCCGGATTGGGAGGTGGTCGAGGCGATCTTCGCCGATGCTCAGAGCCGGGCGGCCGCGCGTGAAGTCGATTGGGTACAACTCTCCGATGTCATCGCAGAAGCAGTCGCCGAAGCACCGACCCAGCCGGCCGATCCGCCAGTGGTCTACACCGACACGACATCCGACCTAGCCGGCAACGGTGTCGGCACCGGTGGCACAGGCGACGACGGCACATGCGTGCCCCCGACATGCAAACCATCCGGAGGCACGTTGCCGTAGACCTGGCGGCGCTAAATACTGCGCTCGATCAGTCCCGAACCGTCCCCGGCGACAAACAGCATCAAGCCATAGTGTCTCGAACGCGCACGGCCACAGTCCCGTGGCGTTTCGTCAGGCCGAGTCGCTGCGGCGCGTGGCGGCGAAGAACAGTTCCTCGAAGTAACGCTTGGCTTGCGCGGCCAGTAGCCCGAGTGAGATCAGTTGCACCGCAACTACGAAGCTGAAACCGGCGATGATGAAGGTCTGCGGTCGGAGTTTCCACGCTTGCGCGAACCCATTGGTGATGCGTGCATCGAGCCCGCCGCCTTGGTGCCCAGCTTCGTGCCACACCGTCCACATCAGCGACCCGCCGGACCACAGCGACAACATCAGCAGCAGCAGTCCTGGGATCATGAAGAAGAAGATCGGGCGGTACAGGAAACTGGCGAACACGAGCAACTTGGAAGTGGTGGTGAACTTCAGCGAGACCTTACGCGTGGCGATGCGCTCTGCCTGATCGCTCCAGTCGAGGTGCGCCGGAATCTCGGCGACACGGGCACGCATGATCTGCGCCTTGTAGAGGATCTCGGTGTTGATCTCTGGCCCCATCGACTTCAACGACAGGTTGCGAATGAACTCACCGTCGTAGGCGCGCACCATGCTCGTGACGGTATGGAGGTCGTACTGGCTACCCGCCGAAAGCAGTCGATTGACCTGCTTGCTCATCTGTGCCCGTCGCCACGGGACAGCCGACGTTCTGCCGCCCTTCATGTACGGCGACGCAACGACAATCGCCACACGATCGCGCTCCATGGTGTCGAGCAGCTTGCCGATGTGCTCGACCGAGTACGACAGATCGGAGTCGAAGACGACCACGACGTCGCCCTGCGAGGCCGCAAACCCGTCACGCAACGCCTGCCCGAGACGCATGTTGGCCGGTTGACGTACGAGGCGTACCTCCGCACGCGTGCGAGCGAAGGCCTCGACGATGTCGGCCGTCTCGTCGGTAGAGCCGTCGTCGACAACGAGCAACTCGAACCGATAGCGGTCGGACAGGCCGGCCATATACGAATACATCTCGGTGAGCGACGCCATGATCTTCAACGCTTCGTTGTACGCCGGCACCAATAGCGTGACCAGCTTTCGGTTTTCGCTCATCCGGGAATTCTCTCAGGAACCGCTGACGCGGACGGTGACCGTACCTTCCACGGCGACTTGCCGGGCAGCGAACCACTCGCCTTCAGCGCCCGCGCGTGCTCACGCAGTGGCGCCACCTCGAATCTTTCCGCGAACGTGCGCAGGCAGCGTTCGACCGTCTCGCGTTTACGCGCCCCGGTGAGGTGCATACCGGGGAAGAATTGCAGCGAGTCGACATCGTCGACTCCGAGGAAGTCGAGCGGGTGCAACAGAATGCTCGGCTGCACGCCGCGCAGCGCGCACATGCGCAGTGCAGCTGAGAAATATCGGTACGCCGCCGCCGGTGAGGGCCCGGCAAGATAAAGCACATAAGAGATGTGGATGGGAACGCGCGTGAGCGGCATGGTGGTTACCGGAATCTCCACCAGTGATTGCGGCCCGGCCACCCACTGATAGGGCTTCAACGGCTGCAGGCCATCGCGCGCGTGGCCGTAAAGGTGCGCCCGCTCCGAGCGCTGTTGTGGGCTGAGCCTGGCTGAGCGGAAGTAGTACCGGCGAGCCAACGGGCCGATAACGGTGGGAAGTGTGCTCGCGTCGTATTCGTAACCGCGGTCCATCAACGCCCGCAGGACATCGGGGCTGAGGCTGTAGCCGGGGCCGCGGAAACCGACCGGCCGTTGGCCGGTGACGGCCTGCAACGCCTCCTCCGTGCGAGCAAGCTCGGTGTGAATCTCGTCCAGCGTGTAAAGGTGCAGCCAGGGTTGGTGGCGGAAGCTGTGATTGCCGATTTCATGACCGGCAGTCGCCAAGGCAGCGATAGCCGCGTGGTTCTTCTCCAACGCGGCATCTTGCCCGACGACGAAGAACGTGATTCGCAATCCAATCGCTTCCAACATTGGCAGTACGACGGCCACGAGGGCATCGAGGTACGTCGGGAAGGCCTCCCAGCCGGCGTCGCCGTGGGTCATCTGATAGGCCCACAAATTGTCGGCGTCGAGCGACAACGACGCCGGCGACTTCCCAGAACTCACGCTGACGAACGCTAGTCCGTGGAGTGAACGGCGAGAGCGAGCACTTGCTCGACCAGTGACAGCGTGTCGTTGACGTTGAGCGTCGAAAAAGGCAGGTGGGCCGAACCGGCGAGATACAGCCCGGGCACCGAGGTACCAATCGCCGGCGCATCATCGCTGTAACCGAGCGTGGGTACCGCGAACACTTGCGCAACTTTCGAGACCCGCGCGGTCGTCACCTGCGACGGGGTGAATGCTGGATACATCTTCTCGAGGAAGGGCAAGAAGGCGGCGATCACTTCGGCGTCGTCGGCCTGGAACAGAGGATCGGTCGCATCCGCATATTTCGGCAGGTAGACGAGCGTCTTGCCCGCCACCTCCGCCGCCGGGTCGATGAACGCAGTCATCTCCACCACCGCGGTGAAGGGCGTCGCCGGCTCGGTGATGTAGGTCAGGTAATAGGGCGACAGCGGTCGTTCCAGTACCAGCGACACACACACGATTCCGAGGTAAGCGACGCGCTGCAAACGTTGCCGTTCGGCCGCGAGCAGGTCGGGGCACAGCCGCGCGGCGAGAGCGGCGTTGGTCGTGACCACCACCTTGTCGAACGACTGGTCTCCAGTGGGGCAGGACACGCGGAATTCGTCACCGACGCGAGTGATTTCCCGAACCGCCGTCGAAAGTCGCACATCGACACCCTCGGTGGCAAGCGTGTCGGCGAAGGCGGCGAACACGCGCGAGTAGCCCCCCGACACATAGCCGAACATCTCCTTTTTGAGACCTGTCCGGCGGGCCGCATACAGCCTCTGGATCGTCGCCCAGATGAAAGCCGCCGAGGCCTGCGCATACGCGTCGCCGAGCTTGGCCCGCAGTAGCGGCTTCCAGAACGTCTCGAAAGCAGCGCTCCCACTCCAACGGCGCAACCAGCGCTCGGCTGTAAGCCGCTCCATTCGGTGGCCATTGCGAATCCTGGATCCGATCAGAATCGTCGCCGCCAACCGGACTTTGGCGAGCGGTGACAAGCCGGGCAGCTTCAAGAACTCGAATGCGTTCGACACGGAACGCAGCACATGGTCGGTGCCGTAGTACCCGGTCTTGGTCTCCACCCAGCGGATCTCGTCGTCGGTGACCCCCGCCGCGGCGTACATGTCTTGCGTACGGGTATCGGAAAGCAGGGTGACGTGGTAGTGCCGATCCCACGTGATACCCCCGACCGTGGCTTCATCCAAGTGCCAAGGCGCAGCCAATCCCCCGAGAACATCGCCCGCCTCGAAGACCGCAACACGGTGACCCAGACGAGCGAGTCGTAGCGCGAGCGTCGCGCCCAAAGCCCCGCCACCGACGACAGCCCACCTCTGCGGCTCGGGAGATGACATCCGGCCAGCATAGGTAGGGCGTCACTAGGCTGGCCGGATGCGGCAGGGCACGACATCGTCGGGCGGCGCGTCAGCATGGTTCGCCGAGCCAACGGCGATCGTCGAATCCGGAGCCACCATCGGTGAAGGCGCGCGCATTTGGCATCACGCGCACGTCCGCACCGGTGCCACGATCGGCGCGGCTACTTCGCTCGGCAAGAACGTGTACGTCGACACCCACGTGACGATCGGCGCGCGTGTGAAGGTGCAGAACAACGTCAGCATCTATCGCGGCGTCACCATCGCCGACGACGTCTTGTTGGGTCCATCGTGCGTGTTCACCAATGATCGATTTCCAAGAGCGGCGGCCCACGATTGGGAGATCGTCCTCACATCGGTGCAGCGTGGCGCATCCGTCGGAGCCAACGCCACCGTCGTCTGCGGCGTCACCATCGGCGAGTGGTCGATTGTCGGTGCCGGCGCGGTTGTCACACACGACGTTGCGGCGCACCAACTGGTGGTCGGTTCACCCGCACGGCCAGCAGGTTGGGTGTGCCGTTGCGGTCGCGTCGTGTCGCGCAACATCGATGCCCCGGTGTCGTTCGAGTGCGACCAGTGCCAGGTGGCGCCGGCTTGATCCCGATTTCCGTGGTGACGTGCGAACCCGAGCAGGAGGCGCTCGTACTGCAGGTGCTGCGGTCGGGCAAGCTCACCCAGGGCGCAATGGTTGAACGGTTCGAGGCGCTCTGCTGCGAGATGACTGGTGCTCGCCACGCGATCGCCGTCAACAATGGCACAACGGCCCTCGTGGTTGCGCTCGAAGCGCTTCGATTGCGACCCGGCGACGAGGTGATCACCAGCGCGTTCACGTTCGTCGCCACTCTCAACGCGATCCTCGAGTCCGGCGCGACGGCCCGCTTTGCCGACGTCGATTCCGACGACTTCAACATGTCACCAGCTTCGCTCGCGCCATTGGTGAACGAACGCACGCGCGTTGTGATGCCGGTTCACCTCTACGGACAGCCCGCGGACCTCGACGCAATCACGCAAATCGCCGACCGCCACGACCTGGCGATGATCGAAGATGCGGCTCAGGCGCACGGTGCCCGCTATCGGGATACCCCAGTTGGCAGCACACCGGGCCAGGCGACTTTCAGCTTTTACGCCACCAAGAATCTGCAGTCGGGTGAAGGTGGCGTCGTCACCACTGATGACGACGCGCTGGCAGAACGACTACGACTACTGCGCAACCACGGAATGCGCGCCAGGTATCAATACGAAATACCGGGGCACAATTATCGTCTCACTGAGGTAGCGGCAGCGATTGCGATACCGCAATTCGATCGTTTGGCCAAGATCTCGTCGGAGCGCGCGTCGAACGCCGATTACTTCTCGACTCACCTTGCCGACCTGCCAGGAGTCGTCACGCCGGTGACTCGCCCGGACCGCACGCACGCATGGCATCAGTACACGCTGCGCATCACCAAGGGCTGCGCCGTCTCACGCGACGAACTCTTGCTGCGGCTCAACGAGGCCGGCATCGGTGCCGGCGTGTACTACCCGCGGGCGGTCTACGACTACGACTGCTACCGCACCCACCCGCGCGTGCTGATCGGAGAAGGGGGCGCGGTCGCCGAGCGTGTTGCCACCGAGGTGATCAGCCTGCCGGTACACCAACACCTCACTGAGTCGGATCGTGAGTTCATCGTCACTGCTGTTCGCAAAGCAGCGACACCGCGATGACCGAACGGATAGCCATCGTCTTCGGCACCCGCCCGGAGATCATCAAACTCGCGCCGGTTATCCACCGTCTGGGAGATCGCGCGTTGCTTGTTCACACCGGCCAACACTTCGACGACAACATGAGCCGCAGCTTCCTGGAGCAACTCGGCGTCGGTCAGCCGCATCTTCATCTCGAAGTAGGCGGCGCGACCCGCGGGGAGCAGATCGGGCAGGCGACGATCGCGATCGAGCGATTCCTCATCGACGAGCGACCGGCGGCAGTGGTCGTGCAGGGTGACACCAACTCCGGCGTCGCCGGAGCCCTGGCGGCCAACAGCGCCGGGGTCCCGCTGGTACATATCGAGGCGGGTATGCGCTCTTACGATCGGGCCATGCCCGAGGAACACAATCGGATACTGATCGATGTGCTCTCCAATCGCTGCCTGGTACCACACCCCACCAACGCCGAAGCGCTGCGCCGCGAAGGCATCGCCGACGACCGCATTCGTGTAACCGGCAGCACGCTGCGCGATGCGCTCGCGATAATCATGCCATCGGAGGTCGAGCGTGCTGGCCTGCTCGCCGAATACGGCCTCACCGCCGGCGGCTTTGTGCTCGCCACCATCCATCGCGCCGAGAATGCCGATCACCCCGCCAACCTGCGCGCCATTCTTCGCGAGCTGGCCGGGCTGCCGTTGCCGGTCGTGTTGCCGCTTCATCCGCGCACGAAGAGCAAGGCGCTGGAGTTCGGGTTGCAGCCGGAGTTGGCGTTATTGCACGTTCACGAACCGATTGGCTACCGCCAGTTCGTCGGCCTCGCCAGCCAGGCCGCACTGCTGGTCAGCGATTCGGGAGGGGTGCAGGAGGAAGCGTGCATCGTCAAGCGCCCGGTGATCATCGTGCGCAACTCGACCGAACGCCCCGAAATTCTGGGAACCTTCGCCCATCTTGTGCCGGCCGGACCAGAGATTGGCGTCAAGGCCGGCGAGCTACTGGCGAGATTGCCGACACTGCACGCCGAGTTAGAAGCAATGCCGTACCCCTACGGCGACGACGCAACCCGAAACGTCGTTGCCGCGATCGACGAGCTGATCGCCACGATTTGACACTCCCCCGGTGGGCGAATGAACATTCATTCCGCATGTCAAAGGCCACCGACATCCTCGATGCGGCACTGGAGCTTTTCGAGGGGGGCAGCTACGGCTCCACCCCCGTGCCTGCGCTCGCGCAACGAGCGGGGGTTGGCACCGGAACGATCTACCGACATTTCCCGGGCAAGGAAGGTGTGGTGAACGCGCTGTACCAACGGTGGAAGACCGCACTGGCAGCACGACTCCTCGACGAGCTCCAACCGTCGGACCCGGAAGCGACGTTCCGCGAAATTTGGCGTCGTCTGTGCTCCTTCGTCATCGAGCAACCGGCAGCGTTCGCCTTTCTCGAGTCTCACCACCATCAGCAATATCTCGACGCCGAGAGTCGCCGGATCGGCGACGAACTCGACACGGCGATGACCGAACTGATCGCCATTTGGCAGCGAGCGGGCAAGGTGCGCTCGGGCCCTGCGAGTCTCATGGTCGCACAAGCCTACGGCGGTCTCGTCGGCGTCGCCCGCGCGCATCGCGACCGCGGGCTGGCGTTGCCCGCCGACCTCGCCGACCAGACAGCCACCGGGGCATGGAACCTGCTCTCGTTGCAACACCATCCAGAAAAGGAAAACTCAACATGAACGACACGGTCCTTGTAACAGGGGCAACAGGCTTCATCGCGCAACACTGCGCTTTGCAACTGATTGAGGCCGGTTATCGCGTACGCGGGACGGCACGTTCGGCCGATCGTGGCGCGGAAGTGGCCGCCGTCTTGGAAGCGAACCTCTCCGCGCCAGCGCGCGACCGCCTCAGCAGTGACTTCGCGGTCGTCGTCGCCGACCTCACCGCGGACGACGGCTGGGCGGAAGCAGTTAAAGGGTGCAGGTTCGTACTGCACGTCGCCAGTCCCTTCCCCCGCACGCCACCCAGGAATCCCGACGACCTGATCGTGCCCGCACGCGAGGGCGTGCTGCGCGTTCTGAAGGCTGCGTGCGAGGCCGCCGTCGAGCGCGTGGTGCTCACCAGCTCGCTCGCCGCTGTCATGTACGGGCAAGACCACGACCATGTGTTCGACGAGAACGATTGGTCGAACACCGACGATCCGCGTATTGGGGCTTACGAGAAGTCGAAAACGCTCGCCGAGCGTGCCGCATGGGAGTTCATCGCCGCGCTCGGTTCGGGTGCTCGCACCGAACTGGTCGCGATCAACCCCGGGCTGGTGCTCGGACCGTTGCTCTCCAACGACTGGGGCACGTCGGGCGAGCTGGTGAAGAAGATCCTCGACAACGCCTACCCGGCCGTGCCCGATATCAACTTCACGATGGTGGATGTGCGCGACGTCGCCGCCGCGCATCTGGCAGCGATGACCGTGCCCGAAGCCGCCGGCCAGCGTTTCGTGTGCGCCGAGGCCAACCACTCAATGCGCGAGGTCGCGCAGATCCTCGCCGACCGCATCGGGCCTTACGGCTTCAGGATCGCAACCCGAAAGATGCCCGACTTCGTCATGCGCTTCGTCGCATTGTTCGACCGCACGGCCCGGCTCGCCCTCAACAACCTCGGAGTTCGGCAGGAGATCGACAACAGTCGCATCCGAACTGTGCTGAACTGGACACCCCGCGGCGCGGAGGAAATGGTCGTTGCGATGGCAGAATCGATGATCGATCTGGGAGTCGTGGCACCGAAGCCGTGACCCGGGCAACTGGAGGATCTGTGGACAACGTGTTCGAAATGATCTCGCAAGAACGCCGAGACTTGGCCGACCTGCTGGATGGGTTCACCGACGAGCAGTGGAACACGCCAAGCCTGTGCGCGGGCTGGCGAGTGCGCGAGGTAGTCGCTCATCTGGCGATGCCGTTCTCGCTCAGCTTGCCGCGGATGATGCTCAAGATGGCCGCCACCGGCTTCGATTTCAACCGGTTATCCAGCACCTGGGCAATAAACGAACAGCGCCCGAATGCCGAACTCGTGGGCGTGCTGAGAGCCAACGCCGAGAACCGCTTCACGCCACCAGGCTTCGGCGCCGAGGCACCACTCACCGACGTGGTCACCCACGGGCAGGACATTCGCCGACCGCTGGGCTTACCCACCGCCGTCGCACCCGCGCACGCCATCGTGGCGCTCGATCTACTGGTGAGCAAGAAGGCAACACGTGCTTTCGTCAAGAAGGGACTGCTCGACGGTCTAGCCGTGGCGGCCACCGACGCCGATTGGTCGCATGGCAGCGGTGCTGAGATTCGCGGAACATCCGCCGCCCTGATCACGGCAATCGCCGGCCGCCGCGTCGACATTGACGAGTTGTCGGGCGACGGTGTTTCACTCTTGCGCACCCGCACCGGCGTCAGCTGATTCGCCCCAAACGGCAAGAGCTAACGCCGCGACGCCGCTTCGATCTGCTCTGCCAGAAGGTGAGCGGGCCGGATCTGGCGACGCTCCTCGTCGGCATCGGCGACACCGTCGATCAGGTCCACGAAGTGCGCCAACTGCAGAGCTAGCGGCTCGCCCTGATGGCGCACGAAGGGCAGCTCGACTTCCGTGGACGAGCGGTAGCCGATGCCCGTAGTCGAATGCAGCATCTCCTGGCTGACGTTGCGGTAGACGGTGACGTCCTGGCGCAGCAGGTCGACCTCCACGAGCTTGCCAGCGGTGTGTATCGACAAGGAACGGATCTTGCGTTGCCCCATCCGGTTCGCCGAGAGCGTCGCGATGCCGCCTTGCCCGAACGCGATCGTGCAATCGGCAATCTCGTTCCAGTCGGAAGTGGCAGGATGAACGCACGCCGAGCCGATGAGCGACCCGTCAACCGCGCCGAACAACCGCTGAGCGATGTCGAGATCGTGCAGCATCAAGTCGTTGACCACACTCGATGTGATCCGCGGTGCCGCCGGAGAGTGACGAATCGCCAGCACGTGGGTCGGTACCTCGTCGATTAGTTGGAGCACCGTGCGGAAAGCAGCATTGAAGCGCTCGACGAATCCGCACATCACCGCTACCTGACTCCGCCGCGCGACGTCGAGCAGTTGATCCAGTTCGGCGAGCGTCGGCGCGAACGGCTTCTCGACGAGCAACGGCACGCCGGCTTCCAGAAGCGGCAGCACACAATCCATTCGTGCGGCTGTGCTACCGGCAACTATCGCTCCTGCGCAGTCGACAGCGTCACCCAGCTCGGTGGAAGCAAGCGCTCCATACATCTCGGCGACACGCTTGGCAGCTTCGGCATCGACGTCGATGACGACCGCCAAGTCGGCGAGGGCCGAATCGCGAATCGTGCGCGCATGGCTTGAGCCCATCTGGCCAGCGCCAACGAGTGCCAACCGCCGGAGTTTCATGCGGCGGTCCCAGCCATCGTCGGTCGTTTGGCGGTTTGCAGTTGGGTCTCCGCAACCGGCGTCGCCGCCAGTTGTGCCGCCGGCGGTTGCAGGTCGGGCGTCTTGCGGAAGGCGGTGAAGAGTCGAACGATGAGATGCTCGATTGTGCCGACCAGGATCATCAGATCGAGGGTGATCGACCAGTTCTCCACGTAGAAGAGATCAAGGCGCCGGTACGCCTCGAAAGAAGGATTGTCGCGGGCTTCCGACTGCCAAAGGCCGGTGATACCGGGCCGCACCTGCTCACGCTCGCGCAGTTCGGGCCCGAAGGTTGCGACCTCGGTGGGCAACGCGGGCCGTGGTCCGACGAGGCTCATTTCGCCACGCAGAACGTTCACCAACTGTGGCAGTTCGTCCAAGCTGGTATTGCGCAACCATCGCCCGACACTGGTGACGCGCGGATCGAGTTCCATCTTGAACAGCGGTCCGCCGCGTTCGTTGCTCGTCCGCAGTGCCGCCTGCTTCGACTCGGCGTCGACGCTCATCGTGCGAAACTTGAGAACACTGAAGGTCGTGCCGCCGCGACCGACTCGCCTTTGCCGAAAGAGCACGGGACCGTGATCACCGAGGCGAACAGCAAGGGCGATGATTGCTAGCAGAGGCGCCGCTACGACAAGCAGCACTGCCGCCACCACAACGTCGAATGTGCGTTTCAGACCCAGCTGGACGCCCGAGAGTGGCGGTGCTTCGACGTAGAGCATCGGTTCGTGCGACAAGGAGAGTCGACGCAGTCGACGGGCGTCAATCCCCGACAGTCCAGTGCCAAGGTGCACGTGGATCCGTTGACGCTGCAGATTTCGGATCAGAACATGGAGTCGCTTGGCACCGAGAGCAGTCGGCGAAACCACTACACCCGAAACGCGATGGAGCACCACCAGCTCTTCCGCACGGTCGGCCTCGCCCAACCACGCCTTTCCCAGGCCGTGTCGGATCGCGTCGGCATGGTTTCCTACGACGCCGACGACCGACATCCCGAGATCGGCATGGGTGGCGAACAACTGCGTCAGGCGAACGGCCTCGTCGTCGGCACCGACCACGAGCACCCGGCGTTGGTACAGGCCGGCAACGCGTTTGCTCGACACACGGGCCCGAAACACCGATCGCAAGACCACGAAGAAGATCCAGCCGAGAAGGGCCCCGGCAATTATGTAGCGAACTCGAAATCCGATCTTGGTAATGCGATCGAAGATGATCATTCCGGCGATCGTGATACCCACGGCGCGTGTGCTCCGGGTCAGTTCAACGATTCGCACGGCACTCACGCGCGCTAAGAACAGGTCTTGTGAGTGCAGCGCTGCCAGCGCGATCAGCACGGAGGCGGCAACAACTGCCACGGACCGCATCCACCCATGAGTCGACGGGAAGTCCGCCGCTTGCACGATGAAGCCGTATCCGAGTGCGAACGCGATCGCATCGCCAGCGATCAAGATCAACTTCAGCCTGCTGATTTTGAGGTGACCGTCCATCTTCATCTCCAACCGCGAGAACACTGGCCTGTGTGTCGAAGGTAACTCATGATCGCCTCCGTATGCCTCCCTCCGCTGCGAACTTGACGAACTCTTGAGGCAGCAGAACTAAGACTTAACAGTTGCTACGGGCTAATCATTCCCTGATATCGAACAAACCTGGCGGCGGGTCGATGACGATTCGACCATTGCCGGAAGATGTGACAAAAACTACGGGCACCAGCGAGCCATCGGCAAGTTCCAACAGATCGTGGGCCGGATTGGACAACACGGAAACACACTGCCCGAAGCTCTGCCCATCGCGTCCGAAGACGTGCGATCCGATCAGTTGATGCACATAGAGAGCGCCCGCCTGCTCGGAGAGGACCTTGTCGGAGTAGGCCTCCGCAAGCAAGGCTGAGTTCACCAGTGCCTCGGCCGCGTTGCGGTCGGAGCACCCATGGAACTGCACCAACCAGCGAGAACCGATCGGGCGAGCCGCGACGACCACCAGCTCTCGCTCACCTACTCGCAGAGTCGAGCCGACCGCCAGTCGTTCGGTGCGATCGGTCAGTAGATCTACGTAGACCTCGCCGCGGACCCCGTGTGCTCGGCCGATTCGACCAACCTCCAGCAAACGTTCCGTCACGCGGTTCAGTCCGCGAAGTCGACGTCGACCTCGACCTCGTCGCGCGTGGCAGCAGCGCGCACCAACGTGCGAATGCTCTGCGCGGTACGACCACGACGGCCGATCACACGACCGAGGTCGCCCGGACCGACACGAACTTCCAGCCGTATGCGTCCGCGACCCTCGGTGGCATCGACCTTCACGGCCTCTGGATCATCGACGATCGACCGAACCACGTGCGTCAGCACAGCCGTTGCCGTCGGCGCAGGAATCATGTTCGGGTCGAGTTCGGGCATGGGTAGTTACTTCGCCGCGCGAGCGGTGCCGAACTGCGCCCAGGCGCCGGAAATCTCGAGCAGCTTCTTCACTCTCTCGGTCGGTTGGGCGCCATCGAGCAGCCACTTCACCGCTTTGTCGTTGTCGACCTTCAGCGCCGACGGCTCGATGCGCGGGTTGTACGTGCCCAGAATCTGGATGAAGCGACCGTCGCGTGGCGACCTGCTATCGGCCGCGACGATGCGGTAATGCGGCTGCTTGGTTTTTCCGACTCGGGTGAGGCGCAGCTTCACTGCCATGGATTCTCGACGCTCCTACAGGTTGCGAAGTACGAATTGCGAACTGGATAAGGCTATCAATTGAACCCGGGGAAGCCACCCGGCATCCCGGGCAGGCCACGACCTTCGAAGCCACGACCTTCGAAGCCACGACGCGGTGCCGACCCCTTCTTGCCCTTCTTACCGGGTCCGCCGGCGCCCACCCGCTTCATCATCTTCTGCATCTCCTGGAACTGCTTCACCAGTCGGTTGACCTCGCCAACGGAGGTGCCGCTGCCGTTGGCAATGCGGGTGCGACGGCTGCCATTGAGTAATTCCGGTTTGCGTCTCTCGAGTGCAGTCATGCTGTTGATGATGGCCTCCACCGGTCGTAGTACATCGTCGCCGATCTCGGCACCCTTCAGTTCCTTGGGCATCCCAGGCATCATCCCCAGCACATTGCTCAGCGGTCCCATCTTCTTCAACGCCTGCATCTGCTCGAGGAAGTCGTCGAGCGTGAACTCTCCTTCGAGCAGCCGTTCGGCAGCAATCTGCGCCTGATCCTTGTCGAAGACCTGCTCGGCCTGTTCGATGAGACTCAGAACATCACCCATGCCGAGGATGCGCCCGGCCATGCGGTCGGGGTGGAACTGCTCGAACTCGGTGAGCTTCTCACCGGTGCTGGCAAAAGCGATCGGGCGTCCGATGACTTCCTTGACGCTCAGCGCGGCCCCGCCACGCGCGTCGCCGTCGAGCTTGGTGAGGATGACCCCATCGATGGCCAGCGTTGCATGGAACGCCTCGGCGACCGACACGGCATCCTGGCCGGTCATCGCATCGATCACGAGGAAGGTGTAATTGGGCTGAACAGCCTTGGAGATCTGGCGGACCTGCTCCATCATCTCGTTGTCGATGGCCAGCCGACCGGCGGTATCGACAAGCAAGACGTCGCGGCCGAGGCGGCGTGCCTCGGCGAGCCCACGCTTGGCCGTCTTCACCGGGTCGCCGGGCTCGCTGAACACCGGCACATCGATCTGGCGACCGAGGGTACGCAGCTGCTCGACGGCTGCCGGCCGCTGAAGGTCGGCACCAACGAGCAACGGCTGGCGCCCTTGGCTCTTGAACCAGCGAGCCAACTTGGCGGCATTGGTGGTCTTACCCGAGCCTTGCAGACCCGCCAGCAGCACGACCGTCGGAGGGTGACTGGCGTAGCTGATCTTCAGCGTTTCGCCGCCGAGTAGCGCCGTCAATTGTTGACTGACGATCTTGATGACCTGTTGGCCCGGATCGAGCGCCTCACTGAGCCGGGCACCGATCGCCTGCTCACGGATGCGCGCCGTGACCGTGCGCACGACTCCGACGTTGACGTCGGCTTCGAGCATCGCCGTGCGGATTTCGGTAAGCATTTCGTCGACGTCGGCCTCGGTGAGACGACCCCTACCCCGTAGGCGTTTGACTATGCCTTCGAGGCGGGCGGACAACGAATCGAACATGCGAGCCGGAACGCTACCGGTAGTGAGCTGAGCCGCGGAGGTTGCGGCTCAAGAGGTTGGGCATTGCTCGGAAGTGCTCTTCGTACCCTCGGGCTCTGTTCCGGCGAGGACATCGGTGACGAGTGCCCGAACCTCGGCCGCATCCCATCGCGACGTCTCGATGTTCGGTGGAGCAAGATGCAGCGTGTTGACTTCCGAGAACCCGCCGGCCTCGACGAAGCGGTCGACGAGTTGGGCCATCTCCCCAAGTCGATCACGAGGGATGTCAGTGCGAACAGCGTCGCCGAATGCGGAGACAAGATCGGTGAGCCCGAAGGCAAGCGCAGTTGGAGTTGCCGCCGCGGCAATCGCGCCCAACACGCAACGCTGACGATCCATGCGACCGTAATCACTGTCGGAGTAGCGGGTTCGGCTGTAAGACAGCGCCTCGGTGCCATCGAAGTGGTGCTGACCTGCTTCGAAGTAGTGCGGGACTGGATGAAGGTCCTTGGAAGGACTACGCGAAGTGTGTATCCGCTCGGGAAGGTAGATGTCGATGCCGCCGAGGGCATCAACGACGCGCACAAAGCCGAGCATGTCGACCAACACGTAGTAATGCACCGGAATGCCTAGGAACTGCGCAATGCCCTGCTTCACGGCTTGGGCTGCAGCATCGTCGCCGCCGCCGGCGAGTTCGCGGTGGCCGTCGACATGGGGATAGACAGCGTTGGCGATCCCCTCGAAACCGTCGGGGAACCGGTCGGCAAGCGGGGTACCGGGAGGAAACGGCAATCCGTAGAGGTTGCGCGGCACCGAGATCATCGCCGTGGAACCGGTGGCCGGGTCGATTGATACCAACACCATCGTGTCGGTACGCATGCTGTAGCGACCGGGTCCGGCGTCGCCGCCCAGCAGCAGAACGTTCACACGCTCGACATCCGCGAACGGTGCCACCGTGGTCGTCGTCGTCGACGTGCGGGTCGCGATCGTCGTGGTTGTTCTGGCTGGAACGCTGCCACCGCCGATGGTCGTCGGTGTCTGAGCGGACCCGTCGGTCGTCACGTCGGTGGTGAGCGGCGATGGGATCGCCGTGGTCGCGTCCTCATCGCCGAAGACCTTTTCGATTGCACGGTCGGTTTCGCGCACATAGTCGGCGGCGACGACCAGTGGACCGACACCACCGATGACAACCGCGGCAGAAGTGAAGATGGAAGCAACGCGGATTGCGGAGCCTTCCCGCGGGCGCGCGATCCAGGCCGAGTCGACGGCGGTCCACAGCCGAGTGAGACCAAGCACGAGCAGGGTTACCCCGAGAGCGATGAACACCGACCGATCGGCGATGACCTCGGCAAGATCGGGGCGACTGTTGACCGGCGCGGCGATCACAATCGCGGCGACGGTGGCCGCCAGATTCAGTGCGGCGGCGACGATGACAGTTCGCCGAAAGCGAGCGCGCACGATTAGATGTCCGAGACCGGGGAAGATAACCGAGCCGACCGCCGCAGCGCTGCAAGGCATGTAACCCGTGCGGACGGGCTTGACTTCTGAATTCACGTTCACATCCTTGGCGATTCGGAGCAGGTTATCCAATCACCGCCCGATTGCGGGCGGTGACTCAGCCGATGAATGTGACGGCAGTGACCACGCCGGCGGTGATCTCAACGTTCACCCGAGCAGCGGAGAAGTCCTCGGTGAGTAAGAGCGACTCGCCATCGCGGTTCGACACACGAAACGCCCAACCGTTCTCGGTGGCCCGCACTTCGGCCTCCGCTTCGGCGAGTCCGATCAGAGCCTGCTCCGCCGTAGCGAGGTCGACGGCGGGCGCTGCCGTCGGATCTTCTCCCACGGTGTCGGCGGGCAGCGGCTCGGGCAGCGGCAATGCATCGGGGAAGTCGATGAAACTGTCGTCGACGGCAGGAACTGTGACGATCACACCGTCGTCACCCGTAAAGGTGTAGGCCGGCAACAACCAGACGGAACCGTTTACATCCCAGATCATCGTCAGATCGAGGTGAACTTCGTTGACGTGAACGATGATCGGTTCCACCGGCACCGTGTCAGCAGGAGACACCGCGTCAACAGGCAGCACGGTGTCAACAGGCAGCGCAGTGTCGACAGGAGACACGGTGTCTACAGGCGATGGGGCGACCGCGACGGCAGTCTCAGCGACGACAACGCCGCCATCATCGGTCGCGGCACCGAATCCACGGCTGGCGATGCTGATCGGATAGGCGTAGTACGGCCCCCATATTCCGATGTCGTCATTCAGGCGCTCGATGCCCTGCTGCGGGTTGATGAGGGGATACTCGCCCGCGGGCTGCGGTTCAGCGAGCGTTCCCGACGCCCACGTGATTGCGCCCTCGGCCCCGAATCCGACGGTGGAGGCGATCCATGTGCGCATGCCGTTGACCACCACGTACGCCGTCACGTTGGCACCCCACTCGTCGGCATAGATCTCGAACTCGTAGGAGCTGGAATCGATACCGATCGCCGCGAACAACTCGTCTGCCAGGCGACGGGCCTCGGTCTCGTCGGGCACATTCGCGGGTGGCAGCGGCCCCTCGCAGGGTGGGACCGAAGCGTCGACTGGAATCGTCTCCGCGGGGATCTCCACCGGGCCCGAGTCGGTGGTGGCGACGATGGTGTCGGGCGTGGTGCCCGGATCGGTCGTCGCCGACTCGGCCCAGACACATCCCGACTCCAAGTAAGGCACCGGTGTCGGGTTGAACCACCAACTCAACAAGCCATCGGCGCTGACCGTGAGAGTCGCGCCCGAGAAGTCGGCGGGGCCGACCATCCACCCGCCGCCTTGGTCGGCCGGAAGCGACTGGATGTCGCCGGCGACGCCCAGCACCGCCGCCAGGCGCTGAACGTCATCGGGGTCCGGTGCCACCCCGGCCGGCAACACCCACGCCGGGGCGGAGGTGCCCAGGTCGGGGAACTCACCGTCGTAGACGTACTCGACGAATTGGATCGGCATCATCATCTGGTCGAGTTCGGCAGCGGCACGGCCGGCAGTTGCACCCGATCCGAGCGTGATCACCGCCAGTGAGGAGGCGGTAGTAGTGCGGGCCGGGCTTTGGCCACATGCGGAGATGCCGACGAGCAACGCTGCGGCGGCGAAGGCAAACCTGTTTGAGCGGAGCATGATCTTCTGACGTCCCCGCTATGCCCGTCGGTTCCCGAAAATCTCAGCCAACTCGCATCAGCGCATCGACGAATTCGACCGGATCGAAAGGGATCAGGTCGTCGATCGTTTCGCCGATCCCGACCAACTTCACCGGCAGACCCAACTCGGTTTCGATCGCGAACACGATGCCCCCCTTGGCAGATCCGTCGAGCTTGGTCAGTACAACTCCGGTAACGCCGCTCTGATCGCCATCGTGGAGGTTGGTCGCCTCGCCGAATTCCCTCGCCTGCGCGAGACCGTTCTGGCCCGTTGTCGCATCGATGACCAGCAACACTTCGGTGACTCGACCTCTGCCCTTGGCGGCGACCCGCCGCACCTTGCGTAGCTCGTCCATCAGGTTGCTCTTGGTGTGGAGTCGTCCGGCAGTGTCGGCCAGCACGAGATCGATCTTGCGGGCACTCGCCCGCTCGATGGCGTCGAAGACGACCGCGCTCGGGTCGCCACCTTCGTTGCCACGCACGATCTCGGCACCGCTGCGTTCGGCCCAGGTGGTGAGTTGCTCGACCGCGGCAGCACGGAAAGTGTCGCCGGCAGCCATGAGAACCTTGCGACCAAGATTGCGCTGCTGGGCAGCGACCTTTCCGATCGTGGTCGTCTTACCGACACCGTTGACGCCGACAAAGAGCCACACATTGGGACTGTCGGCGTCGCCGGCAATGACGCGCAGCGATCGATCGGCCCCGGCAAGCCGATCAGTCATCTGTGTCTGCAGCGCTGAGAGCAACTGATTCGGTTCGACGATCTCCTTGTCCTTAACACGTGCACGCAAGCCGGTGAGTAGCTCGTCGACTACGCGCACCCCGACATCGGCGAGCAACAGCGCCTCCTCCAACTCCTGCCAGGTCTGCTGCGTAATCCCGCTTCTGGTGCCAAGGCGCACCAGCGCTCCACCCAGGGCGCCGCGCGCCTTCGACATCCGGCTACGAAGGGCCGGCGCCTGTGCCGCAGCGCTGCTTTCGGCGTCTGCCACGGAAAAGGCGACGGGCTTGGCGGCGCGCCGCCGGTTCCACAGAACCACGCCGACGCCGAATACGAGAACCGCAGCGGCGAGAATTGGATACGTCGGATTCATGACAGGGTCACGCTACCCGCGCTGTCAGTTGTCGCTGCCGCTGTCGCTCAGCCGTTGCGCGAGGTACGCCAGTGGAATGCTCACCACCATTACAAACGTTGCCATCACGTTCACGAGCGGAACGTTCTGCGGGCGACTGAAGTTGGCGAGAATCCATTGTGGCAAGGTGAGGAAACCTGAGCCGGCCGTAAAGGTGGTTACAACGATCTCGTCGAAGCTGAGCGCAAAGGCAAGTATGCCTCCGGCTAACAGGGCCGAACGCATCAACGGAAACGTCACGTAGCGAAATGTCTGCGAACCGTGGGCACCGAGGTCGGCAGAAGCTTCGAGAAGGTTCGGCGACGATCGGCGCAGGCGGGCGATCACGTTGTTGTAGGCAACAACTACGCAGAATGTCGCGTGCGCGATGACCAACGAGTGGAACCCGAAACCGACCCTGAAGGAGAACAAACCGAGGTCGAACGTCCGCGAGAACGTGTTCTGGAGCGCAATGCCGGTGACGATGCCGGGCAACGCGATCGGCAGCACCATCAGAAACGACACAGCGTTCTTACCGAAGAACTGGAATCGCGCCATGGCCATGGCGGCGAGCGTGCCCAGGATCAGCGCGATCAACATCGCAACGAATGCGACCTTGACCGAATTGATCAGCGCATCCTTTGGGCCGTCGGACTCCCAGGCCTTGCGCCACCAATCGAGCGTGTATCCGTTGAAGCCTGGCCACGCAACCGACTTCGCCGGATTGAACGACAATCGCAGAACCACGGCCAGTGGTATGTACAAGAAGACGAGCGTCAGCACGGTGGAACCGGCAAGCGCAATTCGAGCAGGCCAGGACAGTTTCATCTTTGGTCGATCACAGATTGTCGAACGCGCCGGCGCGTTTCATCGCCAGCAGGTAGAGGATGATGATGATCAACGGCCAAAGTGTGTACGCGGCCGCGAGCGGTTGGTTCGGCGCGCCGAGCGTGGCATTGATGATCGTTCCGAACATGAATCGCTCTTCACCGTTGTTGACGATCTGCGGCACGATGTAGTCGCCGAGCGTCAACGAGAACGTGAAGATGCTTCCGGCTGCCACCGACGGCAACAGCATTGGGAGGATCACCGACCGAAACGTGCGAAACGGCTTGGCCCCGAGATCGCTCGCCGCATCGAGCAGTGACGGCGGTAACCGATCGAGACCGGCATAGATGGGCAGGATCATGTACGGCAACCACAGATAAACAAGTGCAATCACGATTGCGGCACGACCGAAACCCGGTGTCCAACCGAACACGGACTCCAGAAAGCCACCGTCGCCCCGCCCCGCGGCTGCGAACCTGCCACCTGCGGGAGAAACCATTGCCCGCCACGCATAACCCTTGACGAGGTAACCCGCCCAAAGCGGCATCAGTAGCGCGACGATCAGGCCCCGTCGTAGCCACCGCGGCGCAACCTTGGAAACGAAGAAGGCGACGGGCAGCGCGATGAGAAAGCAGATGGCGGTAACCAACAGCGCGACACCGGTCGTGCGGAAGAAGACCCAGACGATCGGCCACACATCGGGATCCCAGAACTTGAAAGCAGAAACAAGGTTCGATGCGGTGATCTCGCCAGTTGGCTTGCTCTGTTTCGGGTGCAGGCGATACAGCGAACTGAGCACCAACAGCAGCAACGACCCGACATAGACGAACAGCATCCATCCAAGAGGCACACCGAGCAGTGAGCCGACGCCGAGGCGCCGCCGACCATGAAACTTGCGGTTGACTGCGCGCAACGGGTGGAAGGGCCCGGAGGCCCTTCCACCCGTTGCGGAGTTCTGCACTGCGCTTTGTTCGATTAGGCGCGCAGCGCGGTCCAAGCGTTCACCCATTCGGTGAAGCCGACGCAGGTGACGTCGTTGCGCCCATCGAGGCACTGCTCGGTTGGCGTCTGCCAGTACCAGACATCGGTCCAGTAATCGTCTTCCTCGGCGTGGAAGGTGGCGCAGTGCTCGGCCATACCTTCGAGCGCGCAGGCCTCGGCATTGCTCGGTGCCTCACCGAACCAAACCGCAACCTGTGAGTTCGCCCACGGCGACGCGATCCAGTCCATCCACAACTTCATGCAGTTGGGGTTGGCGGCGCTCGACGAGAGCATCCAGGTGTCGCTCCAGCCGGTGGCACCCTCCACGGGCTTCACGGCATCGATGAGCGCGCCGTTGGCCTGAGCGAGATTGACGATGACCTGCCACGTCGTACCTGCGAGTACCGAGCCGTCCTCAAGCGAAGCCTGCTGATCGGTGTACAGCGACCAGTACTGGCTAGCGATGGAGGACTGAAACCCGAGCAACGCAATCGCGGCGTCGAACTGCGTCTGATCGAGCGCATATGGGTTGGTGATTCCCAGCTCCGGTTCGTGTGCCATCAGGAACAGGGCCGCGTCCGCGATGTAGATCGGCGCGTCGTAGATGCTGATGGCACCGTCGGCGACACCGTCGCCCAAGAACACCTCTCCCCACGAGTCAGGGGCACCGGCGGCATAGGCCTCGGTGTTGTAGACCAACAAGTTGGCACCGCGACCATGAGGTATGCCGTACGCAACTCCGTCGACGGAGTTCCATGGCTGCAACTTGAGCCCGTCGAAGATCTGGTCGTAGCTGCTGTATTCGGTCACATCGATCTCGGCAGCCTCGCCACCGCTGATCAAACGCTGTGTGGCGTCGCCGGAGGCCGACACCCCGTCGTATTCACCGCTCTGCATCAGTTGCACCATCTCATCGCTGGTGTTACCCAGCTTGGTGTTCACGACGCAACCGGTCATCTCGGTGAACGGGGTAACCCAGTCGTAGGCAGGATCGGTGGACCCATCCTCGATGTAGCCGGCCCAGGCAATGACGTTTACCTGACCTTCCGCCCCTGCAAGCAGGTCGGCGTTCGGGGTCCACAGGTAATCAACCTCGGCAGGCGTCGTGTCCGGTGCCGCTGTGTCGGGTGCCGCCGTGTCGGGTGCTGCCGTGTCGGGTGCGGCGGCGGTGGTCTCACTCGTTTTGTCATCGTCGCCGCAGGCGGCGGCAATGATCGAGAGTGACGCCAGCAGCGCCATCGTTACTTTTGCTTTTCTCATTTGTTCTCCCCTTGAAGTTGATCGGAATCTACGACTGCGACGGCCGCGTGTTGCGACCAGGCCAAACGAACTGAACCCCCAATGGCCACGCCAACGAGCCTGTCGCTTGGCACGCTGGCGAGAAGATGTGAACCGTCTTCGAGAACGACTCTAACCCGGCTGTCGGCACCGAGATACTGCAAATCGCTGACCGTAGCTGCCACCGATATCTCGCCGGCGGCCGAGGCGTCGCCGGTCGACTCCACAAGTCGCAGTCGTTCGGGGCGGATGCTATGTGGCGTGGCAATGCCCAGCAGTTGTCCGGACAACGCGGCCGAGAGCAGGTTGCTGGTGCCGACGAAACCGGCAACGAAAGCTGTCTGCGGGTGGTCGTAGATCTCGCGGGGGGTTCCCACTTGCTCGATCCGGCCGTGGTTGAACACCGCCACCCGATTACTCATGCTGAGCGCTTCGCCTTGATCGTGGGTGACGAACACAAACGTGATACCCACATCACGCTGGATCGCCTTCAGTTCCACCTGCATCTCTTCGCGCAGTTTCAGGTCGAGAGCACCGAGCGGCTCGTCGAGCAGCAAGACCTTCGGTCGGTTGACAAGCGCGCGCGCAAGAGCGACTCGCTGGCGCTGGCCGCCACTGAGTTGGCTGGGTTTACGGCGGCTGAAGGCGCCGAGCCGCACGTTCTCCAAGGCCGTCATCGCCCGCTGCCGCCGTTCGGACCTGCTCACACCTTTCACCTTCAGCCCGTACTCCACGTTCTGCACGACGCTCATGTGCGGGAAGAGCGCATAGTCCTGGAAAACAGTGTTTACATCTCGGTCGTAGGGCGGCCGTTGTGTGACGTCGCGCCCGCTCAACAGCACTGCGCCGGCGGTGGGCGACTCGAAGCCGGCAACGAGGCGCAGCACGGTCGTTTTGCCGCTGCCCGACGGACCGAGCAGCGAGAAGAACTCGCCTTCGGCAATGCTGAGATCCACGGAATCGACGGCGACAACCTCGTGGTCACCGCTGCCGAAGACCTTGCGTAGCCCGACAAGCTGGATCGCCGGAGTGTTTGTGCTCGACATCGGTTTCCGATCCTACGCTGAGCTGCTGACCCTCTCGATAACAACCTTCGACGAGCCCCCTGGCTGCATGCTGATTCCCAACAAGCTGTCGCCCGCCTCCATCGTTCGCTTCTGGTGGCTGACAATCAGCAACTGCGCTTCCCGGCGGAATTCGTCGATGAGACCAAGGAACCGGTGCAGGTTCACGTCGTCGAGCGCGGCTTCGACCTCGTCCATGACATAGAACGGCGATGGTCGGCTGCGGAACACGGCAAACAGGAAGGCGAGAGCGGTCAGGCTGCGCTCCCCGCCCGACAGGAGCGAAAGCTTCTTCACGTTCTTCCCGCCCGGCTTGGCCTCGACCTCGATTCCCGTGTTCAGCAGGTCGTCGGGCTCGGTGAGCAGCAACTTGCCGGTGCCTCCAGGAAACAGGGTTGCGAACAGTGTGGTGAAGTGCGCGCTGACATCCACGAACGCAGCCGAGAAAACGGTCTGGATCTCGAGATCGACCGCCTTGACCACCCGCATCAGGTCGCGACGGGTGTTGCGCACATCTTCGAGTTGTTCTTCCAGGAAT
The DNA here is from genome assembly GCA_016213665.1 of Actinomycetota bacterium. Lineage (GTDB taxonomy): Bacteria > Actinomycetota > Acidimicrobiia > Acidimicrobiales > Ilumatobacteraceae > UBA668. The sequence continues at coordinate 35,247 of JACQZX010000078.1, read as the reverse complement.
CGATGACGCTCCTGTAACTCGTTGAACTCCTCAAGCGCGAGTGGATTGATCGGCCCGATCAACCGCAACTCGCGTTCCAGATCGCGCACCCTCGCCGCCGGGTTTGTTCCTTCGGGCAGCGGTGGCAGTTCCGCCGCCTCGGCCACGTCGGGTTCCATGTCGTGATCGCGGCGCAGTGAATCGACGGCGCCCTCCAGGCGCACGCGCACTTCGACATCCTCGATCTCAAGTCGGCGAACGCGCTCACGTGTGTCTTCCAGTTCACTCTCGGCTTTTGCACGACGTCGGCGCAAACCCTCAAGTCGCTCGGAGGCGGCACGAACCTCGTCACTTTGACGGTGGCGAATCTCCAACAACTCGTTGTGCCGTACCTCGACGACTCGGCGGTGACCGTCGACCATCGCGGCAAGTCGCTCGACCGCCTGCATGCTTCGCTCGACAGCTACGCGGCGGTCGGCGGCCTCGGCACGCGCGGCGGCATCGGCGGTTAGCCGACGCTCGGTCTCAGCCAGCCTCCGCTCGAGGAAGCCTTGCCGCTCGTTGAGACTGGCGTTGCGTACCTCGAGATCCTGGCGCTTGCCTGCCAACAGCGCGTTATGGGCATCGAGGCGAGCGCGCGCCTCGCCACGCGCCTTAGCCGCCTCGGCCTCGGCGGCCTCGTCGGCCTCCAGCGCCGGCACCAGCTTTTCCAACTCGGCGATGCGCGCCCGCTCGCGCTCTGTGCGCTCGTCGGCATCGGCGAGGCCGCGCTCGACCGTTTCGATTTCGGCCTGCACTTCTCGACGCTCAGCCTGAGCGCGCGCCAGCGCCTCACTGTTTGCCGAGAAGCCGGCATCGTGGGAATCGAGTCGGCGGGTCAACTCGATTTCCTGTTGGCGACCGGCATCGAGTTCGCGCTTGGCCACTGCCAGCGCGGCATCGCGCAACGACAATTCGGCGTCGGCGGCGCCGGAGCGCTCGCCCGCTTCCTGCAGCGCCGCCGCCGTGGCGCCGCCACCGCCGGCCGCCCCGATGCGCCAGCCACTGGGGCCGAAGCGATCGCCGTCGGCCGTCACGACAACCGCGCCCGGGTGCGCGATCACCAAGTCGAGCGCATCCTCCCAGCGCGCAACCCGCACGGTGCCGCCAAGAACCGCGTCCAGCAACTCGGCGACGCCAGCGCGCTTGCTGCGCACGTGCGGGCGAACCGCCTCTGCTCCGACGACCGTCGTCGCCAACGTGGTCATGCCCGGGCGGGGGCCGATGGCCAGAACGGCACCGTGAACGTTGTTGGCCTGCAACGACTGCAACGCCCGGCGACCGGCATCGGGGGTGGCTACGACTACCGCCTGCAAAGCCTCGCCCAACGCAGCCTCGACGCTCGCTTCCCAGCCGTCGTCGACTTCGACCAGATCAAGCAGAGTCCCCAACACGCCGTCGACCTTGGCCAGGTGATCGGCACCGGCGCGAGAGCGGGCGCTCTCGAGCGCGAGGTGCAGTGCCTCTGCTCGCGCCTTCCAACGGGAAACCTCGTTGGCGGCATCCTGGCGGCCGGCCACGGCTGCCTCATACGCCGCGTCGGCGGAAAGGCGCCTCGCTTCGGCGGCGGCGACATCGTCGACGAGTTCGGCCTCGGTCTGTTGCGCCGCGTCGCATTCGAGGCGCAGCCGTTCGGACTCGCTGTCGAGCCTGACCGCGCGCTGCTGCAGCGCTTCCAGCCGGGTGCGATGTCGACGCAGTTCGACCTCGGCACGCTCCAAGCTCGATCGCATCGAACGCAGTTCGCCACGCACCTCGGCCGCGGCGCTCGCCGCGGAGGTGCTGGAGGAAATACCGTCGATCGACGCCAAGGTCGCGCGTCGTTGCTCGCCGAACGTTTGCTCCTCAGCGGCGAGCAGTTCGGCCTCCGGCCCCAGCCCGGACAGTTCGGCCTCAACCGATGCGAGCTCGTCGCGCAATCCTTGCGCGTCGGCTTCGAGGTTGGCCACGACGCCTGAATCCATCAGCTGGCCACGATCGCGTTCCATCGACCGGCGCCGCTCGACGAGCACGGCCGCGATACCGCGGGCGCGTTCACGCAGTTGCTCGACTCGCACCATCTCGTCACTGAGGTCGGCATCTCCGCGAGCGGTGAGCTCGGACTCGGCCGCCAGCACCGCCGTATCAAGCGCCGCCAATTCGGCGCGGAGAGCTTGGTCTTGTTGACGCCTGCTGACCGTCTCGCCTGCCAACGCAGCCAATCGAGTGCGCTGGGCGGCAATTTCGCGACCGGAAACGAACACACGCAGTTCGTTGAGCTCGCCGACAAGATCGCCGTAGCGGCGCGCGGCTTCTGCCTGGCGTTCGAGGGGGCGCAACTGGCGGCGGACTTCGCGCAACAAGTCCTGAACCCGCAGCAGGCTCGCCTCGGTGGAGTCGAGGCGTCGTTCCGCCTTTTCCTTGCGCTTGCGGAACTTGAGAACGCCAGCGGCTTCCTCGATGATCGCTCGCCGCTCTTCGGGACGTGAGTTCAAGATGGCGTCGATCTGGCCCTGGCTTACGATGACATGTTGCTGCCGCCCGACTCCGGCATCGCTGAGCAACTCCTGCACATCGAGCAGTCGGCAGCCGACACCGTTGATCGCATATTCGCTGTCGCCGCTGCGGAACAGGGTTCGCGACACCGTCACCTCTGTGAACTCGATCGGGAGCAGACCCGCCGAATTGTCGAGGGTGAGAGTCACCTCCGCACGCCCCAGTGCCGGCCGCTTGGCTGTGCCGGAGAAGATCACGTCGTCCATCTTCTGACTTCGCACAGAACTCGGTGCTTGCGCGCCGAGCACCCACGCCACGGCGTCGACGACGTTCGATTTTCCAGAACCGTTCGGACCGACAACGACCGTTACACCTGGTTCGAGGTAGAGGGTGGTTGAGTCGGCGAACGACTTGAAACCTTTGAGGGTGAGGGACTTCAAGAACACAGCGGGCGCGACCCTAACGGACGCCACCACCTCCCCCCACCTTCAGCTCTGACAGCGCGGACAGAAGTGGGTGCCGCGGCCGGCGACGGCGACGCGCACGATGTCGGCCTTGCGGCAGGTCAGGCAACGCTGCCCGGCGCGGTCGTAGACCCGGTGATGCAACTGGAACCAGCCACCCTCGCCATCGACCCCCACATATTGCGAATCGGCCAGCGTGCTGCCGCCCGCCTCGATGGCCTCACCGAGCACGCGCATGATGGCAGCGTGGAGCTTGGCGGCTTCCCGCGGCGTGACCGCGTCGGATCGTCGATCCCAACGAATGCCCGCGAGGTGCAGGCTCTCATCGCAATAGATGTTGCCGATCCCCGCCACCACGTGCTGATCGAGCAGCATCGCCTTGATCTGGCGTGAGCGACTCTGCAGCAGCGCGGCGAACTGCTTACCGGACAGTCCGTCGGCAATCGGATCGACGCCCATCTTCGCCAGTTCCGGAAGTTCGGTCGCGACGTTGCTCGGATCGAACACAACGACCTCACCGAACGTACGCGGGTCGACAAACAGCAGTTCGTGTGGTTCCTGGCCGGCGAGGTGGATGACGACGTGGGTGTGGGGTGGGCGCTCGCTACCGGTGGGAACAACCAACAGGCGACCACTCATGCGGAGATGCATCATCAACTCGTCGCCTGTGTCGAGTGGGCACAGCAGGTACTTCCCGCGACGGTTGACGGCGGTGATCGTTGCTCCGGTGAGGCCATCGATGACGCTGCGTGGTGAGGTGCGGCGTACCGTTCGTTCGCGACCGACTTCCACCCGGGTAATCCGACGCCCGACGACCTGCGCGGCCAGGCCACGACGCACGGTCTCCACCTCCGGCAATTCAGGCATCGGTAGCGCCTAGCGCGCCGTCGGCTGAGACAGCGACAGCCACGCCTGCTCCGCTGCTGCCTGCTCCGCCAACTTCTTCGAGCGCCCCTCGCCAGCCCCCACTGACTTCCCGGCGACGAGCACCGTCGCCGAGAAACGCTTCTCGTGATCGGGTCCGGCCTCGGTCAGCACGTACACCGGTGCGGTCTCGAAGAGTCGCGCCGTCAGTTCCTGCAGCACGGTCTTGTAGTCGAGTCGGTCGAGTCGCTCGGCGGCAGCCGTCATCCGCTTGCCGAGGAGGCGAGCGATCAACGTTCTCACCGCTTCAGTTCCGCCATCGAGATACACGGCACCGAGCACCGCCTCCAGTGCGTCGCTCAGGATCGACGGTTTCGTGCGTCCGCCGGCAGCGTCCTCGCCGCGGCCCAGAAGCAAGCAAGGACCGAGGTCGATCTCGCCGGCCACCTCAGCAAGAGTGGTGGCGTTGACGACGCTCTTGCGCAGGTCGGTCAGTCTGCCTTCGGCGAGGTCGGTGTGTTCGTCGTATGCGATAGCAGCGACGACCCAACCGAGTACGGCGTCGCCGAGGAACTCAAGGCGTTCGTTGCTCGACTCACCCTCCACCTCCGCGCACCAACTGCGGTGGGCGAGGGCGCGACGAAGCAGCGAGGGATCAGCGAATCGATGGCCGAGGCGAGACTGAAGGTCGTCGAGGTCTGGTTCCGGCCGCAGGGAACTCAGCTGCCCTTGACGCGGTCGTACACGTAGTCGACCGCGTCTCGAACGGTCTTCAGGTCGACGAGGTCTTCGTCCTCGATACGGAAGCCGACGGAACGTTCGCTGAGGTCTTCTTCGAGGCCTTCGACCAACTCGATCAACGCCAGCGAATCGGCGTCGAGGTCGTCGACGAACGACTGACCTTCGCTGATCGTCGACGGGTCGATCTCGAGTATGTCGGCGAGGTTGGCACGCACGATTTCGAAGACGCCGTTGCGGTCGAGAGGAGCGCTGTCAGTTTGCTTCATGACCTTGAGGCTAGCGAACGGCGGGCTAGCGAGTGGCGAAAGCCGCCGTGATCTCGGCCACCAGGCCGGCACGCACCATCTCGTCGGCGAGCTTGATCGCGTTCAACATCGCCGTTTCACCCGACGAGCCGTGGCTGATTATGCAAATACCATCGACACCGAGCAACACCGCCCCGCCGTATGTGTCGGGACTCATCTGCGCGTGCAGCGGCAGTAGCGCCGGCAGCAGCGCGTCGGCCGCCTGCTTGTATTCGGGGGAACTCGCGAAGGCTGACAGCAGGGCGGTGAACAGGGTCTTGAGGCCGCCCTCCAATGTCTTGAGCGCGACGTTGCCGGTGAATCCGTCGGTCACGATCACGTCGGCCGTCTTGCGCATCAGGTCGCGGCCCTCGACGTTGCCGACGAATTCGATGCCGCCGGCGCTCTCGAGCAACTCGAAAGCCTCCTTGCGCAGTGTGTCGCCCTTGCCTGGTTCCTCGCCGATCGAAAGCAACCCAACCGTGGGCTGCGCGATGCCGAACCGATGGCGAGCGTAGATCGCTCCCATCTGCGCGAACTGAACCAGCCATTCAGTTTGCACCTCGGCATTGGCACCCGCATCGAGAAGTAGGTTCGGCCGCTCGCCAGGCACCGGAATCGGCGTCGCGATGGCGGGGCGACTGACACCGCGGACCCTTCCCATGCGCAGCAGCGCCGAGGCCATCGTTGCGCCGGTGTTTCCGGCAGACACCATCGCGCTGGCCTTGCCATCGCGTACGGCTTCGGCGGCACGAACGAGGGTGGAGTCTTTCTTGCGGCGCACGCCTTGGGCCGCATCGTCGTGCATCTCGATGACCTCCGAGGCTTCGATCAGGGGTAAGTCGCCACAACCTTCAAGCCCGTGAGGCCCGACGAGGACGACGGGGATACCCACTGCGGCGGCGGCATGCGCCCCCGCAAGAATGTCGCCGGGCGCTCGGTCGCCACCCATCGCATCGACTGCGACCGGCAACATGCGGTTGTTACTCAGCCGACTTCGACGGCGACGCGGTCCTTGTACCAACCGCAGCTCGGGCAAACGGTGTGAGGCACTTTCGCCGCCGAGCAGCGCGGGCAGATGCTGCGCGCGGGTGCCGCGAGTCGCCAAGCACCGGCACGGTGACTACGCGTCTTGGACTTCGACTTCTTCTTCTTGGGAACAGCCATGGTGACTCCGAAATCGGGGCGTTACGGGATTGCGGCGGGACGCTCCCGGCGCACACGAACTATGAGAGGTTAGCGGTGCTTCCAGGTTGCTTGAAACCTGCCCGCCACCTCATTCGCCGGTGCCCGACTCGCCGACGCCCGTGAGACCGCCAAGCGCTTCGAGAGCAGCCCACCGGCTATCACGGGCGGGGGCGACACACGCGCACGTTTCATCGTTGCGGTTGATGCCGCATTCTGGGCAGAGCCCGGCGCAGTCGGGGCGGCACAACGGCGTTGTCGGCGCATCCAGCATCACCAACTCGCGCACAGCAGGCGTCAGGTCGAGTTGGTCACCGACGATTTCGAACGCATCGGTGGCCGAGACGACCCGCTGGTACAACTCGTGAACATCACTGACGGCGACACCGCTCGTGGGCAGCAGGCACCGACGACAGGTACCGATCCAGGGGGTTTGCAGCTCGCCCACAACGACGATGCCATCGCTCAACGACTCCAACTTCAGCCGTACGGCCACTTCCGCGCCGGCGACGAAACGAGCGGGGTCGACGACATCGATCTCGGCAAGCGGCAACGTCAACTCGAGGACGCGATCGCTGCCCGGGCGGCGGAGCAGGTCGGCGGCGTTGACCAGCAACGGGTTCATCGGCTCTACCGGTCTTGGTCGAAGAACGCCTTCGTGGGGTCGTCGTCATCGACCTCTTCGACGTCTCGGTGTTCGCCGATTGCCAATCGCGATCGGCCGGCCTGCACAGTCTTGCTGAGCTTGTCGAGCAAGATCTCGAAGCTGGCCAGCCGCTGATCGAGAAAGTCCTCGGTCTCGTGGCGAAGGCGGCGGGCATCTGTCTCGGAGGCCTCACTGATGCCGCGGGCACGCTGCTCTGCGGCGCGCACAACTTCGGTGCGCTGCACCATACGCTCGGCCTGGACACGCGCGGACTCGAGCAACTCGTCGGCCTCGCGCCGGGTCTTGGCGACGAACTCCTGACGCTCCTTGATCATCCACCGCGCCTGGCGCATCTCGTCGGGCAGCCGGGCGAGTGCCTCCTCCAGCAGTTCGATGATCTCGTCGCGATCGATTCGCGGAGACGACGACAACGGCATCGTCGGGGCGGTGGCGATCACATCGACAGCACGCCGCAAGAGCGCCTCGGCGTCACCGACGTAACCGTGGGTGCCACGAACGAAGGCGTCGGAGTCCTCGAGGACCTCCTCGTCGTATTCGTCGTCGTCGTATCCGTCGTTGTAGCTCATGGGCGGTCATTCATCTTGTCGTTCACTTCTTCGGGAAGAGTTTCGCCAACTCACTGGCAACCGGAGCAGGAACCAGTGAGGTGACATCGCCACCGTACTGTGCAATCTCACGGATGAAGCGACTACTGATCGACACCAATGCCGGCTTGCACGGCAGATAAACGGTACGCACCCCGCTGACTGCATGATTGGTGTGCGCCATCTGTTGTTCGACCTCGAAGTCGCCGCCAGTTCGCAGACCCTTCACGATGAAGGCCGCCTTGACCTGCTTGACGGCGTCGACTGCCAAACCCTCGAACCCGACCACCTTCACCGACGGCAGGTAGGAAATGCTGGCCTTGATCATCGAGATGCGGTGGTCCACCGTGAACATCCCGTTCTCTTTCGACGGATTGTGCATGACCCCGACGATGACCTTGCCGAAAAGTGCCACCGACTGCTCGATCACATCGATGTGACCAAGATGCAGCGGATCGAAGCTGCCGGGGTAGAGAACGGTCGCCATCTCGGTGTCACGCTAGCCGTTGCAGCGTCGTCACCCAGGTGCGTCCGTATCGGCGACTACGCAGCTGGGTCCACCCTGCGGGGGCGGTCACCGGATCGTCGGCCTCGGCAACCGCCAGCGCAACATCGACCTTCGCCAACAGCGCCGGCCAGGCATCGAATGCATACGGCGGGTCGATGAAGGCGACATCGACGTTTCGCATCGCCGGCACCCAGGCGATCACATCCGAGGCGTGCACCGCGCAACGGGCTTCGATACCGAGCGCGGCGATATTGGCGCGCAATGCCGTGAGCGCCGCCCGATCTCGCTCGACAAACAGGCATCGCTCGGCGCCCCGAGACAAAGCCTCGATACCGAGGGCACCGCTGCCGGCATAGAGATCGGCCACCACCGCGCCCTCGATGACGTCGATGCTGGAAAGCGAGTTGAACAACGCCTGGCGCACCTTGTCGGTGGTCGGGCGGGTGACGGTGCCTTCCGGCGCGATCAACTTACGTCCCCCGAACTCGCCCGCGATCACACGCATTGCGGGCAGACTACGGCGGTGCTGACGCCGGAACCCACCATCATCTGCGTCGACTGCGGCGGCCGCTGCCACCTGCTCAGCAAGCCGCGCGAGTCATTCGGGGCCGACGAGATGTGGCTGCCAGGCGACATCGTCGCCTACCGCTGCGAAGACTGCCGCGACCGCTGGGACCTGGTGCTGCCCGACGACGATTAGCCGCATCAAGCGCGCCACCGCCGATGCGCGCCGTTGGGGTGGGCTAGCTCTTGAACAGGAACGCCTCGTCGTCGGCTGTGAACAGCAGACGCAACTCGTCGAGCAGGATCGGGTTGGTGTCAAGCAGCGGGTCGTTGTCGACGAGCTCGAATGCGGCCGCTCGCGCTTGCACCACCAACTCGCGGTCGCGGCGCAATGAAGCCAGGCGCAGGTCGCTGCGGCCCTTCTGCGCGGTGTTCATCAGCGTGCCCTCGCCGCGCAACTCGAGATCGACCTCGGCAAGCTCGAAGCCGTCGGTCGTGGCCACGAGCGCTTCAACCCGCGGATTGCCGGCACCAGAGTCGGCGTTCTGTTGTGTGAGCAGCCAGCAGTGTGACCTGTGTTCGCCACGCCCGACCCGGCCGCGCAGCTGATGGAGCTGGGCGATACCGAAGCGGTCGGCGTCGAGGATCACCATCACCGTCGCGTTCGGCACATCGACACCGACCTCGATCACGGTCGTCGCCACCAGGACATCGACCTCCCCTCGGCGAAAGCGATCCATGGTCGCCTCCTTCTCCGACGTTGGCATGCGGCCGTGCAGCAGCGCCAATTTCAGACCCTTCAGTTCGTCAAGCGTCAGCCACTCGAACGTCTCCTGTGCACTCGCAACTTCCAGCTTCTCGCTTTCCTCGATCAATGGACACACCACATACGCCTGTCGGCCACCAGCGACCTCCTCGCGCACTGCTGCCCATGCCGCCTGTTGGAGCAATGGCCCTTCGGCCCAATGCGTCGCGATCGGAGTTCTGCCCGGTGGCATTTCGTCGAGCACGCTTACATCGAGATCGCCGTAGACCGTCATCGCCGCCGTGCGCGGAATCGGCGTTGCCGTCATCACCAGCACATCGGGCACCAGGTCGCCATCTCCCTTCGAGCGCAACGCGGCGCGCTGCTCGACACCGAAGCGATGCTGTTCGTCGACCACCACAACACCGAGGCTGTGGAACTGCACGCCTTCCTGGATGAGCGCGTGGGTGCCGATGGCGATATCGACCGCACCCTCGGCGAGTGCGGTGAGGATCTCGCGACGTTCGTTACCGGCAACCCGGTTGGTGAGCAGTGCGACGCGCAGCGGCCGGTCACCGAACAGGTTGCCCGGGTCGGGAACGGTGACGCCTTGCAACAAGCTGCGCACACTCGCCGCGTGCTGTTCGGCGAGCACCTCCGTCGGTGCCATCAGCGCACCCTGGTGGCCCCCTTGAACAGCTGCGAGAAGTGCGCTCACCGCGACCAACGTCTTGCCGGACCCGACATCGCCTTGCAGCAGGCGATGCATCGGATGGGGCCCGGCAAGGTCGGCCTCGATCTCGGCGACTACACGGCTCTGCGCGCCGGTGAGCTGATATGGCAACGACGCTCGCAAGCGGGCGGTGAGTTCGCCACTCACATCATGTCGAATTCCGCGCGACTCGCGTTCCAGCCTTCGTTTGCGCATCACCAGCACGGTTTGCACGCGCAGCAGTTCATCAAAGGCGAGACGGCGACGCGCCTGCGCTTTGTCGGCCATTGTTTCCGGCAGGTGAATGCTCTTCAGTGCCTGATGACGATCGATCAAGCCGACCCGTTGGCGAACTCCCGCTGGCACCGGATCCGCAACGCCTCGCGCTTCACACCTGCGCAGCGCATCCTCCACCCAACCTGCGATCTCCCAAGTGCTCAGTGCCGCCTTCTCGCTCTGCGGATAGATCGGCACGATGCGCCCGGTGCGGTCACCGATCAGGTCGACAATCGGGTTCGTCAACTGTAGGCCACCGCGGTAGAGCTCCGGCTTGCCGAAGAGCGCCACCTGTAGGCCTTCGCGCAACTGGCGTTCTCGCCACGGCTGGTTGAAGAAGACGACGTGGACCCGCCCGCTACCGTCACCGACCAGCGCTTCGACGATCGTTCGCCGATTGCGAGCGACCCGCTTGGTCACGCTGCGCACCGCGACCAGCACGAGTGATTCCACGCCTGCCTGCAGATCGCTGACGCGGCACTCATCGGTGCGATCGACCCAGCGGCGCGGGTAGGTCTCGAGCAGGTCGAGCACGGATTCGATACCGACCTCGCGCAGCGACGCCAACTTCTTGTCACCGACACCCTTCAGCCGATCAATGCCAATCTCGGACAACTCGCGCAGCGTGAGCGGACCAGGAGCGATCGGCTCAGCCATTCAACGCCGCGTCACTCGGGCCGAACTACTCAACGCCGAAGAGATAGGGGTACAACGGCTGGCCGCCGCGGTGCACCTCCACCTGCACGTCGGGACGATGTTCGTCCAGCCACGCGTGCATGACATCGGTGTGGCCGGCGGTTGCATCGAGGCCCTCGACGATGGTGACAATCTCGCGGCCCGGTTCAACGAGCACCTCGAGAAGTGCAACCGTGGCTCCGTCGAGGGTGCCCGAGACAGCAACAATGCCGGCGCCGCGCGCAATGCCTATCCAGTCGCCTTCGTTGATCGGACCGGCTTCACTCGCTGAATTGCGCACGGCCTGTGTGACCTCGCCGGTGATCAACGACGCGGTCGCCTCGTTCATAGCTTCCGCATTTACCACCGCGTCGGCCTCGGGGTCGTACACGACCAGCGAGACGAGGGCTTCGGGCATGCTCTTGGTCGGCACTACCACAACTTGCTTGCTGGTGAGATCGTTCAGTTGCTGCGCGACAGGGATGATGTTCTTGTTGTTCGGCAGCACGATTACCTGCGCGGCATTGACGGCCTCGACCGCCGAGAGCAGCTCCGCAGTCGACGGGTTCAGGGTCTGGCCACCGACCACAACGCCCTGCACACCCAACTGACCGAAAAGCTCGGAGATGCCGTCACCGCTCGACACGGCGACGATCGCACAGGTGACCGGTGGCAGACCGGCGCCGGCGCGCGGCGCATGCCCGTGTTCGCGGCCAGCGCCTGGCGCAGCAGATAGCGCCGCCTCGCGACCGGCATGCGCCTCGCCGCCCAGTTGCTCCATCTCCTCGAACAGGTCGGTGATGCGGATCTGTTTCGGTCTACCGCCGAGGTCGAGTGCCACTTCAACGGCAGCTCCGATGTCGTTTGTGTGCACGTGGCAATTCCACAATCCGTCGCCGCCGACGACCACGATGCTGTCGCCGATCTCGCCCCAACCCTCCTTGAAGTCTTGGATTTTGGCATCGTCGAGGTCGAGAAAGTACATGACCTCGTAGCGCAATTCGCTGACGTCGACCCCGCTGCTGTTGTGCCGGTGAGCGGCAGCCTCCAACTGCTCGGCCGACGGGCCTTCGATGTCTTCGGGCTCCGGAATCGGCACTCCATCGACGACGTTCAACGCCGCGTCGAGCAACAGCATGAAACCGGCGCCACCGGCATCGACCACGCCGGCGTCCTTCAGCACCGGAAGCATGTCGGGCGTGCGATCGAGCGCCGATTTACCCGCGACACGGGCGGCGCGCAGCACCCCCACCAACGACTCGCCCTCGTGGGCGGCAGCATGCGCAGCATCGGCCGACTCGCGAACCACGGTGAGGATCGTGCCTTCGATCGGGCGCAACACCGACAGATAAGCCGCCGCGGAAGCCGCCTTCAGGGATTCGGCGACCTTGAGGGCAGTCCCCTCGGTCGCCTCTTTCAGCGTCGCCGCGATGCCCCGCAGGATCTGGCTGAGGATCACACCGCTGTTACCGCGTGCACCCATCAGGCTGCCGTGGCTGATCGCGTTGCAGGTCGGCTCCAGCGCGTGGTCGGCATCGTCGAGCTCGGCAACGACGGCGTCGAGTGTGCGGGCCATGTTGGTTCCCGTGTCGCCGTCGGGGACGGGGTAAACGTTCAGTCGGTTGATGCCAGCTGCGTGCGCCTTCATTGCGTCGCGAAACGTGATCACCGTCTTGCGCAGCGCATCGGGGCTGAACCGTTCCAGAGTCGCCACGGCCGCAAGACTACCGATACCGGCGGCCGCATTCCCGAGTCGGACAAGGGCGGCGATCAGGCCTGGAAGATAGCGCTGGAACGCACCGGGAGCGCTGGTATCATCCCTGCGCTCGTTTCGATCGCTCCTGGAAGAAGTACGACATGGCAGCTGTTTGTGAAGTGTGTGGCAAGGGCCCCTCGTGGGGCATGAGTGTGTCGCACTCGCATCGTCGCACCAAGCGTCGCTGGAACCCCAACATTCAGCGGGTCCGCGCGCTTGTCGGTGGCGCCCCCAAGCGGCTCTATGTGTGCACCGGCTGCATCAAGAGCGGCAAGATCGCCAAGGCCGGCTGAAGGCTATTCCAGTGCAGGGTGTGATCAAGAGCTACGACCCCACCTCCGGCGATGGCACGGTGCTGCGCGACACCGACTTGATCGAGGTCGACCTCGCCGACGATGCGTTGAATGGCTCGATCTTCCGCATGCTTCGTCAGGGCCAACGGGTGGTCTTCGACCTGGATCCGCAGGGCCGCGCGACGCGGCTCCGGCTTGGCAGTGAGGTCGACATGGAGACGCCCGGCCACTGATCGGCCCGTTTGCAGGGGTATCGCTGCCCGGTTTCATGTTTCTGCAACCGTTTGCCAGACTGGGTGCGTGACGACCGCAACCACTGGCAACGTGCGACTGAAGAAGTGGGTAACCGAGTGGGCCGACGTGTTCCAGCCCGACCACATTCATTGGTGCGACGGTTCAGCCGAGGAATACGAACAACTCTGTCGAGCACTGGTCGACAGCGGCACCTTCACCCGCCTCGCCGAAGCCAAACGCCCCAACAGTTACTGGGCGCATTCCGATCCGGGCGATGTCGCCCGCGTCGAAGACCGAACCTTCATCTGCTCCACTGAGCCCGAGGACGCCGGCCCTAACAACAACTGGCGCGATCCGGTATTGATGCGCGCGGAGTTGAACGCTCTGTGCGCTGGGGCCATGCGCGGCCGAACGATGTACGTGGTGCCTTTCAGCATGGGGCCACTCGGTTCACCGATCGCACATATCGGCGTCCAGTTGACCGACAGCGCTTACGTGGCGACCAACATGCGAATCATGACCCGCATGGGCCAGCGGGCACTTGACGTGCTCGGTGATGGCGATTGGGTGCCGTGTGTGCACTCGGTCGGTTCACCGATCGAACCCGGAAGGCCCGACTCGTCGTGGCCGTGCAATCCTGACAACAAGTACATCGTGCACTTCCCCGAGACACGCGAGATCATCAGCTACGGCTCTGGTTACGGTGGCAACGCATTACTCGGCAAGAAGTGCTTCGCGCTCCGCATCGCTTCTGTGATGGCACGCGACGATGGCTGGCTGGCCGAGCACATGCTCATCTTGAAGCTCACCAGCCCCGCAGGCGAGTCGAAATACATCGCCGCCGCCTTCCCCAGCGCCTGCGGCAAGACCAACCTGGCGATGGTGGTGCCCACCATCGAGGGTTGGACGGCCGAGACGATCGGTGACGACATCTGTTGGATGAAGTACGGGCGCGACGGACGGTTGTATGCGATCAACCCCGAGGCCGGGTTCTTCGGCGTCGCACCTGGCACCGGCTTCGACACCAACGCCAACGCAATGCACACGCTCTCGGGGAACAGCATCTTCACCAACACCGCCCTCACCAGCGAAGGTGACGTGTGGTGGGAAGGCATGTCCGACGCCAAGCCGGCCCGCGCCACCGATTGGCGCGGCGACGCGTGGACCCCGGAGTCCGAGAACCCGGCGGCGCATCCGAACGCCCGCTTCACCGCCCCGGCCGCGCAGTGTCCATCGATCGCCCCAGAGTGGGAAGACCCCGCCGGTGTTCCGATCAGTGCGATCCTGTTCGGCGGCAGGCGGCGTTCGACGGTGCCGCTCGTCGCCCAGGCGTTCGATTGGCAGCACGGCGTCTTTCTCGGATCGATCATGGCCAGCGAGACGACAGCGGCACAGCAGGGCCCAGTGGGCAAGCTGCGCTTCGATCCGATGGCGATGCTCCCGTTCTGCGGCTACAACATGGCCGACTACTTCGGGCATTGGCTGAAGGTTGGTCGGGCCACCGCCGGCAACAAATTGCCGAAGGTCTTCATCGTCAACTGGTTCCGTCGCGATGAGGCTGGGCGCTTCCTGTGGCCCGGATACGGCGAGAACAGCCGAGTCTTGAAGTGGGTGTTCGACCGCGTCAACGGCACGGCCGATGCCATCGAAACCGCGATCGGTTATCTGCCGACGACCGGATCACTAGATGTCGCCGGGCTCGACGTCTCCGATGCCGACATCACGGAACTGCTTTCGTTCGACGCCGCCGGTTGGAGCGAAGCGATTCCGCAGATCGAGGAGCACTACGCGCAATTCGGCGACAGCATGCCGATCGAGTTGACCGAGCAATTGCACAAACTCGCCGCCGCCCTGTAGGGACACCCGCGAGCCATCCGTCGGACGGGTCAGCTGGCGGCAACCAACATCGCGCGAATGCCCAGCCCCATCACGAACAGACTGCCGTAGCCGTACAGCAGGTAGAGGCGGTGCTTCAACTGAAAGCGGTAGCTGTAGATGATCGCGATCGCGATGATGGCGACGAATCCGTAAAACGCGTGGAACTCGGGCAGCGGTACCTTGTGCTTTCCAACCAACAGAGCGCCGAGAATCACCTGCACGAAGACAGTGACCTGCGCGAGGCCGATGAACCACCACAGCGCCCGTGTTCGCAACGCGTGCAAGCGATGGGCCGCAAGCGACCACAGCCCGGCGAGGCCGTTACCGATGATTACGACCCATGCCCAGCCCTCGTGCAGGGCGCGCGTGGTGGACAGGCTGCTTGCAAACATCTCCGCAATCTACTCGCCGCAGCCGAATCCACCCACGAAACTGGTGATGGTGCCCGTGACCGTGACATCGGTGAGAAAACCGAACAGCCCCGCTTCGATCTGGAACGTCGGTCCGAACTCGTCGTCGTTGACGGCGGCGGCGGGATAGACGATGAGCAGCTCGGCAACTGTGTCACCGATTCCGATACCGGCATCGGTGGTGAGCCCGAAAGGATTCGCGAAGGCCGCCGCCGGTGGCCCGTAGGAGTACGCGGCAAAGTGCCGAGTGCCGACTGCCGCCGGTGATTCGTCGGCGAACGTGAGCACGAGATCGCCCCAGGTGACCTGACGCATCTCGGTTCCGGGGCACGCCGCGCCGATCGAAACGTTGTTGAGCCACCCGGTATCACTTGTGGGAGCACCGAGGATCGACTCGACGTACGAAATGACACCTGTTGACTCGGCCCCGAAGGATTCGCCACCGAGCCCGTCGGCCGAGAGATCGAGACCGACGACAACTGGGATAGTGGAGGTGGTGCTTGTTGTCGACGACGTGGAAGTGCTCGATGTCGAAGGCGTCGGAACACGAGTCGTCGGCGGCGCAGCAACGGTGGTGGAGGTCGACGTGGAGGTAACGACCGATGTAGTCGCCCGCGACTCTCCCCCGCTGCTGCAGGCAACGACTGACGCACCGACAACGCTGACAGTTACCAACACGCGACTGATGTTCATGCACGAAGTCTGCCAGCGCGGCGGCCGATCAGCGGATCAGAGTGTCGGCTTCTTGGCCAGCTTCAACCAATTGAAACAATCCGGATCTGCCTCTCTGATCAACATCGACGATCGTCACCGAGCAGTTGTCGAGACTGCGGATCAGCAGCCGGTCGTCACCGAGCGCCGCACCGATCACCGCGTTGATGGCAACAAAGTGTGTGGTGACCACCGTTGCGGCGCCGCCTGCCGCGATCTCGGCCAGCGCGGCCAATGCACCCTCGCGAAACGCGAGGTAGCGCGCATCCAAGTGCTGCCAGGTTCCCGCCATCGCCAGTCGCAACCATTCCACCCGCGCGACCATCGGCACTCCCGCGGGCGATGGAATCTCGGCAACCCGCGGCTCGACCCTTGGGGTCACCCGCCATTGCTCGGCCAGCGCCGAGGCCGTTTGTTGACAGCGCAGCAGTGGGCTGGTCACGATTTCAAGCGGCCCGAGCGTCGCCAACCTGCCAACCAAAGCCGCCGCTTGCTCCCTGCCGATGTCATCGAGACCGGGATCGGCATCGGTGTCCCACCCTGCTGCGGCACGACCGTGGCGCACCAGGTAGAGCCGGGTCATTCGAACAGCCATCCCTCGCGCAGTGGGTGATCGGCCCCCTTGCGAATGAACCACTCGGTGCTGAACGCCGCCGCAAACGCATCCTCGGGCATCGACATGAAGAAGCCGGCGTCGGTCACCTGGCTACGGTGACACGAGATCGAAGCGCGCTTGTGGCTGACGAAGTCAGAAACGTCGACGGCATGAGTGAGCTCGGACTCCGGTGTACCGAAGGGATTGCCGTCGTCGGCCGGGCCATCGGGATCCCAGTCCTCGCCGTCGGGTCCGGTGGCCACCCCGGCCTCACTGGCGGCCGCAAAGAAGCGCTTCATCGCATCACGGTTCATCGTCGCCTCGAATACGCGCGCGACACCGGCGACCTCGGCGGCCCGATGACCGACCGAGTGCACCTTCACGTGATCGGGATGGCCGTAGTTGCCGTGCCAGTCATAGACGGTGAGCACGTCGGCGGATTCCTCGCGCAAAACGGCAGCCAATCGTTCAGCGGCGGCGTCGATCGGTGCCTGCCAGAAAGACTCCGGATCGTCGTTCTGCTGCCACCCGGTCATTCCGCTGTCCTTGTAGCCAAGCCACACGAGTCGATGAACGCCGAGCGCGGCAACCGATGCCTCCGACTCCGCACGACGGCGATCGAGCAAACTCTCTCCCGCGGCCAAATCGCTGGGGACCTCGCCGTAATCGCCGTTGGTGGCCACGACCAGCACCACGCGATGACCCTCCGCGACGGCCCGGGCCATACTGCCGCCGGTTGTCATGCTCTCGTCGTCGGGATGTGCATGAAAGCACACAAGCGTTCCCATCACTGTTTCCCCTTCGTCGGCGCGGCGATGGCGCCGCTCGCCACCAAGTCGTCGATTCTGTCGGCGGTAAAGCCCCAATCGGCGAGAACCTGGCGCGTTTGTGCGCCGGCATGGGTGGGCGGCGACGGAGTGGCCGCCGGCGTTCGCGAGAACCGCGGTGCCGGTGCCGGCTGGGTCGCACCGGCCACATTCACGAAAGTACCCCGTGCGACGTTGTGCGGGTGGCCGGCGGCCTCGCTCATCGTGAGCACCGGGGCGAAGCAGACGTCAGTGTTTTCCATCAGCGCACACCATTCGTCACGGGTCTTGGAAAGGATGACCGCCCGAAGCCGTTCCTTTAGGTGCGGCCACCGCGCGCGGTTCATCTGCTCGGCGAATTCTGAGTCGTTCTCGAGTCCGGTGAGGCGCAGCAGTTCGGCGTAGAACTGAGGCTCGAGCGATCCGATCGATACATACCCGCCGTCCGCGCACTCGAATACATCGTAGAAGTGAGCACCGGTGTCGAGCAGGTTGGTGCCGCGATTGTTCTCGTCGAACAGCCCAATGCGCTGGAACCCCCAGAACATGCTCATCAGCACGGCCGTCCCGTCGACCATGGCCGCGTCGACCACTTGCCCGTGCCCGCTGCGCTGCGCTTCCAGCAACGCGCACACGACTCCGTAGGCCAAGAGCATGCCGCCGCCGCCAAAGTCGCCCACCATGTTCAGTGGTGGAACCGGTGCCTCGCCGGCTCGCCCGAAGTGCGCGAGCGCTCCCGCCAACGAGATGTAGTTGATGTCGTGACCGGCGGAGTTCGCATACGGCCCTTCCTGGCCCCACCCGGTCATGCGGCCAAAGACCAGCCGCGGGTTGCGCGCCAGGCTGACCTGCGGACCGACACCGAGGCGTTCCATCACCTGCGGGCGAAAGCCCTCGATCAACGCGTCGGCCTTCGCGACCAGACCGAGCAGGGTGGCCACACCATCGCGATGCTTGAGGTCGATCGCCACATTTCGACGGCCGCGGAGCAGCACATCCCAGTGGGGGCCATCCGGAAGCGGATCACGCACAGACTGCACTCGTTCGACCCGGATCACCTCGGCCCCCATATCGGCGAGCATCATTCCAGCGAACGGTGCCGGGCCGATGCCGGCCAGTTCGATGATGCGGTAACCGCTGAGCGGCCCTGCCGTCATGGTTTTCCCGCCGTCACAGCCCGCGAGTTGGCGTGCGACGTGTGGCTGATGATCGCATCGACGAGCACCGGCCACAGCGGCTCGGGCAGATCGTGACCCATGTCGGCGAGGTAGAGCAGGTGCGCGCCCGGAATCAGTTCGGCGGTGCGAAAGCCGCCACTGGGCGTGATCAGTGTGTCGTCGCGCCCGTGGATGACGAGGGTGGGCACGTCGAGCGTGCGCAGCTCGGCATCGCGGCGGCCACTGCCATAGATGGCGGCGAGCTGACGCGGCGCACCCTCGGGATAGAAGGAGCGATCGAACTCGCGAGCGGCGAGCGCCTTCATGCGATCGAGGTCGCGGTACTTCTTCGACTGCCAAACCATCCACCTCGGCGCCGACTCGATGTATTCCTCGCGCGTGGTGGGTTGGGGTCCGAAGATGGAAGCCGCGGCCTCGGGCGCGGGTTGGCCGACCTCGGGATCGCCGGGCTGGCTCATCATCGAAACCAGGCTGATCACGCGGTCGCGATGGTTGACGGCGATCACCTGTGCGATCATTCCGCCCATCGATGCGCCGACGATGTGCGCCCGAGTGACGCCGAGGTGATCGAGCAAGCCGATCGCGTCGGCAGCCATGTCGGCGAGCGTGTACGGAAGCGCCGGCGGCGGCTCACCAGCGAAAGCGGCCATCATCGCTCCGGCAAGATCAGGTTGCTGACCGTCGAGCTTGGTGGACAGGCCGCAGTCGCGATTGTCGAAACGGATCACGAACCTGCCGGCGTCGGCGAAGAGTTGGCAGAAACGCTCATCCCACGCCGTCATCTGAACGTTGAATCCCATGATAAGCAGCAGCGCCGGGTCGCTGGGCGATCCGAATGTGTCGAATTCGAGTTCCATTCCGGTGGCAACGAGGGCACGGGGCATCCGCGCAGGCTACCTTCCCCTCGTGACCGTTTTCGGAGTGCACGTCGGGTTGCAGCACACGACGGCCGACGAACTGCGCGGCGTGTGGCGCCGCATCGAGGAACTCGGTTTCGGCTGGATCAGTGTGTGGGATCACTTCTACGGAGCGACTGGCCGCAGCGACGACGCGGCCTGTCTCGAGGCCGTTGCCATGCACGCCGCTCTCGCGTGCACTACCAGCCGCGTGCGTTGCGGATCGCTCGTCTACTCCATCGGCTATCGCCACCCGGCGGTACTCGCCAAGGCCGTGACCGCGATCGATCAACTCAGCGGCGGACGCGCCGAGATGGGTCTCGGTTCGGGTTGGGCAAAGCTCGAGTACGACGCCTACGGGTTCCCGTTCCCCGATGCCAAGATCCGTCTCGACCAGCTGGAGGAGGGCGTGCAATGTCTTCGGGGACTGCTACACGATGAAGTCACCGACTTCGACGGCCGCTACTTCCGCCTCACGGAAGCGCGCAACGAACCACGTCCCGTCCAGGCCAAGCTGCCGATTTGGATTGGCGGCGGTGGGGAGAAACGCACGCTGAAGATCGCCGCTCGTTTCGCTGACGGCTGGAATGTGCCGTTCATCGACCCCGACGCCTTCGCGCACAAGAACTCCGTACTCGATCAGCATTGCGCGACCGCCGGACGTGACCCTAAGCAGATCCGTCGCGCGATCAATGTCGGCCTCGCGTTCAGCGAGGAAAGCCTGCAACAGCAGTTCGGGGCAATCAGCGATTTCGTGCGACCCGGCGTACTCACCGGCAACGACCAGCAGATCGTGGATGCGATCGGTGGTTACGTAGAGTCCGGCGCCGATCAGGTGAACATCGCGTTACGCGCACCGTTCGACCTGGAAGCCCTCGAACGTTTCAGCGAGATGTTGCATTTGGCATGAACCTTCAGGTTGTGGCCCCTGGCCGCGTGAATCTGATCGGCGATCACACGGATTACACGGGTGGTTCGGTAATGCCGCTGGCAATCGATCGTTACACCGTGATCAATGGTGTGGTCGGTGGGCCACGAGTACAACTGTCCTCCACCGCCGAACGACAACCGCTCGACCTGCCACTGGATCTCACGCATCCGGAAGCTGTCACGCCTTTGTGGGCGAAATACGTGGCAGGCGTGATTGCCGAGATGAGCAACCCAAGCGGCTTCCGAGGAACCGTCAGCAGCACTATCCCCATCGGTGCCGGATTGTCGAGCAGTGCCGCGTTGGAGGTGGCCGCGGCGCTGGCCTTGGGGTTCGACGGCCCGGCGCTGGAGTTGGCGCAACTGTGCCAGCGGGCAGAGAACCGCGCGACCGGTCTACCCAGCGGCATCATGGATCAACTCACAATCACCTCCGGCGTCGCTGGACACGCCCTGTTGATCGATTGCTCGTCGCTGATCGTCTCACCGGTTGCGCTACCCGCCGACGTCGAGGTGGTTGTTCGGTTCGTCACGCAGCGGAGGTTGGTCGGCAGTGCCTACGCCGATCGCGTCGCCGAGTGCGCGCTTGCCGAGCGCGAGGTCGGCCCACTCCGACTCGCCACTGTCGACGAGGTGAACACGATCGACGACCCGATCATCCGCGCGCGAGCGCTGCACGTCGTGACCGAGAATCGGCGCGTCATCGAATTCGCCGGTGCGCTCTCAGCGGGTGACATCGACGAGGCCGGTCAGCTGATGCTGGCGAGCCACAACAGTCTGCGCGACCTCTACGAAACGTCGACTCCTGCGATGGACAACGCGGTGGCGAGGTTGCAGGAGACACCCGGCGTCTACGGAGCGCGTATGACCGGCGGCGGCTTTGGTGGCTGTGTCGTCGCTCTCACCCAACCGGGGGCGTTGCAGAACGGCTGGGTCGTGACAGCCGTCGACGGCGCGTCCGTTAGCGTTGACTCATGAACCTTGACACGGTGGCCGAAGGGTTGCACTACGGGGAGGGTCCTCGCTGGCACCACGGCAAGCTCTGGTTCAGCGACTTCTATGATCACGCCGTCAAGACGGTCGACGCCGACGGGAATGTCGACACCAAGCTGATCGTGCCCGAACAGCCGAGCGGCCTCGGCTGGTTGCCAGATGGCCGGCTGCTGGTCGTCTCGATGCTCGATCTGCGCATACTGCGGCTGGAGGACGACGAGTTGGTGGTGCACGCGGAACTCTCGACGATCGCCGAGTTCCACTGCAACGACATGGTCGTCGACGCATTCGGAAGGGCCTACGTCGGCAACTTCGGTTTCGACCTCGCTGCCGCCGAACACTCAGGTGCGTTCGGCGAGGCGCTCAAGGCCTACAAGGGTGCCACCCTTGCACGCGTCGATCCCGACGGAAGCGTGCATGTCGAGGCGACCGGGCTGCGCTTCCCAAACGGGACGGTGATCACCCCCGATGGCAAGACGTTGATCATCGCCGAGACACTCGGCGCTCGGCTCTCCGCGTTCGACGTGAACGCCGACGGCTCGTTGACCAAGCAGCGCGTGTGGGCCGAGGTTCCCGGCGTCGCTCCCGACGGCATCTGCCTCGACGCCGAAGGGGCGGTGTGGGTGGCCGACGCCGTCAGCCCGCGCTGCATCAGAGTGCGTGCCGGCGGAGAGGTGTTGGAGGAATTGGAGACTGAGCAGAACTGCTACGCGTGCATGCTCGGCGGCGACGACGGGCGCACCCTGTTCATGCTCACGGCAGCCGGTTCTCACCCCGACATCGCGGCTGCCGCCAAAACGGGCAAGATCGTGTCGACGCAGGTGGCAGTAGGACACGCCGGACTGCCGTAGCGCTGTTCGGGCCTACCACGGCGGCGGCCGGGAGCACACCGTACTGATTTGCTCTAGTCGAGCAGTTTGCGCTTCTGCGCGTCGAACTCGGCCTGCGTGAGAGTTCCGCGTTGCAGCATGCCCTCCAGCTTCTCGAGCTGATCGGCAGCGTCGCCACTCTTGGACGAACCGCCACCTGAACGGCGCATGGCGTTGCCCTCGACCTGCGCGTGCAGCAGAGTCACGACCTTGTCGGGGTGGCGGATGTCGGTGAAGCGCTGCTGACCGTCCTCGCCGCCCGACTCGATCAGCAAGTCGCCGGCGCCGAGAATGCGTTCGAAAATGCTCTGGGTGAAGTTGACGTTGTTCACCCGTTCGAGCGGAATCTCGATACCGCTCTTGGCGAACACGCCCTGGCGGAAGATCAACCGCTGCGAGGTCATCACGAAATTGGTGGTGATCCACTTCAGGTAACGGCCGATCAGCCACAGACCGGTCAACACCAGCAGACCGATGATTACCAGCCGGAGGGCGTCGCCCGTGTCGCCGTCGGGACCCTTCACGGCGTGCACAATTCCGAGCACGATCACCAGCGCCAGCGCCGAAGCGGGCTCGGCGAAGTACCACCAATGGGGATGCATGTCGAGAGCGATCGTCTCGTTGGAGTTGAGGTTCTTCTTCGGGAACGGCATAAGCCCATAGTAGTAGAAGTGGTGACGGCACCGGGAAGCCCTGCGGGTCCGCAAACGCCACAACACCCAGTCGCTCTATCGTGTGACCCGTGAGCGCTGACCCGGTGTTGTTCGGCCTCGACGCCGAACAGCGCGAGGCGGTCGTCAGCGCCGCCGCGCCACTCGCCATCGTCGCCGCCGCCGGCTCGGGCAAGACAACGGTGCTCACACGACGAATTGCCTACCGGGTGGCGCAGGGCACTGCTCACGCAAGGCACGTGCTCGCGCTCACGTTCACCCGCGATGCTGCCGCCGAACTGAAGCGACGCCTGCGACGACTCGACATCCGCGAGCCGGTCGAGGCGGGCACGTTCCACGGGATAGCGCTACGGCTGCTCCGTGACCGCGCGTTGGCGGCCAACCAACCGCCACCGCGCGTCGCTACCGACCGCATTCGCCTCGCCAGGGAAGTCCTCACCGAACTGAAGTTAGGAGCCGAGCCTTACCTGGCGCTCGCCGACATCGACTGGGCCCGCGCGCGGCTTGTGGCCCCCGATAGTTACGAGGGTGCCTGCCGATCCGCGCGTCGCCGCAGCGCGGTTGCACCTTCGGCGTATGCCGGCTTTGTCGAGGCTTACGAACGGCTGAAGCGGCGCCGAGGGGTGATCGACTTCGACGACCTGCTTGCACGAACACTTGCCGACCTGCGCACCGACGCGGCGTGGGCCGATGGCGTGCGCTGGCGCTACCGACATCTGTTCGTCGATGAAGCCCAAGACCTGAACCCGTTACAACACGCCGTGCTCGAGGGCATTCGCGGGGACCGACCCGACATCTGTCTGGTCGGTGACCCGCGCCAGGCCATCTACGGTTGGAACGGTGCCGATCCGAGCACGCTCGCCGAAGTCGAGATGCACTATCCGCGAGTCACGGTGCTCGCGCTCACCTCCAACTACCGCTGCTCGCCGCAAGTGCTACGCGCTGGTGCCGCGGCGCTGGAGGCCAGCGGCCAACACGACACTTCGCGCAGCCAACTCCCCGACGGCCCGGCGGTCACCGTGCGGTCGCACCCCGACGAGGTCGCCGAAGCGCAAGCGGTCGCCCGACATGTTCGGGCACAGATGCACCAGCGCCGCGGTCGCGAACTCGCCGTGCTCGCCCGCACGAACGAGCAGCTCACCGTGTTGCAGACCGCTTTCGAACAGCACGGCATCGAAACAGAGCGCAGCGTCGGCCGCTCGCCACTCGAGACGGCCCTGCGCGCGGCCCATCAGTGCACATCGCGCGAACTGCTCGCGGCCTGGGTGGAGACGGCCGTTGTCGACGGCGACGAGACGACTCGGCGCGTCGCCCAAGAGGCCGACCGGTTTCTGACCGCGGGCGAGCCGGGCACGTTTCGCACATGGCTCGAGGTCCGCGGCGCGCTCGACGATCTCGAACCCAGCCACAGCGGTGACGCCGTCGCGTTGGTCACGTTCCATGCCGCGAAGGGCCGCGAATGGCACAGCGTTGTCATCACCGGTGCCGAGGAGGGCCTGGTGCCACACTCATCCGCAGGGTCGGCCGTGCAGATGGCCGAAGAGGCCCGTCTGTTCTACGTCGCCGTCACGCGCGCCGCGCAGGAGCTGTTGATCACCCACTGCGTGCAACGACAACGAAAGCCGGTGGCGCCCAGCCGGTGGCTTCACGCCGTCACCGCTTCTGCCGCGATCGACGAACCGGTCGCGCCGCCGGTACGCGCCACCAAGGCTGTCGATCCGCTGGAACCGTTCCGTTTGTGGCGGGCGGCCATTGCCCGCCTCGGCGGTCAGCACGAGCTCGCGGTGTGCAGCGACCGAGTGCTGCGCACGCTCGCCGAGTCGCCACCTGCGAACGCCGGTGAGTTGGCCGCCCGCCTGGGAATCTCCGAGTCTGCCGCCGCGGCACTGCGACCGCTACCCGGATCGCGCGTGCCGAACTCTCAAGTGAGATCGACGATGACCGGCGCGTGATCGCTCGGTGATTGGCCCTTGCGCGCGTTGCGATCGACGATGGCAAACTCGCAGCGCTCGGCGACCGAGGTTGTGCCGAATACAAGATCGATGCGCAAGCCTCGCCCCTGATGGAAGTCGCCGGCTCTGTAATCCCACCAGCTGTAGAGCTTCGCGTCGGCGTGGTGCCGACGGAAGAGATCGACCATTCCCCAGTCGCACAACGCACTGAGTTCGGCTCGTTCGGCAGGGCTGACATGGGTGGCACCGACGAACTTGCTCGGGTCGTACACGTCGATGTCGGCTGGCGCAACGTTGAAGTCGCCGGTGACGACAACCTGATCGGTCGGCTCGTTGAGCGCGGCCACGTGGCGACGTAGTTGTTTCAGCCAACGCAACTTGTATTGATAGTGGTCGTCGTCGAGTGAACGTCCGTTAGGTACGTAAACGCTGGAAACTCTGACACCACCGCACACAGCCGTGATGATGCGCGCATCAGGGTCGGGGTCGCCACCGTCGGCGAAGTTGACGACCACGTCGGTGAGCCCGACTCGCGAAACGATGGCCACGCCGTTCCACTGCCCTTGACCGTAGTGCGCCGACTCGTAGCCCAGCGCCGCGAAACTCAACGCCGGGAACGCATCGTCGGCGAGTTTGGTCTCCTGCATGCAGAGCACGTCGGGCTGGACATCAGCGAGCCACTCTTCGACACGCCCGAGACGAGCCTTCAGGGAATTGACGTTCCAAGTAGCCAGGCGCACGGCAGCGACCGTAGCCAATCAGTCGGCCGGGCGACGACGCCGCAAACCAAGCTTCGCCAAGGCACCGCCCGACTTCTTCGACGGCTCCTTCGTGACCGGTTCTGCCGCTTCCACGCGTCGAGGCTTCGGTCGTTCAGGCTTCGGCTGTTGCAGCTTTGGTGCGGCGGCGGTCTTGGGCACCGCCGCCTTTCTTGGAGTCGCTGCCTTCTTAACCCTGGTCGGCGCCGGTTTCCCGACAGCTTCCGGCGCAGCCTTCGTGCGCCGCGTGGCTGTTGTCGACTTGCCCTTCGCGGCAGGCAGCGGAACCGTCGACCCGACCCCCGGAATGGCGAGATCAATGCTGCGTTTGGTCGGCTGGAACCGATCGACGACCAGCGTTACCGACTCGCCGACCTTCATGAACTCGCGTGCACTGCGCGGCGGCGGGTCGGCCATCAGGCGCAGGGGCACGTAACCGATTACGGAATCGATGCGGACGTACGCGCCGTGCGACGAATAATGGTCGACGACGGCGTTCACACAGGTGCCCACCGGGTGGCGTTCGACAAAGGTCAGAAAGGAGAGCAGGTCGTTGACGGTCGACTTGGCCGGCGCTTCGGCCGCTCGGGCAGGTGCCGCGGCCTTCTTCTCACGTTTCTTCGGCTCGGCCTTGGCGGCCGCGAGACCGGGGGGCGGGCCCTTGGGCACCGGCATCGGCTGACTGGCCTCCGGGCTGCCCACCCGGACGGTCGCATCAGCGACGGCTTTGCCACCGGCACGCTTACGCTTGCCGTCGGCCACGCTCTTGCGGCTCAGCGGACCCCGCACCGGCAATCGGTCGACAAACACCCAACCGATGTGCGGTACCGGCTTACCTCCAACCAGGCGACCCTCATCGAACAGCCACGGATACTGCCCGTGGAATTCCTGATAGCTGTCGTTGGAGATGACCGTCGCTTTCACCTTGTCGGCGATGCTCAGCACGAAGGCATCGCCACGACCGATGGCCCCGGCGGGCGGTGCGACCAGCTCGTTGTTGCTGACCCCTTCGTCGAACTCGGCGACTTCCTTGGCATCAATACGATGTCCAAAGGTGGCATCGACCACCACCGTGATCAGCGAGTCGGGATGCGCGGCCATGTACGCCAGCACGGCTTCGTTCAATTGCGCCAAGCTGGGCTGCGTGCGCCCCTCGGTGGCGAGATTGGAACCGTCGACGACGACATGATGTGGCATAACCCCTTCAGCCTACGATGCACCGGTGAAGAAAGCCGTCCTGTGGGATTTCGGTGGCGTCATTCTCACAAGTCCCTTCGAATCGTTCAATCGCTACGAAGCAGCCCACGAATTGCCGATCAACTTCATCCGGTCGGTGAACGCGCGCCAGGCTCACGACAACGCGTGGGCGAAGTTGGAACGCAGCGAGGTAACCGTAGACGAGTTCGATCGGCTGTTCGCCGACGAGTCGGCCGCTCTCGGTCACCGCGTGCCGGGTGTCGATGTATTGGAATTGCTGGCCGGTGAGATCCAACCGGAGATGGTGGACCTACTCGATCGCGTGAAGGCGGCCGGCCACAAGGTGGCCTGTCTCACCAACAACGTCCTCGATGCAGACGGACATCGTTCCTCGCCGCAACGTGCCCAAACGCTGGCGGAAGTGATGGCGAGATTCGACGACATAGTCGAGAGCAGCCAGGTCGGTGTGCGCAAGCCGGAACGACGCTTCTACGAGATTGCATGCGAACGCCTGGGTGTAGTGCCGGCAGATTGCGTGTTTCTCGACGACCTGGGGGTCAACCTCAAGCCGGCGGCGGCGATGGGAATGACCACCATCAAGGTCTCGTCCGCCAAGCAGGCGATCGACGATCTGGTGGCGGTGCTACGTCTGTGAGCGCGAGCAGCTCGGCTAGAGACCTTCGAAGGTGGCGTCCATCAGGTCGGCAAGTTCCTGGTCGTGTATCGCCTTGGTGCCCGTGGCGGGACTGCCGCTTCCGATACGACTGACCAGTCGCGGAGCAGGACCGTCGGGACGCACGCGTCCGAAACGCGCTTCGACGAAGTGCCAGGGACCCATGTTGTCGGGCTCTTCTTGCAACCAGACGACGTCTGTGACGTTCGGATAACGCTCGAGGACCTCGCCCATCTGCACTGCTGGGAACGGGTACAACTGCTCTACTCGCACGATCGCCGCCGGCGATTTACGAACGGTGCGTGCCGCGAATGCGTCCCACGCGACCTTGCCGCTGCAGAACACAACCCGTCGCACCGTGCCCGGACCTTCGACGAAGGGATCGTCGAGTACTTCCTGGAATGATCCGACGGTCAACTCGTCGATCTGTGAGCGGCTCTCCTTCATGCGCAGCGGTGCTTTGGGAGTGAACAGCACCAATGGCTTGCGCACGTCGCGCAGAACCTGTCGACGTAGCAGGTGGAAGTACTGCGCTGCCGTCGTGGCATTGCACACCTGGATGTTGTCGTCAGCACACAGAGTCAGGAATCGTTCGATGCGAGCGGAACTGTGCTCGGGGCCCTGGCCCTCGAAACCGTGAGGCAACAGCAGAACCAGTCCGTTGGCCTGGCCCCATTTGTCTTCGGCAGCGACGAGGTACTGATCGATGATGACCTGTGCGCCGTTGATGAAGTCACCGAACTGTGCTTCCCACATCACCAGGGCGTTCTTGTTCTCGTGGGCATAGCCATACTCGAAGCCGAGCGCGGCGTACTCGCTGAGCAGGCTGTCGTACACCCAGAACCGGGCCCGCTTGTCACCGCCGGTGACCCCGTCGGCCGGCAACGCGTCCAAGGGCACCCACGCCCGCTCGTTCTCGAAGTCGATCAGGGCGGCGTGCCGTTGACTGAACGTGCCTCGCCGCGTGTCCTCGCCGGCCAGTCGCACGGGAACGCCTGCGAGCACCAGTGAGCCGATCGCCAACGCCTCGGCGGTCGCCCAGTCGAGCTCGCCCGCTTCGTGATACGTCGTTGCCCTGGTGACGAACTGCCGCACCAGCTTCGGGTGGGGGCTGAATCCCTCGGGGTAGGCGGTCAACGAGTCGAAGATGGAGTCGAGCGTGGATCGCGCCACGCCGGTTTCAATCCGTGGCCTCACCCCCATCGGCTTCGGGGGCTTGGCGACCTTCACCGGCGCCGGCGCCTGCAAGCGAGTCTCATCGAGCGACACCTGCAACTTGCTGTTGAAGTCGGCCAACGCACTCTCGGCCTCTTGCGGCGTCAGCTCGCCACGCTTCACCAAAGCTTCGACGTACAAGTTGCGAACGCTCGCCCTCTCGGCGATCGCCTTGTACATCAACGGTTGCGTATAGCTGGGGTCGTCGCCCTCGTTGTGGCCGTGGCGGCGGTAGCACACGAGGTCGATGACGACGTCTTTGTGGAATCGCTGGCGATACTCGAAAGCGAGTTCGGCGACCCGCACACAGGCCTCCGGGTCGTCGCCGTTGACGTGGAAGATCGGTGCTTGCACAGTTTTGGCCACATCGCTGCAATACAGCGAACTGCGCGAATGCTGAGGGCTGGTGGTGAACCCGATCTGGTTGTTGATGATCAGGTGGATCGTGCCACCGACGCGGTAACCGGAGATGTCGCTCATCGCCAAGCATTCGGCAACCAAGCCCTGGCCGGCGAACGCTGCGTCGCCGTGAATCAACAACGCCACGGAGGCGAACGAACCCGGCGGTTCGATGTTGTCCTGTATCGCCCGAACCATTCCGAGCACTACAGGGTCGACCGTTTCGAGGTGGCTCGGATTAGCGGCCAGTTCGAGACGAATCGACTCGCCCTTGGGCCCGTCGTACTTGCCGGTTGCCCCGAGGTGATACTTCACATCACCGGAACCCTGCACCGAACTCGGATCTACGTGTCCTTCGAACTCCTTGAAGATCTGGTCGTAGCTCTTGCCCATGACATTGGCGAGCACATTGAGACGACCGCGGTGCGCCATGCCCAACACGGCCGAATCGAGGCCTGCGTCGGCGGCCATGGTGAGAATCTGGTCGAGCACCGGGATGGCACTTTCGGCACCCTCCAGCCCGAATCGCTTGGTGCCTACGAACTTGGTGGCTAGGAACTTCTCGAATGCCTCTGCCGCGTTCAAACGTTCGAGCACGCGATGCTTGCGCTCTTTGGGCAGCGCCCACGAAACGCCTTCGAGTTTGCTCTGAATCCAACGCTGCTCGGCGAAGTCCTGGATGTGCATGTACTCGACACCAATCGTGCGGCAGTAGGCATCGCGAAGCACACCGAGCAGATCGCCGAGGGTGAGTTTCTCCGAACCGCCGACGCCGCCGGTGAGGAACTCGCGATCGAGATCCCAGATGGTGAGTCCGTACGTAGCCGGATCGAGTTCCGGCGGCATGTGCGGCGTCTTCCAACGCAACGGATCGAGATCGGCGATGAGGTGACCGCGCACGCGGTGCACCCGGATGAGAGTGGCGACCTGCATCTGCTTGTGCAGCATCGCCTCTTCGCCGCTGAGCGAGTGCTGATCGACGCGCCATTGCACGGCCTCGTATGGCACGCCGATGCTCCTGAACACTTCGTCGTAGAACCCGTGCTCGCCGAGCAACAGCTCGTGCACGCGCTTCAGGAACAGGCCGCTCTCCGCACCTTGAATTATGCGATGGTCGTAGGTGCTGGTGACGGTGACCACCTTGCTCACGCCGAGCGAGCCAAGCGTGCGCTGGTCGGCGCCCTGGAACTCGGCTGGGTAGTCGATACTTCCGACGCCGACGATGACGCCCTGGCCCGGCATCAGCCGCGGCACGCTTTGCACGGTGCCGATGGTTCCCGGATTCGTCAGCGAGATCGTCGCACCCTGAAAGTCGCTGACCTGCAGCTTGTTGGTCTTCACCTTGCGAATCAGTGCTTCATAGGCGGCGAGGAAGCCGGCGAAGTCGAGCGTGTCAGCGTCGCGCAGTACAGGCACAACCAGCGCGCGCGTGCCGTCGCCCTTGTCGAGATCAACAGCGAGACCCATGTTTATGTGGGGATTGCGCAACAACCGCGGCTTGCCGTCGGAGCCGACCAAGAAAGAATTGTTGAGGTTCGGCGTCGCCTCCGCGATCGCGCGCACGACGGCGTAGCCGATGATGTGCGTGAAGCTGACCTTGCCCTGACCGCTGCGACCGCGGTAGCCGTTGATCACCGACCGGTTGACCTCGAGCAGTTTCGCCGCGATGTTGCGGAAGCCGGTGGCGGTAGGCACGGAAAGGCTTCGTTCCATATTGCTCGCGATGGCAACGCCTGCGCCGCGTATCGGCTCGCCCACGGCTTCGGCATCACCAATGGCTCCGACGCCCTGAACGATGGGTGCGTGGACCGGCGCGGCCGAAGTGGCCGCGACCGGTGCCGGCGGGGTGTAGTCGGCGAGGTACTCACGCCAGGTCTCGCTCACCGAGTCGGGGTCGTCGCAGAACTGTGCGTACATCTCCTCGACCAGCCACGAGTTGGCGCCGAAGTCGGCGGCCGACGGCGTCGCCGGTTGGGCGGCCGACGGCGTCGCCGGCTGGGAGGCCGGTTGCGCGTCCGGTTGCGTCGAAGCGGTCATCGCAGGCGATGGTACCCGTGACCGCGGTGGCTGCGGCGACCGACCACCCAGGTTGCATTTCCGAAGTCCCCACTTCTACAATGCTTCCCATGAAGCACCCGATCACCTTGAGATTCGCCATCGGCCCACTCGTCGCCGTCGGTTTGGTCGCCCTCAGCGCCTGTGGCGGCAGCGGCAGCAGCACCGCGGGAACGGTTCCCGCCGATGCTGATGTCGTGGTACGAGCAGTCGACGGCATCGCGTGGAACGCCAAGGAGTACACGGCCGTCGCCGGCTCGGTGAAGATTTACAGCGTCAACGACTCCGGAGTCGCGCACAATATGTACGTGCTCGACGGCGACACACCTGTCGGTGACTTCATCGACCTCCCCAAGCGAGGCAGCGATGGTGCCCTGGTCTACGACCTACAACCAGGCGAGTACCGCATCGTTTGCACCATCCCCGGTCACAACAACATGAACTCGACGCTCACCGTCGAATGAACTTCTGGGGCTGAATCGTCCCAAAACGACTTCTGACCGGGCTATACCCGGAAGAAGATCTCGGTGAGCACTAAGAAGGCGGCCCACAACACGAAGGTGGCGACCAAGGTGTTACGCACGCCGGGACCGTCGTAAATCTTGTTGAGTCCCTTGTTGGCTGCGGTCTTCCACGGCATCAAGCCGAGCGCATTCAGTTCCAGCACAACGATGAGCACCAGCGCTACCGCCCAGTAAACGCCGAGGTCGCTACTTTCGAGCACATTGCCCGCCAGCGGACTGTGCGACTTGAAGATCATGAAGAACAACATCGTCACCGAGAAGATCGTGTTTTGACGGCTGGCCATCAGTGCCTTGCGGCCGGCGGCCGCCGCTTCCGGGTTGGCCTCGCCGCCGGCCAGAACGTTGGCAGCGTTGGCGAGCACAATTTTCTGGTTACGCCAGATCACGCCCCACACGTTGAGCAACATGATCGTGCCAAGCAGCATGCCTGTGCTGATGCCGAGGTTGCCGGCGAACCGTTCCCAACCGATCTCAGCACCGCTGGCATCGACTCCTGCGTCGTAATAACCCTCGACGATGCCGGTGATCATGATTCCGGTCAGGAATGTTCCCAACGCCGCCCAGCGGAACCACCACAACGCCTTGCGCGTAACTTTGTCGATCGCGATGAGGCGGGCTTTGCCGCCGACCTCCTTGTGCGGCTCGCTCTCGAACGCCGCGAACGCAGACACCTGCACGAAGTTGAAGTAGTAGAGCAGGCCGATCCACATGATGCCGGCGAGTATGTGCAGCCACCGAAACCCGAACTGGCCGAGACTCACCCTGCTGAAGAAACCGTCATCTGCAAGCATTATGTGTACCTCTCCCTTGTGTATTCACGAATGTCGGCGAATGTAGCACCGCGGGCAGGGCGTTAGCCTGCCATCTCGCCATGGCCCACGAATTCATCTACACCTGCAGCAAGCTTGCCCGTCACTACCCACCCGACCGGACCGTTCTCGAGAACATCTCGTTGTCGTTCTATCCCGGCGCCAAGATCGGAGTCCTCGGCGCCAACGGCGCGGGCAAGAGCAGCCTGTTGCGCATCATGGCCGGACTCGATGACGGCTACACCGGCAGCGCCCGCCTGACCCCGGGCTTCTCGGTCGGATTTCTCGCGCAGGAGCCGGCCCTCGACGAAACCAAGGATGTCCGCGGCAACGTGATGGACGGTGTCGCTGCCGTGCAGGGATTGATCGACAGTTACAACGAGGTCATGGCGATGTGGGCCGATCCTGATGCCGACTACGAGAAGGTCGGCGCGCGGCAGGCCGAGCTGGAAGACAAGATCGCGGCCGCCGATGCATGGAGCCTCGAACGAAACGTCGAGATCGCGATGGATGCGTTGCGTTGCCCACCCGACGACGCCGATGTCACCACGCTGTCGGGCGGCGAGCGGCGCCGGGTCGCGCTCTGTCGGCTACTCCTCAGCCGCCCCGACCTGCTCCTGCTCGACGAACCCACGAACCATCTCGATGCCGAGAGTGTCGACTGGCTGGAACGATTCCTTCAGGAGTACCACGGCACCGTGGTCGCCATCACCCACGACCGCTACTTCTTGGACAACGTTGCCAAGTGGATACTCGAACTCGATAGAGGCCGTGGCATTCCTTTTGAAGGCAACTACTCGAGTTGGCTGGAACAGAAGCAAGAACGTCTCTCGCGCGAGGAGAAGGCCAGCGACGCTCGCAAGCGAACGCTCGAGCGCGAATTGGAATGGGTGCGAATGTCACCCAAGGCACGCCAGGCCAAGGGCAAGGCGCGTCTGACCGCCTACGACAAGTTGCAGCAAGACGCGGAGGCCGCGGAGCGGGGACCCGATCGACTGGAGATCACTATTCCGGTCGGCAAGCGTCTCGGCGACACGGTGATCGAGGTGCAGAATTTGCGCAAGGGCTTCGGTGACCGCCTGCTGATCGAGGACTTCTCGTTCTCGCTGCCACGCGCGGGAATCGTCGGCATCATCGGCCCCAACGGCGCCGGCAAGACCACGTTGTTCAAGATGCTGACCGGCGAGACGAAACCGGACGACGGCACCATCACCATCGGTGACACGGTCGAGTTGGCGTACGTCGATCAGAGTCGCGATGCGCTCGACCCCGAGGCCAGCGTATTCGAGGAGGTCACCGGTGGTGTCGAGCACATGAAGGTCGGCAACCGCGAGATCCACGGCCGTGCCTATTGTGCGAGCTTCAACTTCAAGGGCAGCGATCAGCAGAAGCGAGTTGGTGATCTTTCCGGTGGCGAACGCAACCGAGTACATCTCGCCAAGGTGCTCAAGAGCGGCGGCAACGTGTTGCTTCTCGACGAGCCGACGAACGACCTGGATGTCGATACCTTGCGGGCGTTGGAGACCGCGCTCGACAACTTCCCCGGTTGCGCGGTGGTCATCAGTCACGACCGCTGGTTCCTCGACCGCATCGCCACACACGTGCTGGCATTCGAAGGCGACAGCCAGGTGCGTTGGTTCGAAGGAAACTTCAGCGAGTACGAAGCGTGGCGACGCAAGGAACTGGGAGCCTCGGCCGAGCAACCACACCGCATCAAGTACAAGCCGCTCGCTCGCTGAAGTAATGGCCCGCCGCTGGATCCCCCGCGTAACTGCCCTGATCTTCGTGGCAGGCATCGCCGGCATCATCATTACGACGATAAATGGTAACAATGCCGGTGTCGTGCTGACCATCGGATTGGTGATCACCTTCGCCGCAGTTGCGCTCATCGCCCTCAGTTCCAGCGCGGCGAGTCGCATCGATGTCTTCGAAGAAGCCGACGACGAACGGCTCGAAGATTCGATCATGGCTCTGGTCAAGAGTGGCGCCGACGAAGCAAGACTGCGAGCTCTCGTACGTGATGCTCGCCGACTCGGACACCGATGAGACTGGCCCGATGAGGCCGCGTCGATGAGCACGGAGACCGACGCACAACTCGCTACCCGTCTCGCCGCCGTCGCCGGCGAACTGCTCGTGAAGCTGCGAACACAACTGCTCGAACACGGGGCGCCGGCGTGGCAGTTGATGGATGCCGGCGACCTCGCCAGCCATCGCTTCCTACTCGCCGAGCTACAAAGTGCGCGGCCGCACGACGCAGTGCTCTCCGAAGAGGGCGTAGAGGACCCGCGCCGATTCGAGACCGACCGAGTGTGGATCGTCGATCCTCTCGACGGCACCAATGAATACGGCGAGCCGGGCCGCGGCGATTGGGCCGTGCACGTCGCACTCTGGGCCGAGGGTCGGCTGTCGGCGGGAGCGGTGAGCCTGCCGGCAATGAATCTGATCTTCGCTACCGAGCCGGCGCCGATCGTGCCTGCGCAACGGCACGCGCGACCACGGCTGGTGACCAGCCGCAACCGAAACCCCCACTCCGCAGTGATCATCGCCAACGCACTTGAAGCCGACGCAGTGCGCCTCGGGTCGGCGGGCGCCAAGGCGATGGCCGTCGTCGTTGGCGACGCCGATATCTACGTGCACGATGGCGGCATGTACCAATGGGACAGCGCGGCACCGGCCGCCGTGGCACAGGCGGCGGGACTGCACGTCAGCCGCATCGACGGCTCGCCGATGGTGTTCAACGAACGCG